>CAJMAW010000038.1 GCA_905211485.1 uncultured Lentisphaeria bacterium | reverse complement strand
GTGGAAGGGCGGCCACGGCGGCGGCGAGGGAATTGACCGTCGTCTTCACCACGCATCCGATGCTGCGGGACGCGGGAATCACGCTTCTCTGCGGCATCTTCTTTGCCTGTCTGACAGCGGTCTTTCTCCTTCCCGCACTCCATGCTCTGAAAAAACGCAAAGCTCTGCCATCGTCTCATCCCGCTCAGGCACCTCCGCTTTCTGCGCAATCATCTCCGTCGCAGTCTCCCCCGGAAACGAAAGTGGGGGACGCCAGTCTGGAAGAAAACGGCAGAACACATGAACTCGACCATGAATTTGGAAATGAGAATGCGGAAACGCAAAACGCTTCCGCCGCTCATGGGACAAACCCGGCAAAGCAAGCGTCCCGCCGTGGAGCGCTTCCGCTTCTGCTTCTTCTTCTCTTACTTGCATCCGGGACAGGATCCGGATGCACGACAGAAAATTTTGAATATAATACGCTTCCAATTCTTCCCAGCGGGGATTTCCCTTCCGGGGCAGACTTTCCGGAGCAAAAGGGAAAGTGGCTTCTGGAATCCTCCGTACTTCTGGAATACGGATTCCGGAAGATCACGGCGCTTTGCCTGCTTTCCATTGATTTCGAGAGAGGGATTCTGGAATCCGCCGCAGTCACGCCCTCCGGCATCACGCTGTACGACATTTCAGGGAACCGTGACGGCGTTCCCGGCCGCTGGGAAATGATACCCGGCCAGCCCTGGTCCGAAGACCCGCGCAGGACCGCTTCGGCCATCCTTTCGGACCTGGCGGCGATTTATTGCCATGAACACTTTGAATCACTCAGGGAGGGGAAACGGACGGAACGGACTCTCACACTTCTTTCGGAAGAGGGCACGGAATATGTCTTTGCCGGTTCTCCGATGCGGATTCTCCGCAAAAAGTCCGCTCCGGGAACGGAAAATCCCTGGCAAGTCCGCTATGACAGGTATATAGTTTCCGATCATGGGCTTTTCCCGGAGAATCCGGTACTGGAGAGGCCGCGGGCAGGATACAGGATCAGCGTCAAAACCCACCGCATTCACAGAAACGGGACATGACAATGGAACTCATCAGTCAGGATCACTTTTTTTCCCCCGTCCCCGGAAAGGGCGGAGCCATTCTTTCCGCGAGTCTGCGCATTCCGGCGGATCTGCCTGTCTTTGCCGGTCATTTTCCCGGCAATCCGGTGCTTCCGGGAATCCTGCTGATTTCCGCGGCCGTAAAATTCACGGGACTTTTTCCCTGCTGCAAAGGGGAAGCCCTGACCCTTGCATCTGTCAGACGCGCAAAATTCACCGCCCCGGTACATCCGGGAAGCGAACTGACTGTAAAGGGAGAAATCATCAGAGAGGAAAACGGGGAATCCCCCCGCGGAGGAGATCCGCTTCCAGTCTGCAGAGATCCGCGCCGCCCGCTCCATCTCCGCGCAGATGTTGAATTTTTCCTCGGGGAGCGGAAGATCGCCTCCATGCAACTGCTTTTTCACAGGAAAAACACAGAATGAAACGACTTCAGGATTATTTCAGGACAGATCCAGGCTCTCCCCCGCCCGTCCGGGTCCGTGTAACAGGCCGGCGGGCCCGCTTCAGCGAAGTGGACGCGCTTGGGATCGTCTGGCACGGGCGCTATGCCTCCTTCTTTGAAGAGGCGCATACGGAACTGACGCGCAAATGCGGCATTTCCTGGAAACAGCTCAGAGATGCGGGCCTTTCCGCCCCCATCGTGCAGTTCCACGTGGACTACTTCAGGACATTGCGTCTGGATGAGGAGTTTGAAACCGAAGCCGCCCTCTTCTGGAACGAGGGGGCGCGGATCAACGTGCAGTACACGCTCCGGGACAGCGCTTCCGGGACCATTCACGCCAGAGGCTATACCGTTCAGATCTTCACTGAACTTGAGAGTGCCACTCCGCTCTGGTTCTCCCCGGAACTCTGGGAAGAATGCAGGACACGCTGGAAAAAAGGAGAGTTCCATCATGCTGAAAGCAAATGACGTCGTCATCGCTGCCATGGATCTTCTGAGCGCCTATGGGGCGGGAGTCGATGCCTGCTGGGAAGGGCTGATGGAAGGGCGCCACGCCTTTTCCTGCGTCAGACGCTTTCAAAATGAAAAATTTCATTCTCTTCTGGCGGGGACCGTCCCGGAAGGGCTTCTGGATCCGCAGAAGCCCATTCCGGAACAATTTCTGGACTATCTTTCCAAATGCGCCTCCCTCTTCCCGGAAGACGCGCTCCTGATGCTGGCAAGCACGCTCGGAGAAATTGAACGGCTGGAAAATCCGGAAGGCCGCTGCACATCCGACTCGCTTCTGGAGAAAGCCCTGAAACGTTTCGGGAAAAAACGCGGGATGGTGGTTTCCGCCGCCTGCGCATCGTCCAACAGCGCCATTGCGAGGGCGGGAGCCATGATCCGCGCGGGACGGCTGGATTACGCCCTGATCGCGGGGTGCGACTATGTCAGCGAATTCGTCTTCTCCGGCTTCGCGACCCTGCGGGCCATGACGGAAACGCCTTCACGGCCCTACGATCAGAACCGCACCGGACTCATTCTCGGAGATTCCGCCGGAATCCTCGGACTCACAAGCGCGCAGAAGGCCCAGGAAAACGGCTGGGATGTTCTGGCAAAAATCAGCGGATGGGGAATGACTTGCGACGCAGTCCACATCACCGCTCCCATGGAAAGCGGCGAAATGCTTGCGGAAGCCGTCTGGAAAGCGCTTGCTCAGGCGGGCCTGAAAGCGGAAGACATCGGCGCCGTCATCGGCCACGGCACCGGAACAAAATACAACGACGCCATGGAAATCAATGCGTTGAATATTCTTTACAAAGGACTTCCGAAAAAACCGCTTATCTCCGTCAAAGGCGGATGCGGGCACACGCTGGCGGGCGCGGGGATTGTTCAGGCGGCCGTTGCAGTCAAAATGCTGCAGACGGGGCTGATTCCTCCGCAGACCTCGCTCGAAACTCCGGGAGAAGGTGCCGAGGAAATGCTTTCCAAAGAAGTGCGCCGCCTCTCCGTTCCGCGCATTCTCACGATGAATTCCGGATTCGGAGGACTCAACGCAGTCCTTATTCTGGAGGAAGCAAAATGAATCCAAAGTTATTCCATTGGAAACTCATAGGAGGATCCAGAATTGACCTGGAACACAGAACGGGAGAACAGATGTCCTCTCCGGGGCCGGGTCTCCTTTCCGGAGGAAACTGGCAGGATCTGCTCAGGCAGGTCCGGGAACTCCCCGGCGTCCCTGAAGCCCGCCTTGAAAATTTCAGGAGGAGCGATTCCAAAAGCCGTGCCTACATCATCGGCGCCCTCCTCGCTTTCCGAGACGCCTTTTCCCGCATCTCCTCCGCTTCGCCGCATCCCGATCCCGGAACTGCTGCGCCTGCGGCAGAGAAGAAGAAAAAGATGGGGATGGAGAGCCGTCCTTTTCAAAAAACGCCCTCGAAATCAGAATCCGCCGCAGACAAAACGGAAACAGCCGCTCCCGGACAGAGAAGACAGACAGCAACATACTCAAGATCAAGTCTTTCCAGGACCGCCGTGCTGGACTGCGGACGCGAAGGCTGTCATCAGGAGAATCTTCTCTATTACCGGGATTATCTGGAAAACGGGCGGCATCTGGGAAGAGGACACCTCTTTGTCGGCACTCTTCCAAGCACCCCGCTCTGCGAGGCGGCGATCTCTCTTGGTCTGAACGGACCCGCCTATTACATGGATCCGCTCGACAGGAACGAACTGCTCTGGGATGAAATTGAATTTCTTCTGGAAGAAGATGAAAACGAACGGGTTCTTCTCTTCCATTTCATCGGTGGCATTCTGTATGCCTTCTGTTTCACGAAAGGGAGCACTCTGCTGGAGGATCCCGAGCTTCCGCCCTCAAGACTCTTCATCAAACAGCAGGAATGAATCTGTTTCCCATGAGAGTGCTTCTGATTTCCGCCAATCTCTGCGAAGATCCCTATCCGGTTTATCCGCTCGGGATCAGCGTGATTGCCGGAGCGCTCTCGGAAGAAGGACACAGCGTCCGGCAGCTTGATCTGGCCCCCTGCGCACGGGACGGAAGCTGGAAGGAAACACTCTCCGAAGTCTACAGAACATTCCGCCCAGGACTTATCGGACTCGGAATCCGGAACGTGGATTCGGTCAACAGCAGGGATGAAAAGGAGGAAAGTCTTCTGGATTTTCCGCTGGAAGTCGCGCGCTTCTGCAAAGAAAATTTCCCGGAACAGCTGATTCTGGGGGGGGCCGGTTTCTCGCTTCTGCCGGATCTGCTGCTGGAGCGTTCGGGAGCGGATTACGCGGTGGCGGGGGAAGGAGAGGAATCCGTCAGGGAACTCGTCCGTGCGCTGGAGAAGGGAGAAAAGCCCGTAAGGCGTCTGCTCCGCGGCAAACGGCCTCTCCGCCAGTCCGCCCCGCTCTATCAGGAGGACATCACGGAGTATTACTGCAGGGAATCCCATGTGATTCCTCTCCAGTCGAAACGCGGATGCCCTTTCCGCTGCGTCTACTGCAGTTATCCGGCGCTGGAGGGGAGAACGATCCGGGCAAGGGATCCTGAATCCGTCGTGAGGGACATGCTTTCCCTGCAGAGGAAACATCCCGATGCCGTACTCGCATTCACGGACTCGGTCTTCAATGATCCGGAAGGGCTCTTCCGGGATCTCCTGAGGATCCTGAAAAAACGCAGCGGGGAAAAATCCATCCCCTTTTCGGCCTTTCTCACGCCGGCCGGTTTGACGGATGAGGATGCCGCTCTCCTGAAGGAATGCGGACTCGTCTCCGCGGAACTCGGCGTGGATGCAGCAAGCGATGCCACACTCAAAGCAATGGGGAAATCCTTTTCCTTCCGCGAAGCCGCCCATGCCTGCGGACTCCTCACGCGCAGGCAGATCCGGGTCACCACGAACCTGATTTTCGGCGGACCCGGGGAAACCTGGGACACCGTCCGGGAAGGCATCGGCAATCTTCTTTCCGTGAAAAACGCCTTTCATCTGATCTTTTCCGGCGTCCGCATCCTGCCCGGCACCCCGCTTCTGGAACTCGCAAAAAAGGAAAAGCTCCTGCCGGATTCGTGGGACGGACTGGAAGAACGCTATTACTTCGCAGCGGGAATCGACCCGGAAAAACTGCACCGAATTCTTTCCGAAGCCTTTGCAGATCATCCATTCTGCATTTATCCGCCTCATGCGCGGCAAAGGGAACTGAGGATGATTCACAGAATCGGACTCCTTGCCGTCAACCGTTTCCTGAAAGGGGAAGAGAAAGAGAAAAAAGAAGGGGAAAAAGAAGGGGAAGGAGGGGATTTGTCATGAACGGCCGGGAGGGGAAAAACGATCCGGCGGCGGACAGGGAGCCCCCCCTCTTCGTCACAGTTATTCCGGTTTTCAACAATGCGGGAACTCTGGAGGAAGTGCTGGAACGGACCCTCCGCTTCAGCCCCGCGCTGCTGATTGTCGACGACGGATCCACGGATATGGACATTCCCGCCTTCTGCCGTTCACGCGAGATTCCTTTTCTCCGCCATGAACGCAATCTCGGAAAAGGCGCCGCGCTGCTTTCCGCCGCTGATTTTCTTCTGACACACAGCCCGGAAACCGGATACATGCTCACTCTCGACGCAGACGGGCAGCACTTCCCGGAAGACATTCCGCTTTTCCTGCCACTCATGCGCCAGGAGCCCCATTCCCTTCTCATCGGAGTCCGCGACTTCGACTCCATGCCCGAACAGATCCCCGCGTCCAGCCGCTTCGGCAGAAATTTCGCCAATTTCTGGATGCGGGTCGAAACCGGACTCGTTCTCCAGGACTGCCAGAGCGGATTCCGGGCCTATCCGCTTGAACTGTTCCGGGAAATCCGCTGTTCTGCGGCACATTACGATTTTGAAACGGAAATTCTGACTCGCGCGGTCTGGGCGGGACTGTCCGTCCGGGAAACGGCGATCCGCATTTGTTACCTCCCCGCGGGGGAACGGGTTTCGCACTTCAGGAAGGGACTGGACAACTGGCGGATTTCCCTCACCCACTGCCGTCTGGTGGGGAGAAGACTTCTGCCCTTCCCTCACAGAAAACTTCCGTCGTTCCGGGAGAGGAGGCTCCGCGCGGAGGAAAAGGGAAAGGACCGCACACGCGATGCAGCAGGCATATCTCCACATCGTGGCGGGGAGGAGGACATCACCCCCTCCTTCTCCCTTCTCCTTCACCCGAAGAAACTTTTCCTCCATCTTCTGAAAGAGCACACGACGCCAGGCGGACTTGCCGCCTCCGCCGCCGCGGGAACTCTTCTTGCCGTGCTACCGATCTTCGGATTCCATTCCATTGCGATTCTCTATGTGACGGCCAGACTGCACCTGAACAAAATCATGGCCCTGACCATTCAGCATCCGTTCATGCCGCCGCTGACTCCCATTCTCTGCATCGAAACGGGATATTTTCTGAGGCACGGGAGTTTTCTGACGAATCCGGATTTCGAGCTTCTTGTCACACAAAGTCCGGAACGTCTGCTCGAATGGCTGATCGGCAGTCTGATTCTGGGCCCCGTTTTCGCACTTCTGAGCGGTCTTGCGGTCTGGATTTCCGCCCGTTTTCTTCAAAGGAGATTCCTGAAACATGAGTCCTGACAAAAACAATCTGAGCGACAGCCGCGGATCCGCTCCCGGAATTGCCTTTTTCAAAATTCTGCTGCGTCTGCTCGGAGTGAACCGTGCTGCGGAATTCGTCTGGGCAGTGGCCTTTTTCTACGCCCTTTTCGACAGAAAGGCGGCAGACGCGGCTTCCGCATATCTGAAACACCGTTTCCCCGAAGCGGGACGACTGAAAAGATTTTACTGCAGATGGGCTTTGTTCACCAGTCAGGGCCAGGCTCTGCTGGAAGCATTTGCATCGCGCCTCGGGAACATGCTCCAATGGGAATATGAGACACCTGACACCTTTTCCGCTCTCGATGCCGGGGAACACAGGGGATTCATTCTGCTGCTCTCCCACTTCGGACCATGGCAGGCGCTGATTCAGGAACTGAACATCGCCACGCGTCCGGTCAATCTGCTGGTCACACCGGATCAGAACAGAAATGTGGAAAAGACCCTTGCTTCCAACCGCTTGAAAATCCCATGGCGCAGCATTTCCACCCGCTCGCCCATGGGAGGACTCCCGGAAGCATGCGAGGCCATCGAACAGGGGGAAATCGTCTGCATCATGGGAGACAGGTGTCATGAACAGAAGGGAGTCCGGGTCCCTTTCCTCGGCGAAGAGGCGGAATTCCCCATCGCAGCCTTCTATCTCGCAGCACGCTGTCAATGCCCGATTCAGGTTCTTTCGGCCGTCAGGCGGAAAAGACACCGGATCCTCGGCATCCGTCACGGCCCCGTCATCCGTCCGATCATGCAGGGACGGGACAGGAATTCCCTTCTCCCCTTTCTCAGAATCTATGTTTCAGAACTGGAATTCCTGGCAAGACAACATCCCTTCCAGCTCTTCCTTTTTGAAGATCCCTGGTCCCGGAAGGGACAAAAGGCCCCTCTCCGCTTCCGTCCATGAAGATTCAGCCTCTCCCTGTCCCCTTCTCCGGAGACAAGTTCATGAGCCGGGCAAAAAACCGTCTGCCGGGCGGGCGGCCGGCCCTTCAGTTCCGGAAGAAGGAGAAGGGAGAAGAGAAGGAAAAGAAAAAGGGAAGAAAAGAAAAAAACGCCTTCCCTGTCCCTTTCGGCACTTTCGGCAGGGGAGGCGTAATCATTCAGATGGGAAGGCTTGAAATGAAAGGGAAAATCAGAATTCCGGATTCCCGGAAATACTGATGGTGGAAAGGTCCGGATCGCTGGAACGCGTTACAGTCACAAGTCCCTGGAATGTATAGATCTGCTTCTCATTCTGATAGACGCTCACGGAGACCGCTTCGCCAGGAGGAGAGGAAAGGGAAATTTTGTCTCCGAACACCTGGAAGGAAAGTTCCGGAGTAAGGGAAATCCGGAAATAATGAATGATGCCGTCGGCGGTGGCCACGCTTTTGTCGTTTCCGCGGAGAGAAAGAAGGCCGCTGCCGGAAACGAATTCGCTTCCGCTGATCGCCGTCGAATCGACGACAACTTTATTGAAGGCGATACGGGAGGAGGACATTCTGTTGAGTTCCTTTCTTTTCTGTTTGTCTGGAAATCGTTTTTTGCCGATCGGATTGATTCTGCCTGCCTTGTTTCCGCCCCGGTGTCCGATAATGCACTTCTGTTCCCACAATACACGGGAAGCCCGGGGGGATGATGGAAACAGAATGGAAAATGTGCAGCAGCATGATGATGATCATGATGATGAGGAGAAGGAGGAGGGGAAAATGGACATCCTCCCTGGAGAAAGAACCGGGAATTCCGGAGTACGAGTTCAGGAATTGCCGGCGGAGACGGCGCCTTTCCAGCTGATGGAGGCGGTCTGGACGCCGCTTCCCGTGATGCTGACATCCACGATGGCATCATGACACGTCGCCGCACCGGTGACCGACGTGGAGCCTGCTCCTGCGGGAGAAATCAGCAAAACAGCCTTTTCATATGTGAAATTTTCATCGTCAATCAGGACGCTGCAGCTGCCGGAAGCGCCCCTGGCGTTCCGGATTTTCGGGATGGAGGAGTCTCCGGCATCAACGCATTCATCGTTAAGCCTGAGCGTTCCCGGGATGATGTCGAGCGTCATGGACTCCATGCCCGTTCTGCTGAATGTGATCTGCATGATTCATTTTCCTTTTGTTAGGGATTGGGTTGTTTTTTTCTTTCTTATCTTATGAAGGAGGAAAGCGTCAAAACAAAATCCTCGCCGGAGATCATCAGTCCCCTGCCCCTTCCTTTTCTATTGCCTCTGTTTTTCTTTCTTTGCCTGATTCCTTGATTTTCCGCGGAGAAGGTATTATTTTGTTGCGGGAAGAGATCACGGGATAATGAATGGAACCGGGGAACGGAGAACGCAGCGGAAAAATGGACCGGGATCTTTCAGGGACAACGGGAACAGCATCTCCTGCCGACGGGAAAGACGGAAAAAAGGAAACGGAAACAAAGGTTCCGCCTTCCCTCCGGGAGGATGGAAATCTGCTGAGACGCTTTTTCCTTCCCCGGATGAAACGCCTGTTTTTCATCCGACTCGGCCTGCTTGCGGCGGCGGCCTTTTTCTTCTTCCGTTTCATCTGCCAGCCTGTATTCATTCACGGGGGAAGCATGATGCCGACTTATCCGGAGGAAGGATTCAATTTCTGCTGGATTCCCGCAATCTGGTTTTCTGAACCGAAACGTGGAGACGTGGTGATTCTGCGTTATGCGGGGAATCGTCTGATGCTGCTCAAACGCGTCGTGGCTTTTGAAGGGGAGACGGTGGAATTCCGGGAGGGGGAACTGTATGTCAACGGGAAAGCACTGGAGGAACCGTACGTCCGCTATCCGTGTGACTGGAACCGTCCGCCGCGCACGGTGGGGAAAGGGAAAATCTATGTTGTCGGAGACAACCGTTCCATGCCGTTTTCCGAACACCAGTTCGGCCAGATTGAAAAAAAGCGACTGAAAGGAAAGCCCTTATGGTAGCATCATCACGGGAAAGGCCTTCCCTCCGGAAGGCGCTCTTTTTTCTGCTGACTGGCTGTCTTCTCTGCGGAGGAGTCTTCTGCGTCTGCTTTTTTTTCTTCAGAGAAAGTGAGGAAACGCGCATCAAAAAGGTTTTTTCCGCCCTTTCCGGAGAGATGGAAAAAAACGGAAACGAAGGGTTGATCGTGGCGGCAGGAAAAGCAAAAGCCGCAGCGTCCGCGTGCTGCGACAGCGTCAGCTTCGAGCTGCCCGACTCGCATATGACAGGGACCTTCCGGAAAGAGGAACTCCAGACGAGAATCTTCAATGTTAGGAAACTCTTTTCCTCACTCCGACTCGACTTTCTCGATTATGAATTCGAGATTCTTTCCGATACAGAGGCCCACGTCCATTTTTCCGCCGTCCTGACCGGCAGGCTGACGAACGGAGAAGAAGTCCGGGAAATCCGGGAACTTTCCGCCGGCCTCCTCCGCAAGGAAGGCGAATGGAAATTTAAACATCTTGAAATCCAAGAGGTTTTCAGTGATTCATGACACTCACTCAAGGAAACGGAACAAACTGAAAAAAAAAAGATCTCATCAGAAAAAAAGGAGCCACGCATGAAACTTTCCACGTTCCTGAAAATCACTCCGCTTCTTGCAGGCGCGACACTTCCATTCATTCCTCTTTACGGAAGCGCCTCCGGGGAAGGCCCCGTTTCCTCATTGTCCGGGAAATCCTCGGCGACGACGGCGGCAACGACAGCAAACACCATCTCTTCCACCTCTTCCTCCGCCCTTCCTCCGATTCTCGGCACGGAACAGTACGGCTCCCGGATTCTTCTTCTTGACAGCGGATGCGAAGACTGGGACACCCCCCAGGCCCTGCTCTGGAACTGGCACCCGGTCTTCGATACGGATGGGCTCCCTGCACAATGCATTCCCTGGTTCGGCGGAATCACGGATGCGAAACCGGTGCTCAACATGACACATCTTCTTGTAACAGGATCGAGCGGAGCGGTGACCCTCATCCGGATGAAGGACAAGAAAACCATCTTCTGCGTCTATTCCCGCGGCTGCCATTCCGCCGAACTGCTGCCGGACGGCAATGTCGTGAGCGCGGCATCCGGAGCGGACGGAAAACTGGAACTTTTTGATCTCAGTACCTATGATCCCCTCCATCCGGAGACGGTCAGGCATGTGTCCTATCCTCTCCCCGACATCCATGGAACAGTCTGGGATTACGAACAGAACTGCCTCTGGGTAGACGACGCGGATGGAATCAGCCGCTGGGAATATGAACGCAAGCCCTTCCCCGCCCTGAAGATGACAGCGCTCTATCCCGTTGAAAAGAACCGGAAATTCTGGGGACATGACCTGTTCCCGGTCCCGGGAACGAGAAAACTCTTCCTGACCGGACGAAGCATCGTTCTCTTCGATACCGTCTCCAAAACATACACTCCCTTTTCCAGAGTGGTCTGCAAAAGCATTTCGCAGGCATTCCCAGGCGGACCCGTCATCGTGGCCATCCCGCGCGAACAGTGGTGGACGGACACCGTCTCCCTGCTGAAAGAAGACGGCAAACTCCAGAATTTCCGCACACGGAAAAACATGCGCTTCTACAAATTCCGCTTTTTCACACACAATGAATTCAGCTACGGCCCCCTGCAGCGCGGCGGCGCCTCCCCCGGCGGGGGGAACGAATCAGACGCCGGAAAAGCGAGTGTCGGCAACTAGGAAGTTCCGTCACTTTTTCCGCGCGCGCTTCCCGGGGATATCCATCATTTCTCCCCTTTCCCCCGTTTTCTGCGGGGGAAAATACCTTTTTTCAAAAGACTCCGGCTTGCATTTCATTTCCGGGACCGCCATCTTATCCCTGGAGAGGACAGGATCGGGGAAAAACGCCTTTTTCTCTCTTCACCCTCCGTTTTTCCGTTTCCACATTCTATTATTTCTTTTCTTCAGGAAGAGACATTGTGGAACAGAAGAAAAAGCAGCGGAGAAGATGAAATCCGCTCCCGGCTCCATAGTGCAAGCAATGGTAAAAAACAGACAGAACAGAAGGATGGGACAGAAAGAAAATGGCCATTTCCTACCTTTTCCCTCAGGGGAGAAAAAAAGCCCTGACATTCAGTTACGATGACGGCAACGACTGCGACCGCCGCCTTGCCGAAATCTTCACCCGACACGGCATGAAAGCGACGTTCAATCTGAATTCCGCCTTCCAGAACAACCCTGGGAAAATCCATCTGGACGAACTGAAAAGCGTCTTTCTGGATCACGGGCATGAAGTGGCCTGTCACGGGGCCTGCCATCCGTTTGAAGAACAGATCACCCTCACATCGCTTCTGGAAGACGTCCGCAGCGACCGCATCGCGCTGGAGAAGGCCGTCGGCTGTCCCGTCAACGGAATGGCCTATCCCTTCGGCACCTACACGGAGGAAGTGAAATCCGTTCTCCGCGCACTGGGAATCGTCTATGCCCGGACAGTGCAGTCCTTGCGGCGCACAAACTATATTCCGGAAGACTGGCTGGAATGGCATCCGACCGCACATCACAGGGAAAACATCCTGGAACTCGGCAAAGCCTTCCTGAACAATCCCTGGGGACTCCATCTCCTCTACATCTGGGGACACGCTTTTGAATTCGACCGGAACAACAACTGGGAGATCATCGAAGAATTCTGCGACTTCATGGCACACAACGACGCCGTCTGGTATGCCACGAATATGGAAATCCATGATTACGTCGAGGCGTGCAGGAGCCTGATTCCAGCAATGGACAATCATTTCGTCCGGAATCCCTCGGTGCTTTCCGTCTGGATCGACACTCCTGAAGGCGTCCGGGAAATTCCTCCCGGCGAAACGCTTTTCCTGAGCTGACGCTCCCCCCTGAACAGACACGGATGCACATACACTTTCCACATCATCATACACAAAAAGGAGACTGCCGCAATGAATTTGCTCTATTGTTTTCCCGAAGGCAAAGCCCAGGCGCTGACTTTCAGTTACGATGACGGAACCATTCATGACCGCACTCTTGTCGACATCTTCAACCGCTACGGCATGAAGGCCACCTTCCATCTCAATTCAGGATTGAACGACAACCCCGACCATGTCAAATATGAAGAATATCCCGCACTCTATGCGGGGCATGAAGTGGCCTGTCATGGATTGACCCATCACAACTACCCGCGCATTCCCCCAGTCCAGACAATCGAAGAAATCCGCAGGGACCGCAAGATCCTGGAATCCGTCATCCACTATCCCGTCCGCGGACTATCCTACCCTTGCGGCAGGTATGACGACGACAGCATCGCAATTCTGAAAACTCTCGGAATCGTTTATTCCAGAACAGTCCAGTCCACCGGCCGTTTCGATATCCCGGAGGATTTCATGAAATGGCATCCCACCGCTCACCACAAGGCCAACATCGCCGAACTCGGAAAACGTCTTGTCAAAGAAACCTACGGCTTGAATCTCCTTTACATCTGGGGCCACAGCTATGAATTCGACAACGACGGAAACTGGGATCTGATCGAATCCTTCTGCTCACAGATGAAGGATATCGCCAGCGTCTGGTACGCCACCAACATCGAAATCTACGATTACGTGCAGGCATGCAGACGCCTGATCTTCGGAATCGACGGAAAACTGGTTTCCAATCCCTCCGCCATTCCGGTCTGGATCAAAAACAACTGGGAACCTGTCAGGATCGAACCGGGCGCCACGGTGGAACTGAAATAAAAAATGAAATAAAAAAATTTACGCTCCGCCCCCCTTTCTTTACGGGAAAAAAGGAAAGAAAGCATTCCCGTTCTCAGGTACAGCAAATCCGGGAGAAATACCCGAAAGAAGCATCTCATCCGGACCGGGACTCAGGCCGATGAGAACGCGGCATGTCTCTTAAAACTCTCATTCCATAGCCAGACGGCGGTTGATTTTCTCCCGTGTTTCCAGAATCCAGCTTGCCGAACGCGGATAGTGCCGCATGCTAAGAGGTTCTGAAAGGCCTTCCGTCAATATGCGCAGGACTTCTTCGCGGCCGATTCTTTTCTCCAGAGCCCGGAGCGCTCGCAAGTCCTGCAACGCTTCGTAAAATACTTCGTAATGAATGGAATCGACGGGACCGTTTTCCCCCGGGTACACATTGAAGGAGCCGCCGCCCCGGAAGGAGCGCCCCGCCTCGGTCTCCTTCCAAGGATCCAGAAGGCCTCTGGAAAAACTCCGGAACCAGAAGTTGTATCCCCAGTTGAGAAAGCCATCCAGGTTGTAGACGAAAAGGAGCACGCCCAGGATCCGGTTCCGCGCGGACGGCATTCCGAACTGCCGGTTCGGAACGCCGTCCTCCCAGTTGCCGCAGTAATAGACCCAACGTTCCGGGATCTTCTCCTCCTTCATGAATTCATCCAGCGCGTTCGTGACGGGAACCGGAGTGGAAACAAGCCCCTTCCTGAAAAAGTCGACATGCGAAAGCGCATCGATCACAGCATAGTTCCCCTGAAGCAGACTCCTCAGCAGATTCGAGGCATACGCATAACTCTCCAGCTGGGTTTCAGACGGTTCATCCGATACGTGAAACAGACATTTGCCTTCCAACCCCTCTTTCCTGAGAAATTCCAGCAGTTCCGGGAAAAGCTGTTCCAGGAAATCACGGTACTCCGCGGAATCCGCCCTGACATGCCAGCCGAAACGTTTTTCGCCGTTCACAATGATTTTCGGAGTCGCCTCCGCGCCCCACTGAGTGAAGGCATGTGACATTTCCAGATGCTCGAACCCCGAACGTCTGGCCGTGTCAATCCAGCGTTTCAGAAGAGAAAAGTCGAAGGAATATTTCCCCCCCTTCCACGAGATCCCCAGCAACTGCGCCGTGGGACGTTCCCCCCCGACTGCTGTGTCAAGCGGCACGCTCCAGAGCGGCGTAAGAAGATGCGTGATCCCGTGAGCCCTCATGTTGCGGAAATACGTTTCCAGCAGTTCCCAGTGGCGTTCGCTCCAGCAGGGAGTCCTGTAATATTCGGCAATGCAGTCGGCATAAAACCAGTTGATGTTGCAAAGTTCCTGTTCCGGAAGGACGGGAGAAAGAATTTCAATGGGCAGCGTATACTCGCAGTTTTCATTTTCAAATTCGCCCCAGTACAGCTCCGTGTCGTTCCGGAAGCGGATGCGGAACTGGCAGTTCCCCGGCGTGAAGTCCGCAGGAATACGCAGCGTGACCCAGAGCGAATGCCAGTTGCCGGGCGTCAGGCGGATCCGGCCGGACAGCGGGACCAGCGGGTCCGGATACAGCCCCGCCGTCGTCCGGAGCGTGTAAGGATCCTCGCGGACGGCCGGCATCAGGCACGGAACAACGGCGGCTTCGCGGATCTCGAACTCCGGAATTCCCGTCTCCAGCACATCCCAGACTGGTGCGCTGCCCCGTTCCGATTTCAAAGCAATCTGAAAGGAAAGGGTCTCGCCGCGCAGAGCGGTCAGATGCGTCAGGGGCTCGGATTTGAGTTCCGGTTCACAGAAAACCTTCTCAAGCGAACTGAGAAATCGGACGTTCAGTTTCATGTAAAATCATTCCTCTCTCAAAATTTATCCCGCCAGTGCGGCGGAATTCTGTTTCTTTGTTCCTGCCTTTGCCGCGCGGCATTTGCGTTTTTCCGTGCTCTCTCAGGCGCTCATCTCCGGAGATCCCGGAGGAGAAGGAGGAAAATCCCCTCCTCCTTTTTCCTCTTCTCTCAACGCGGCTTCTCAGAAGTGCAGCGGAAGAACACACACGGGGAACGCCGGGGGGGCCCCCTCCCCTTTTTTTTCTTCGTTCAGGGACGCATAAATGCGCCGCCGTTGATGTTGACGATTTCCCCCGTGATGAATCCCGAGTGAAGCAGATTCATTCCCGCCTGGGCGATTTCCTCCGGAGATGCTCCGCGTCCGAGAGGGATTCCCGACATTTCCTGAGCAAGAGCTTCCGGGGTAAGACGCGAATTCAGACGCTCCGTCAGAATCAGTCCGGGTGCAAGGACGTTTGATGTCACGCCGTAAGCCGCCCCGAGATTGGCAAAGCCGCGGCTCAAGGCGTGCATGGCGGATTTTGCCGAGGCATAGGAAAGCATCCGTTCATTTGCCGGCTGATACGCCCATAAGGAGGAAATGTGCAGCATACGTCCCCAGCGGGCCTTTTTCATGTCTTCCAGGGCGAATTTCCCGCAGAGGTAGGCGCCTTTGAGATTGACGTTCATGACGGCATCCCACCATTCGCCGTCGCTCATCTCCGCACTGCGCATGTAGGGATCGATCCGCGCGTTGTTGACAAGAATGGAAACGGGACCGATTTCCCGGAACATTTCCCGGACATCGCGTTCATTGGAAATATCGCACTGGACAGCGGTCCCGCGGATGCCCCGAGCGACGGCTTCCGCCGCTCCGGCTCCGTGGGCATAGTTCACAATGACGCGGCAGCCCTCCGCGGCAAGCAGACGGCAGAAGGCTTCTCCGAGCCCGCGCGAACCGCCGGTGACAAGCGCGGTCCTGTTGGCAAATTCATTCATGGGAATCCCTCTCTCCTTTCAGATGTTTTTTCTGCGGTATCAGCATCACCAGTCGCATACCGAACCGTCGGGACGGTAGAGCTGCGGGGTGTAAGGCGTCTCCGCCGGGTGCGCCCGGCAGAGCTCCTCATTGAGTTCGATTCCCCAGCCCGGCCTGTCGTTGAGTCTAACATAACCGTTCTCCACCCGGATCGGCTCCGTAATGACCTCATTCCGCCAGTCGTTGAGGAAAAGACGCTCCTGTATGAGAAAGTTCGGAATGATCGAGTCCAGATGGAGCGAAATCGTGGTGATGACAGGACTCATGGGCCCGTGTGGAGCGATAAACGCGTTGAACGCCTCCGCCAGATGCGAAGCCTTCAGCGCCGTGCCGAAACCGCAGCTGTGACCGATGTCCGGCTGAAGGATGCTCGCACATCCGCGCGTCAGAAGGCGTTTGAATTCAGGAAGGAAGGAAAGCCGCTCGCCTGAGGCGACGGGAATATGAATGTGTCCCGCGACCTTTGCCAGCCCCTCTTCATCCTCCGGCTGGCACGGTTCCTCGAAGAAGGTGAAGTCCAGCTCTTCAAAAATCCGTCCGATGCGAATGGCCAGATCCGCATCATAGCGTCCATGGCCGTCGTACATGATTAGGGCGTCCGGTCCGACGGTTTCACGGATGGTTTCGGAAACCTTTTCAATCTTCCGGAGACTTGCCGGGTCATTCACATTCCAGACCGGAAGCGCCAGACTGAACTTGAAGGCGTCATATCCCGCCTCCATCGCCATCCGCGCCTTTTCCCGGACCACGGCCGGATCCAGAGAACCGCCGCTCCAGCCGTTGACATAGACACGCATTTTCTCCCGGCAGGCGCCTCCGAGCAGTTTGTAGACGGGCTGATTCATGGATTTCCCCAGAATGTCCCAGAGCGCGAGTTCCACGCCCGCGACGGCACTCCCCTTGATGACGCCCCCCTTCCAGAAAAGCTGCCGGATCATTTTCTGAGTCAGGTATTCTATGCGCGTCGGATCCTCGCCCATCACCAGGCATTCAATGTCCCTGAGTGCGCCGAGCACGGCGTTGTCGTGGCTTTCGAGCGTTGCCTCTCCGAGTCCCGTGATTCCCTCATCGGTTTGGACCCGGATAAAAATATAGTTGCGGTTGGAGAGCAGCCCTACGCCGGGAGTGGGGGCGCCGACCAGAACAGGTTCAATTCCAGTGATTTTCATACTCAGGCCTTCGCTGCCTCCTCCTCTTCATCAAATACGCGGACATAATCGACCACGAAGCTGTCCGGCAGCTGAATCCGGTCCAGCTCCGGGACCGGTCTGGAGGGAGTTGCCCGGTAACCCATCGGTTCGGCGGTGAGGAGGATGAACTGTTCCGTTTCGGAAACGGGGGAAAGAATTTCCTTGACCTTCTTCCCGTCCACGTAAAAGTGATATCCTCCGGGACTCCAGTCCAGACCAAAGCGGTGGAAGCCGTCCGGAGTCTCTTCGACGAAGGGATGGGAATGCCCCGGATACACCGCGTCATGTCCGTATCCGCCGTAAATGTTTCCGCAGCGAATGCTTCTGTCCTTTGCATATTCCTGCGATTCCATGATGTCGCTTTCGATTCCGGCCCGGCGCGGATCGGGATGCGCCCCGATGGAGGGCGACTGAAGCCAGAACGCCACCCACCATCCGAATTCACGGTTCAGACGGCAGCGGCATTCGTAATAGCCGTAACGGTGCAGGAATTTCATCGGCTGATTGCGTCCGAATGGCCAGATGCCGCCTTCCGGGAGGCCGTCGTGATTGGTTTCGGGGGGGGTGTCGTACAGAAGGCTTCCGGTCTGGAGCTGAGCAGCGGAATAGGAGCCGTCCGCTCCGCGCAGGAGTTCGATGTGCAGGCAGCTGTCGTTGTCCAAATGCACGCCCTGATCGGTGAACCAGGGACAGGGCCGGCCCCAGAAATTGCGCCGGAAATTCCATTTGGATTCATCCAGTTCCGTTCCGTCGAATTCGTCGTTCCAGACGAGTTTCCACTGTTTTCCTTCAGGCAGGAGGCTGTCCTCGTGCCCGGGCAAAGCATAATGCTTCATTTCTTTTTCCTCCCTGCTGATGAAGAAGATTGAACCGCTTCCGGAGGAGCGCAGGATCCCCGTTCCGTAAGCGATGGGGTGACCAGATCCGTATGCAGAGGCTGCAAAGGATCCGCAATCCGGCGGATCAGCTGCCCGGCAAGGAGTTCCCCGGTCTTCCCGATGAATGTGTTGAATGTCGTGAGAGGGGGATAGAGATAACGGCTGAAAGGCATGTCGTCGAACCCGATCACGGAAATGTCTCCGGGAATGCGGATGGAGCGCATCTGGAATTCCGACATGGCTCCGAGAGCAATACTGTCGTTGAAGCAGATGACCGCACTGGGCAGATCCTCTCTGTTTTCTGCAATCTGCGCCGCACCCAGGCGGCCGGTCTCGTGTACGCCCCAAAGATGATACATCCAGGATTCCTTCGTGCTCAGGCCATGGTCCGAAAGATGCCCGATGAATGTCCGGTAGCGAACATCATGAGTCGGACCGATGTAAGCGATTTTCCGGTGTCCCAGAGCGGCCAGGTAGCTCAAAGCGCGGTCCATGGCGGAAGCGAAATCCACGCAGACCAGGTCGCTGCCCGGATTTTTGATAATCTCATCACTCCGGAAGATGCAGGGGATGCCTTCGGTGTTGAACTTGTTTCCCGTGTACAGGAAAATGATGCCGTCCGTCTGCTGTTCGAGCAGTTTATCCGTGCTGTTCCGTCCCTGGGAGCCATGGCTGACGGTCAGGATGGCGCTGTAGGGAGTCTCCTGAAGCCGGGCGTGAATGGAGTTGATGATTTCAATGTCGTACATATTGTAGGACGAAGGCACAATGCCGATAAGGCTGCTGCTGCGTTTGCGCAGACCGCTTGCCATGCGGTTCGGACGATAATTCATTTCCCGGGCGATTTTCAGAATCTCGGCCTTGCGTGCAGGGGAAATGCGGCTGGTGCCGGAATTGTTCAGCGCGGCGGAGACCGCCTGAAAAGAGACATTCGCCCGTTTTGCTATTTCTTTCAAAGTTGTCATGCTTGCAGTTCTTCCGATCGACTCCGTCAGATCAGCACGGTCGCGTGGGAAATCTGCGTGTAGTTGCAGATCCACGGGGCTTTGCCGACGGTTTTCAGTTCATCGAATTCGGGAATGGCATCGGCCTTCCCGCCGATATATTCTTCAAGACGGGTCCGCAGTTCCTTCAATCGCGCGGACTGGCCGCCGAAACGGATCTGCATCGTCTCAAAACCGAAGGGTTTGTTGTTCCGGAACCACATGGTGCGGAACGATTCGACAAAGGTGTTGAATTTGCGTTCATAGTCCTCTAGAAGGGGCAAGGCCTCCCGCATTTTCAGGTGGGAATCCCTCCCTGGGGAAAAATAAGCCTCCAGGACTGCATCGGCGAGAATGAGTTTCGCAATCAGGGCTTCGGCAAGGTTCCGGGCGTGCTGGAGGTCTCCGGCGGCGCCCTGTTTTTTCGCCCGCGCGAGTCGGTCCGAGACCGAGCGGTAGAGAGAGAGATGTTTCCCGAGCCATTCGGGCTCGAAGAGTTTGTGTCCTCCGATGAGCATCATCATGACGGGATCGTCCCAGAGGATGCGTTCAGGGCCGTCGGTCCCGGTGGGGCGGTCTGTGAGTTCCATGTCGGAGGCTGCGAGGACATCGCTGTAGCTGGCGCCGTCGATCAGAGTCTGGAATTTCCGGTTCAGGGTGTCCTCGGACACCGTTCCGGTGAAGGCGTATTCCGAGGCGTAGGCGAGTCCGGCGAGGGAACTTCCGTAGTCACAGAATCCGCCGTCATCGCCCCAGAGGGTGAAAAGGAGTTCCCGGAGTCCGGTTTTCCTGCAGGCGTCGATGCAGGCGCTGACGCGTCCTTCGGTGATTTCGCGGTCATACCAGAATTTGTTCCAGGTCCAGACTCCGGAAGCCATGAGAGGTTCTCCGGCAAGGGCACGGTGGCTTTCAATCATTTTCCCGTAGAATTCCGCATCGTCGTGATAGTAATCCCAGTAAACGAGTTCCAGACCTTTGGGAATCATCTGTCTGACGTGTTCGTCGATTTTCCGGTCCGGATTGTAGTACTGGTGATCGGATCCGGCAAGACGGTAATACATATCCGACCAGATCATGGGATGGAATCCGTGTTTTCTGCAGAGCTTCATCACGCGTGCCAAATGCCGGTTGAAAATATCGGCATGCGGAACGTCTCCGTGAAGGTCGTAATATCGGCCGCGCCCGAGGGAATGCGTTTCATCGCAGCCGATGTGAATGCGTCTGGATTTCACGTTGTCTTTCCAGGCCAGGAGCATGGCTTCGATGAAGCGGTAGGTGTCCTCGGATTCGGCGAGGAGGACGTCCCCGGTATCGCGGACATTGCCGTACTCGTTCCAGCGCAGGGCGGCGGAAAGATGCCCGAGCGTCTGAATGCATGGAATGAGTTCCATTCCGAGAGAACGGCAGAAGGCGTCCGTTTCGCGGATTTCCTCAGGAGTATAGCGCCCGCGCATATAACCGAAAAACGGATATTCCCTGACACAGTATGTGTCTTCCGTATACAACATCACGGCATTGTATCCGAAGAGCGAGAGCCTTGCCAGATACTCCTTCAGACGCTCCACGCGCATGACCGCATTCCGCGAACAGTCCAGCATGATCCCGAAAAGAGTGAAAGGACACGCTTCCTCTTTTTCGGGAATGATTCCCGAGAGTACATTCCCCGTCATGCGGAGCGCCTGATTCATCCCCGAGTATGAAATGACGACATCGCCGTTTTCCCGTTTTTCCGCCCCGCAGGCGCAGCTTTTCTTGCGTCTGCGGTAAATGAGTTTCGGCGACTTCCGCCTGCTTCTTCCGCCGCGCAGGGCGGGAACATATTCCTTGAGGATTTCAAGCGCGGATGCAATTTCCTCCGGAGTCGATTCATCCCAGGTATATTTCTGCTTCATGGTTCTTTTCAGATCCTGTTTGTTTCTGCCTGTCAAGCTTTCTGTCCGTTTTGATTTTTCTGTCCATCCGTTCCATTTTTTCCGGGGAGATGATGGGCAGAGCGGGGGAAGATTCCGCAAAAGAGAGAAGAATTACGGACGTTTCCCTTCATTGAAGACGAGATCGGCTCCTGCACCGATGTCATGATGCGCGGTGTAGGGGACTCCGACCGGACCGGTTTCAGGATCGGCGAAGATGATGAGGAGTTTCCAGGTTTCGCCGTTGACGGGTGTTTTCCCGAGAGTCTTGAAAGGCAGTTTGAATGTCACGGAATACTTTCCCGGTTCCGCCTTGCGGTCGAAGGTCCATTCTCCGTTCCATGCGCCGCTCATGGCTTCGCCCTCGTAATAGTCGCCCTGTTCGCCGACTGCGAAGTGGTTGTAGGTGGGGGATCCGCTCGGCTGGACGAAGACTTCGGCGCTCATGGTGGAAAAGGCGCCGTTTCCGTCCTTGTTGAGTTTGAAGGGAGAGGGGGTGTACTTCGGATCTTCGTAGGAGACTTTGACGAGGAGGGCGTCATCGGTCCAGTAAATTTCACTTTTGACCTTGTCGCTCTGCTTTTTGGCACGGGTCTGGAACTTCGGAGTGGAGACGGCGAAGTTCTCGAAATCGCTGTCACCGCTTCCCTTGAAGATGGTCAGCATGACGGAATCCTTCATCATTTTTTCATGAAGTTCGAGCCATTCCCGGAACATTTCCTTTTCAAATTCGACTGCGGCCAGCTGTTTCTCCTGAAGAGTCTTCGCCCGTTCCGCCTGGGCTTTGTTTTTCGTGTCGATCTTGACGGAGCGGATGGCCTTTTCGGCCTCGGCAAAAGACTTTTCCGCGAGGGCGATCAGCTCTTTATTGAGATAGACTTTTGAAGTCCCCGCCGGGTTGTTGAAGCACTGGCTGAGATGAATCGGCATGGCTTCCCATGCCTTTGCACAAGCGCGGTGGTAGTCGGCCATGGGTTTTTCGCCGGGGCCGTAAGCGGTTTTGCAGTATTCGTTCAGGAGTTTTTCCGGATCGGCGCTGGCGTCCCACATCATCTGTGCGGCGATCCAGGTGGCGGGACGGCTCTTCTTCGCGCCGTTCCCGTTTTCAAAATAGATTTTCACCAGCTCGTTTTTCGCACAGTAGCGGATGAGGTCGGCAAGATAGGAGTAGACGGGAACGGAAAGCATGGGGTTGAACATGTCATACGTATAGTCCCAGAGTCCGACGGGCACCTTTTCGCCGACCTGATGATGGATCCATCCATCAAGTGTCTTGAAATCGCTCCGGTTGCTGGCGCAGTTCGGGTTGTCGATTTTGTGAATGAAGCAGCGTCGGTAATTGCAGTATTCGACGAATTCGACTTCCTTCACCGGATGTTTCGGAACCTTGTAATATTCCTGGTACGCGAGCACAGAATAACGGATGTCGGGAAACTCCTTCTTGAGTTCGCGGACAAGTCCGGCGTGATAGTCATACCAGCGGGTGCTTTCATCCGGATCGATCATGGCCTTGCACTTGTCGCAGAGGCAGCGTCCCATATCGTCGGCGGGATGGAGGGAAACATGGTTGGCATGCTGCTGGCGGATCATTTCCTTCACGCGTTCCACGCAGGCTTTGGTGAATTCCTCATTGGACCAGCAGCCGTTGATGACCCAGCTCCAGCCCGTCGGAGGGGGAAGATAACGGACCAGGACTTTGTCGCCTTTGACGACCGGTTCGGCACAGAGATCGGGATTTTTTTCAAACCATTCCTTCGTCACCTGCTTGACGGCGAACCATTCGGGATGTTCCTTGAAATCGCTCCGGCGCGGAGAGATGGCCTCGCCGCCTGTGTAGCGGTCGCCGCCGAAACGGAAATCCTGATCGTGGACAAAGTTGCGGGCGTTGAAGAAACGGCTTTCGTCGCTGTCTTTCTCCTGCAGGCTGATCATGCGGAAGCGGAAGGTCGGCTTGTAGTTATACGCCAGGTCCGCCGGGACGCTGCACCAGTTCGAAGTATAGAACGTGCCGCTTTCCCCGGGCCACAGCCATTTCACCTTCATATACTTCCGCATGAAGTCATAGACCGCGTAAAGGGTAGCGCGCGGACTGTTCCCAGCAAGATAGATGTTGCCGTCGATGACATGGATGGCGATTTCGTCATCGGAGGATTTTTTGAGCTTCAGCTGATCGGCAACGGGCTGAATCAGCGGAGAATCCATCGTTCCGATGACAATGCTCTTTGCCGGAGCGTCCGGAATTTTGTCCGCGGTGACGATTTCCCCGCTGTTCCGAAAGGAAAGCGCCATATCTCGGATCGCCTTCTGAAGTTCCAGGGCCCCGGTGTATTCAGGAAGGCTCATCCGGCTGGG
>CAJMAW010000037.1 GCA_905211485.1 uncultured Lentisphaeria bacterium | reverse complement strand
TTCTTTTTCCTGTTACAAACTCAATTCCCCCTCAAATAAATAGAGGCGCCCAAAAGTGTGTCTCACGCTGGCACTGGGAGCTCTCGCATTCGGACTTTTCGCCGCAGATAAACTCACATGGAACGATGATTTCCAGAAAGCCATGGAAACCGCGGCAAAAGAGAAAAAAATGATCTTCGCCCTCTTCACAGGCTCCGACTGGTGCCCATACTGCATCATTCTGGACAAGGAAGTGCTCCAGAAAAAGAAATTCATTCAAAAGGCCGGAGACGACTATATCTTTTTCATCGCCGACTTCCCCCGGAAGAAACAGCTTGACAAAGACACCGCTCTCCAGAATCAGAAACTGGCCCAGCAGTATAAAGTTGCCGGGTTCCCCACCGTCCTGATCATGGACGCAGAAGGCAAGGTCCTCGCAAACGTCCCCTATCAGCCCGGAAGCGGGGAATCCAAGTATCTGGACAAACTGGACAAATCTGTGAAAGCGGCCGCAAAAAAAGCCGTGAAATAAGCCCGGTGAAAGACAAGCCTCAGCACAAAGGACAGCCTGGGGGGAAGAGAAAAGGAAGCAAATAAATCAACGACTTTTCTCTCTCTCTTTTTCTCCGCAGACAATCCCCCCTCCTCCTCCTTGCCGGAATCCTCCGCCGGATTCCGGCCGGGCAACGGGAATCCGAGGAAAAGCCTGGAACGGGAGGTTCCCTTTCTGTGAACCTTGCAAACAGCAGGTCGGCGATTTTTTCTCCATAGAGGATCCAGATATATGAGAATACTGACGGGATTTCTTCTCTTTTGCATGCTTTTCCAGCTCCACGCGGGGAACGGGAAAGCATCCGGACCAGTTGATGCGGACGACTGGAAGGCACGGATTGAAAACGGGAAACTCCTGATTTCCGTTCAAGTTTCTCCGCATCACTATCTTTACGCTGCGAATTCCCATCCGGTGTTTCAAGGGGAAGCGCCCAGACTTCTTCAGGCTCCCGTCTCCGTTCCGCACCGGGATCCGTTCAGCGGCGAAACGACAGGCGTTTATCCCGGTCCCGGCACATTCACCTGGGTATATGAACTCGACACCCGCTCCTCCGGACAGCAGCGGACAGTTCCCGGAGCGCAATGGAGCGAATGCAGAGAAGCCGCAGGGACAGAAGCCGCGGCCTGTCTGATGCCGCAAAGTCTCGAACGGATTCCGCTCGTATCAGACGCTTCATCCGGGACTGCCTCCTCCGCCCTCTTTTCTGATCCGGATTCCCCCCGGTCCGCTCCCGTCCCAGCCTCCGAAGAAGCGGGCGATGAGAATGGGAATAGCCGGAAAGAGGAAGATGAACACGGGGAAAAAAGCTTTTTTCCCCTGCCGCGCTATCTTCTCCTGCGACAGACGGCGGGATATCTGAATGCGGAAGAGTTTCTCGGCTTCCTTCGGGACGATGAATCCGCCTTCCGGACAATCTCCTTCGCGGGGCGCGGACTGCTCGCAACGGCGCTTCTGGCCCTGCTGGGCGGTCTTGCACTGAATCTGACTCCCTGCGTTCTTCCGCTGATTCCGGTCAATCTGGCGATTATCGGAGCGGGGGGGAAGTCCGCGGGGGGAAGACTCGACCGCATTCTGAGGGGAATCTGCTATGGACTCGGAATTGCACTGACGTACGGGATTCTGGGAGTGGCCGCTGTCGTGACGGGAACGGCATTCGGGCAGATCAATGCAACGTGGTATTTCAATGGCGTTGTCGCCATCGTCTTTCTCTTTCTGGGTCTGGCCATGTTCGATGTGTTCCAGCTGGATTTCTCACGCTATGACAGCAGGATTCGAATGCCCTCCTCCGCACATTACTGGGGAGTATTTCTTCTCGGGGCTCTTTCCGCCGTTCTGGCCGGCGCCTGTGTGGCGCCTGTCCTGGCAGCCGCTCTGATTCAGGCGTCGAATCTCTATTCCGGAGGGAACTACGCGGGACTTTTTCTGCCTTTCCTCCTGGGAGTGGGAATGGCTCTGCCCTGGCCCTTCGCAGCAGCAGGAATCAGTCTGTTCCCGAAGCCGGGAGCATGGATGCTGCATGTAAAACATCTCCTCGGCGCAATGATTCTTCTGCTGGCGCTTTATTACGGATATACAGGAGGGAAAATTCTGTTTTCGTCCTCCGGAACCGGGAACCGGGCTGAAAACGGAGGAAAAACCCCGGCAGCAGTCCATTCCTCCGCAGATGCGGAAGACCCGGAGGAACCCGCTCCGCTCCGTCTTCTCCGGAAAGCGCTGGAAGAATCGGCCCAAAGCGGAAAGGCGGTTTTCATCGACTTCTGGGCCACCTGGTGCAAAAACTGCATCGCCATGGAAAAAAGCACCTTCCGGAATCCGGAAGTCCGGAAGGAACTGGAAGGATTCATTGTGCTCAAGCTGCAGATGGAAAACCCGGATCTGCCGGAAAATGTTTTCCTCAGAAAGGAATTCGGGTTCAACGGACTCCCGGCCTATCTGATCCTCCGCGGGAAAAAGGGGGACGAAGAACCCGCAGCGGAAAAGAAAAATCAGGAAGACTCCGAAAGAGAGGGGGAAGCGGAAACAGATACAAATCCGCCTCCCCAGGCACACTCATGAGGGAAAGCCACCCTCCCGGGGATGGATGGAGGGAGGGATAAGGGAGAGGAAAAAACATCTTTTTCTGAGAATAAAAACGTCTCCTTCCCTTTCCCTTTCAGTCCAGGCGCTTCCGGGAAAGGATCTCCGCCTCCGCGCGCGGGGGAAAACTCCAGCTCCATAAAGGGAAACGCGTCCGGGCCGCAGCTTTTCCTTCCCTGAATATTGAACAATATTGATCTGAACGTTCTCCCGCGTCAAACGAAACAATCCTTCCATGCTTTGACGGATTCTTTTCTTTCGATTTTTCCTTTTCAGCCCTTGCGCCATTTTCCCCTTTCCACTTACTTTCTCTCTTTTTTCCCCCCCTGGGTTCCTCTCCCGTAAGAAGGCGCCGCAGAAGAACCTGTGAAGGCCGGATTCCGGGCTCAGTCCGGAGATTCGCCCCGGGGGGAGAAAAGACGGTCATGCAAAAAAAACAGAAAAGACTATTTAAAAGAAGACACTTCCGGTGTATAGTATCAGACAGGGGAATCCAGCCCGTGCCGCGGAAGCGTTCCGGACGGGCTCGTTGCCATGCACTGAACACACATACAATGCAGAAACCGGAATGCGAATCCGGAATGGATATAACGGGAATACGGTATAATGGCTTTCATCGCTCTGATAGATTATGAAATGGGCAATCTGCTCAGCGTGTCGAAGGCGCTGGAATTCACGGGAGCGGAAGTCCGGATTGTGAAAACCCCCGCGGAAGCGGAAAAGGCGTCAGGCGTGCTTCTGCCCGGCGTGGGAAGCTTCGGAGACGGAATGTTCCACCTGAACCGCAGCAGCTTCAGCACTTTTGTAAAGGACTGGATCGCGGCGGACAAGCCGTTTCTGGGGATCTGCCTCGGCATGCAGATGCTGATGGAATCGAGCGAGGAGGCGCCGGGAGTACCGGGGCTGGGGATTTTCCGCGGAACGGTCCGGCGTTTTCCATCCGGGAAGGAAAAGGTCCCCCACATCGGATGGAACTCAGTTCATCTTCATGGGGATGCCGGGGTTCTGGAAGGGATCAGCGACGGCACCTATTTTTATTTTGTGCATTCCTATTATGTCAAAGCAGAAGATCCCAGCCTCACGGCGGCGGAAACAGACTACATTCTGCCCTTCACCTCCGCCATCGTCTGGGGAAATACGGCGGCGACGCAGTTTCATCCGGAAAAGAGTCAGGATGCGGGGCTCAGACTCTTCAAAAACTTCGTAACTCTTTCAATCGGCGGAGCATGATATCATGAAAATCATTCCGGCAATCGACATGCGCGGCGGACGCTGCGTCAGACTTCTCCAGGGCGATTATTCCAAAGAAACCATATACGGAGACGATCCCGCCGCCCAGGCGCTCAAGTGGGAGGCGGACGGCGCGGAACTGATCCATCTGGTGGACCTGGATGGCGCAAAAGCAGGCAATCTCATCAATCTGGACGCCATCGGGAAAATATGCGCCTCCGTGAAAATCCCCTGCGAACTGGGCGGGGGAATCCGGACTTTCGACGATGCGGAAACAGCATTCAAACTGGGAGTCTCCCGAATCATCCTCGGCACCGCGGCCTGTGAAAATCCTCAGGTGGCAGAGGAATTCACCAACCGTTTCGGACCGGATAAAATCGTGGTGGGCATTGACGCGAAAAACGGCAACGCCGCCGTACGCGGCTGGGTCGAAACCAGTTCCGTCGACGCCTTTTCCCTGGCGCGGAAGCTCTACCTCATGGGAGTCAACCGGATCATTTATACGGACATTGCCACAGACGGAGCCCTTTCCGGCCCCAATCTGGAATCCGTCCGGAAACTCTGCACCCTGCTGCCGGACTGCAACATCATCGCCTCAGGCGGGATTTCCGGCCCCTGCGACATCAGGAATCTGCGGGACCTGAATCTGGACAATCTCGAAGGCGTCATCGTCGGGAAAGCCCTGTACGACGGGCGGGCGCATTTCGCGGAACTTTCCAAAGCGGCGGCCCCCGCGGAACCCGGGGAGTAGAAAGAAACCATGCAGAAAGATCAGGAATTCTTCAACCCCTTCCCCGGAGACAGCTACGACACAGCGGAAAATACGCCGCGTTCTCTCTTCGACCGTCTGCTTTTCGGATGCCGGATTTCCTTTTATCTGCGGAACTTCTACGTTTTCTGCCGTTCCGGCCATCTCGCCCGGACAACCGAATTCGGACAGGTCCCCCAGACACGGAATTCCTACGACAATATCCGGATCACCGAAAGCTGCGGCGGAAAATTCCATCTGAGAGGACTTGACAACATCGACAGAATCCCCGGCCCCGTGGTCTTCATCGGCAATCACATGAGTCTGCTCGAAACCGCAGTGATGCACGCATTCATGCGTCCGAGAAAGGATTTCTGCTTTGTCATCAAGCGTTCTCTTCTGAAGGTGCCGTTCTTCGGAAACATCATGAGGAAGCTCGGGTGTATCGCAGTCGACAGAGTGAATCCGAGGGATGATTTCAAAACCGTCATGGAAGAAGGGAAAAAACGTCTTAAGTCCGGCGTATCGGTCATCATTTTTCCTCAGTCGACCCGCTCGGCCGTTTTTGACGAAACTCAATTCAACACCATCGGAGTCAAACTGGCAAAACATGCCGGAGTTCCCGTCATTCCCTTTGCCCTGCGCACGGATTTCCTCGCAAACGGTTCTCTCATCAAGGATCTGGGCCCCATAAAACGGGAACGCCCGATCTGGTTTGAATTCGGAGAACCCATCCTCTCCGTCAAAGGGTCCGGGAAAGAGGAACAGGCACAGATTGTGGAGTTCATCAAATCACGTCTGACCCGCTGGGGATGTGAAATCCGGGAACCCGGCAGGGACCCTGCCAAGGAGGAGGCCGCAGGAGCAGCTCCGGAAAATTCCGGAATCCATTCGGAAAAGACCTGACGCCCTTCTGAAAGCACATCGGGGGAAGGGAAAATCCCTGACTCAAAAGAAGCAAAATGCGGGAAGAAAAAAGAAAAGAGAAAAGAGGAAAGAAAATACGGACACGGGGGGAAAAATAAACAATGCGTAAGCGGCCTCTCCTTTTCATCCGCCTTCTGATTGATTTTCCCCGCCTCTTTTTCCCTGACATCCGCTCTTCCCAGAAAAAGCAGACGAAGAAAAAGGGATCGGCCTTCCCGTGATATGACAACGGATCACAAATAAAGATCAAGACTGCAAAAGAAATCATCTTAGGAAATCCTTCCATGACAGAAAAAATCAGGACTCTTCAAGTGCCGCTCGGGGACAGATCCTACCGTATTCATATTGGAGAGAATTTGTTTTCCCCCGGGGGAAAAGGCCTGGAAAAGCTCGGGAAACAGCTTTCCGGAAGGAAAGTCCTGATTGTGGCGGACAGCAACACGGAGAGACTGTTTTCCGGTACACTCTGCCGCGCGGCGGCGGAAGCGGGAGCGCAGAAAGTCTCCGTCTGCATCTTTCCGGCGGGAGAAAAATCCAAACGCTTTTCCGAGGTGGAAAAAATCTGCCGCGCGGCGGCGGAAAACGGACTGGACCGATCCTCCCTGATTCTGGCGCTGGGCGGCGGAGTCACAGGAGACATGGCCGGATTCGCGGCCTCGATCTTCATGAGGGGAATCGGTTTTGTGCAGATTCCGACCACGCTTCTGGCCATGGTGGATTCCAGCGTGGGAGGGAAAACGGGAGCGGATCTGCCGGAGGGGAAAAATCTGATCGGGACCTTTCACCAGCCGAAAATGGTGCTGATGGATGTGTCGTTTCTCCGGAGTCTGCCGCGGTCCGAACTGCGCTGCGGGTATGCGGAACTGATCAAACATGCGGTGCTCTTCGACCCGAAACTGTTCCGGACCCTTCTGGAAAACGCGGAAGAGCTCCTGGCATTGAAGTGTCCTGAACTTCTGACGTCGCTTCTTGCGAGATCCTGCCGTCTGAAAGCCTCGGTGGTCGCGCGCGATGAACGGGAATCCTCCCTGAGGGCGCTTCTGAATTACGGGCACAGTTTCGGCCATGCGCTGGAGAAAGCTGCGGATTTCACACGATACACGCACGGGGAAGCGGTCGCCATCGGCATGTGCATGGCGGCGGATCTGGCGCAAATGCTGGAAAAAACCAGTCCGGAAACGGTTTCCCGCCAGGAAGCGCTGATCAGAGCGTTCGGCCTGCCGACCGCCGCGGAAGGATTCTCCGCCGACTGCGTCTTCCAGGCCATGCGCGGAGACAAGAAAAACATCGGCGGGAAAACCCGTCTGATTCTTCCCCGCCGGATCGGGAAGGCGGAAATCGCCGAACAGGTCCCCGGAGAACAGATCCTCGAAGCCGTCAGGAGACACTGTGACTGAACGGGAAGCCTACATCATTCTGAACATGCTCTCCGGCATCGGCCCGATGCGCCTGAACGCGCTGAAGGACGCCTGCGGATCCGTGACGGAAATTTTTGAACGTCCTCCGGAACTGCTCTCCGCCATTCCCGGAATCAGTCTTTCTCTCGCGGAACGGATCAGTTCCTGGCGCAATCACGCGGATCTGGAATCGGAGCTGGAACTCGCCGGACGCGCCGGAGTGGAAATTCTCACGCAGGCGGATGAGGAGTATCCGGAACTTCTGAGAGAAATCCACGACGCTCCGATCTGTCTGTATGTGCGCGGGAAACTGCCGGAAACGCTTTCCGTCCGCTCCATCGCCATGGTGGGGACGAGAAACATGTCGAACTACGGAGCGTCGATGGCCCGGCATCTGGCGGAAGCGGCCGGATATGCGGGATGGGTGGTGGTTTCGGGGCTGGCGTGCGGAATCGACACGGTGGCGCACAGCGCAATTCTGGAAACTCCGGAAGGAGAGACTGTCGCGGTCCTCGGAGGCGGCCTGATGAGAGTGCATCCGCAGGAGAATCTGGCTCTTGCCAGGAGAATTTCCGAACGCGGAGCCGTCATTTCGGAATTTCCCATGCGTTTCGCCCCGACGCGCAGGTCCTTCCCCATGAGGGACAGAATCATTTCAGGGCTCTCGCTGGGGACGCTCGTCGTGGAGGCGGGACTCAACAGCGGATCGCTCATCACCGCGTCTCTGGCACTGGAACAGGGCAGACGCGTCTTCGCAGTCCCCGGGCAGGCCGACCGGATTCAGGCCAACGGCTGCAACCGCCTGATCCGTCAGGGCGCAGTGCTCGTCGAAACCTTTGAACACATTCTGGAGGAATTCGACTTTCTTCCAGGATTCCAGCCCGGAACCCCTCCGGGGCGGCAGACCGGTCCCGCCGCCCCGGAACAGGAACAGCTCTTCCCCGAGGAAATGCTTTCCTCCATCGACTCCGCCATTCTGGATTTCCTGAAAAAACAAGGAGATGCCGCCATGGAGGAAATCGCAAACGCAGTCCCCTTCCCCGCTTCGGAAATCATGTCCGCTCTGACCGCGCTGGAAATCCTCTGCCGGATCCGGAAAAATCCGGACGGACGCTATCGGCGCCTGCGCTGACGCTCCTTCCTTCATCAATGAGAAGACATCCGGAATCCTTTCCCCCCACCGGACTGGCAGAAGTACCGCGAATATCCGTTTTTTCAGGCGGCGGATCAGATTTCATCCATGGGCAGGAACATGCAGCCCGTGCGCCAGCGGTGTCCGGAAACGATGTAATCCAGGACGGCGCGCCGGAGGGAACTGTCCCGCGGAGCAGATTCCGTCTTGAATTCGCCCTCGTGCAGGAAAATGAACCAGAGTCCGTCCGTCGGCGAAGAAGAACGCGGGACGGGATGAACCCGCCGGAGCAGCCGGACCAGATTGGAATCCTCCGGAAGAAATTCCGGCAGATTCGGATTGAAGATCCAGGAGGAGCAGATGACGGCTTCCGGGCGTTTCCCCGGATCCGGAAGGGAAGAATAGAACTCCTTCGCCCGGCGTAAGGAATCCTGCGCCGCTTCGGGAGTCATGGAGCCTCCTGCGGGGATGTGCATGTCCAGGACGGGCGTCCCCTCCCCCAGGAACAGCTCATAGTCGGAAAGAGGGATGCGCGAAAGCGTCTTTTCCGTGCTCCCGTCGGGGCGGACGGCATTTCCCTCGGCGCAGCCGTCCACAATGCGGAAACGGGACGTGAAATCAGCGGGGGGATCGTCCGGGCTGCCGTCGATGCAGAATCCGCGGGAATCGAAGCGGAGCCCCTCATGGGGGAAAATGCGGAATTCGGAAGGAAAATTTCTCCTGCGGTAGACGGTCACGGGAAGAGAATGCTTCTGGACCATGAATCCGAAACGCCCGAAATGCAGGTAAAGACGCTCCGGATTGCAGTAATGACGCATCCATGCGAGCGGACCGGGATAATAGATCCCGGTTTCGCCCTTTCCTTTCCGGTGGGTTCTGTCGGTAATGCCGAGAATGGAACAGGTGCCGCGCGTGACCTCTTCCGGGATCCCGGCCTCGGCATGCCATTTCCGGACCAGCGGCACCATGCCGGAAGCGATCACCAGCTGCATGGGAGACGCCAGATCCCCCAGCACAGACTGGAAACTCACCCACGGAGAAGCGAAACGGTCCATCAGAAACACACTCCGGAAAACGCAGCGGACCACCACGGAAAGCGCTTCGGAAGAAGCAGCCGCCTTCACTGCGGCAAGCATCCGTGCGACAGAGGATTCATCGACGGAACCGTAACTGGCATAAGAGGCAATGAGATCCGGATCGAGCGTCAGATCGTCCGGGCGGGGTTGGAACTCGCGCTGTCTGAGTTCCAGCGGGAAAAAAGAGACTGCTTTTTCCTCGGCAATCATTCGCAAGGCGTCATCCAGATACATGATATCATTCCTGTGCTTTTGTTTTACGGTTTTTCCGGTCTCCGGCGCATTATTCCGCGGCAGCGCATCCGGCGCAGAAGGAGAGGCGCAGCAGCAGACGCGCGCTGAAGGAGTCCTTCCCGTCCGGAGGAGGAAAGAAAAGCCCGGCGGAAAAGAAGACCGAGCCAACGCGGGAGAAATTTATCCCGGAAAACACGAAAAAACAAGTTGCGCAATGCGTTTCCGGTGGTAAATTTCCGGCATGAAAGTCAAAATCATCCATTTTTCCGATACGCACGAAAGCATGCCGATGGAATCCCGCAGGGGATACTTCGACAAACGTCTTCTCGGCGCCTTGAATAGCCGTCTTCTGAGGAAAAGGATTCACGATCAGCAGCTTCTGGATCTCGCCGTCCGCCGGATTCTTGAGGAGAAACCCGACGTCATCGTCTATACGGGCGACGCCACGAGCTTCGGCCAGCCTTCGGAATTCGCGGCGGCACGGAAACGCCTCGAACCGATTCTGGAAAGTTCCATTCCCTTTCTCTACACCCCCGGGAATCACGATTCCTATGTGCGGGACCGGATCTGCCAGGAGGCACTCCGGAACTTCTACTGCGATCTGCACCGGGGGAAACGCCGGCTATCCGATCATCCGGCTTTTCTCTGCGAATACGCGGGGATTGCTTTTCTTTCAGTTCACTGCGCCAGGCCGACCCTGCCGTTCTCTTCCTGCGGTCACATGCCGGGAGCGGCCGTCCGCTTTCTGGAAAGCGTTGTGCGGGAACGGCGTCTGAAAAAAGACCGGAGGACTGCCCCGCTCCTTCTCTGCGGACACTTTCCCATTCTCGAACAGCATCCTCTCCGCCGGATGAGACATCGTCTGTACGGAGCCGCAAAGGCCGCCGCCATGCTCCGGGCAGGAGAAATCGACCTCTCCCTCTGCGGACACGTCCACGCCCCCTATGAAGTGCTCGACAGTTCCGGACGCGGCGAAATCTGCGCCGGCTCCCTCACCCGTTACGCCACCTTCGCCCTCATTGAATATGATTCAGAGCAAAACAGCTTCTCCCTTTCCCGGATTTCCCTGAAAAAATAGTCCCCCGAGGTTTGCGGAAGCCCCGAAACGGAGATATGTTACCGTCTGTGATTTTCAGACAGATTCAACGCAACGGGAGTTTTCATGAAAGATATTTTGAAAGAACGCCTTGAATCGAAAACCGTGATTTTCGACGGGGCGATGGGCACAGAGCTCTACAAACAAAATTTCTTTGTCAACACCTCTTATGAAAATCTCTGCCTGACCGCGCCCAAAGTCGTTCTCGGGATCCACCGTGCCTACCGCGATGCAGGAGCCGAAGTGCTCACCACCAATTCCTACGGGGCCAACTTCAACAAACTGAATAAATTCGGACTGGGAGACAAGGTCAGGGAAATCAACCGGGCATCCGTGCGTCTGGCGCGGGAGGCCTCCGAAGGGCGTGATCTTCTGGTGGCAGGGTCCGTCGGTCCGGTCGGGGAAATTCCCGGGGCACGCCCTGATGAGGAGGAACGGCGCATCGTGATTCTCTGCGAACAGATCGGAGCCCTGGCGGAAGAAGGAGCGGATTTCATTCTGTTTGAATCGCTGCCCTCGGTTCCGGAACTGCGCCTGGCACTCCGCGCAATGGAAGAGGTGAAAACAGAGATTCCGTTCGTCGTCAGTCTCACGCTGGACCGGAATGCGGAATCTCTGCGCGGGGAACCGGCGGAAGCGTTTCTTTCCGTGCTGGGAAAGGCGGGGAAACAACCCAGCGCGCTCGGGCTCAACTGCGGGATCGGTCCTGAACCCATGCTCAGCGCACTGGAAAAACTGCTGCCGCTCTGCCATTATCCCGTCATCGCCCAGCCCAATGCGGGAGTCCCGAAAAATATCGATGACCGGATGATCTACATGTGCAGCCCGGAATATTTCACGACCTACTGCATGCGCTTTGTCGCGCTCGGCGTCCGCGGAGTCGGCGGCTGCTGCGGCACCACGCCGGACGACATTGCGGACATGGCCAGAAGCATCAATCCGCTTGCCAAAATCCGGAAACATGCCGAAATCATTTCCCAGAAAACGGGCGATCTTCCTCTGAAAGACCCCGTCCCTCCGGCGGAACGCTCCCGCTTTGCGGAAAAACTCATGCACGGGAAATGGGTTAAAACCGTGGAAGTCGTGCCTCCGCAGGGATATCTGCTGGAACAGACCATCGCCAAGGCAAGTCTCTGCAGAGAAGCGGGATTCGACGCAATCAACATTCCGGACGGGCCGCGCGCAAGTTCCCGCGTCTCCACACTCGTGACCGCCTACAAAATTCAGGAGGGCGCCGGAATCGAAGCCATCATGCATGTCTGCTGCCGGGACAAGAACCTGATCGGCATGCAGGCGGAACTTCTCGGCTGCGCGGCGTTGAATGTCCATAATATTCTGTTCATCACCGGGGATCCGCCGAAACTCGGGGATTATCCTTTCGCATCCGGAGTCTTCGACATGGATTCCATTGGCATGCTGAAGGTCCAGAGCCGTCTGAACCACGGCGTGGACATCGGCGGAAAAGACATCGGCAGCGTCACCAGCGCCTTTATCGGAGCCGGCGCCGACCCCAATGCCATCGACATGGAACGCGAAATCCGCCGGACCCGTGAAAAAATTGATGCCGGCGCCGAATACATCATCACTCAGCCCGTCTTCGACATCGCGCCGCTCCTGAAATTCATGGACGCCGTCCCCGAACTCGGGGACATTCCTCTGATCGCCGGAATCTGGCCCCTGGCCAGTCTGCGCAATGCGGAATTCATGCGGAACGAGGTCCCCGGCGTGGTCGTCCCGGACTCAGTCATGACCCGAATGGGGGAAGCCGCCACAAAAGAGGAACAGCGCCTGACGGGCATTCAGATCGCCAGAGAAGCCATCGCAGGACTCCGCGGACGCATCGCCGGAGTTCAGGTCAGCGCCCCCTTCGGAAATGTCCATACAGCCATCGCCGTCATTGCTGACTGAGAAAAAAGAAAAACGGCACCACCCGCACGCACGGTCATCAGCCAGGGAAAAGGGAAAGCAAGTGGTGGGCCCTGCCGGGATTGAACCAGCGACCAAACGATTATGAGTCGTCCGCTCTGACCACTGAGCTAAGGGCCCGCTCAAGAGGTGTTAATATACCCGAAGAACCTGCTTTCCGCAAGGCGGAGGGGAAAGTTTTTTCACGGATTTCAAACCAGTGGAAAAAGAAAAAATGCCTCCTCCCCCAGGGAAAAGATCCCGCAAAAGAGCCTGGAAAAGATTCCGGATACATTGAAAAACAGACAGAAGTCATTCTTCCGCAAATCCCAGATCTTGAAAGACTTTCTGAAGAACTTCTTTAAGTCCGCAGTTCCCGGCATCGGTTCCGCGCTTGTTTTCCTGAGAAAAAAAATGCCGGACAGGGATTCCCGGGAATTTTTCTCCGGCAAGGATTTTCGGAAAATTACCGTCCAGAGCGGGAATATATCGGGGAATCTGCACAGTCAGGATCGTAAAGGAAAACGGGCAGCTCGGCAATGCGGCAATCGCACTTTGTTTTTTCTCTGTCAGCGGAGGGAATCTCTTTTCCACACCGCAATGGGGGATATGACGTTTCATCCCCCCGCCCCCCGATCCGACAACACACTCATGTTCTGATTCCCAGGCTCTTGCAGGGACAAAGTCATCCCCTCCACCTTTTCCGGGAAGTTTTTCCACTGCAGGGGAAAAGAGGGATGAGACCCCGGAGTCCCAGGGGCAAGTGCAGGACAGTCTGAATAATCTTCCGCGCCAGGAGACGAAGGGAGAGCCGCATCATGGCCGCGGCACGGGAAGAATGATGGAAGAAGCCATTGAAAACTTGTTTTTTTCTCTGATTTCCACCTTGTTTTTCAATGATGTATTTTCCCGAGATGAGATCCATGCAGGATTTCCGGAAATCTGCTTAGCGGATGGAATAAGCAGGGGATGGGAAAATTTTCCCATTTTCCACGTCAAACGCTGAAAAACACTCTGAAGAAGAGGAAAAAGCGCTTTTTTTCCTGAAAAAAAACATTTTTCGCTTGATTTTTCTTTGAATTGCTCCTTTTTTGCAATAAGTTAGAAGAAGTCGTGAGACTGGATGATGATGGATCCGATGATTTTTCCAACGCAAAACAGTCATTTGTTTCCTTCGCAATCCCGGCATGACTGCGGGGACAGGGCTTTTCCTGAAAAACCCAGGAAAACCAGTCCGGTTTTATTGAAAAGTTCCGGCTTCGGCTTCACAAAAACGACAGGAAAGGACGGAGTCCGCCGGAATTGTTGAACACGGAGGAAACAAAAAGAATGAAAAGTGTCTATGTGGGCAATCTGCCTTACGCTGCCACCGCAGATGAAATCAAGGAACTCTTCGAGCAGTATGGCAAGGTCCAGGGTGTCAAGCTTGTAATCGACAGGGAAATGAACAGGCCGAAGGGATTCGGTTTCGTCCAGATGGAAGACGCAGGCGCGGCCGCCGCCATCTCCGCGCTCGACGGACAGCAGTTCGGCGGAAGAAGACTCCGCGTCAATGAGGCCAGGGAACGTTCGGAAAGACCGCCCAGACAGTTTGACGGCCCCCGTCCCGATCGTCCGCCGAGACGCCCTGCTCCCGAACAGGATATTCAGGAATAATTCACCCGTTCCGTCCTTGCCTGATTTCCCGGAAGGACGGGACGATGACAGCCCAGTAACGGTTCCGGATGATCCAAATCCGGAACGGGCCTTCCCTCTCAGGGGAAATCCACTTTCCCCGTTTTTTTACAGATTCATTTGTCAACGGTCTTCTCGAAAACGGTAAACAATTGAAACAGGCGTCTGTGCCCCTTGTTTCCCTGTTGTTTCCCCTCCCCGGAGCCTTCCGGAATGCGCGAACAGTCCATTTTGAATTCCAACGGGGACATTGGCTTTGTTTTCATCCTCTTTCTCCTCTTTGTCTCCCTTCTCCTTTTCCCTATGAAAACTCCAAATGCCTGGCAAGAAAACAGATAACGATTTCTTTTTTCTCCTCTCATTCCCATCTTAATAGCTGCTGCGGCAGGTAACATGAAAGAGGAAAAAGGAAAAAGAAGGAAGAAAGCTTTTCCCTTTCCTTTTTCTTCCTTCCCCCTCTTCCCTGTTCCTTTGTGTTTTTCTGTTCTGTGCGAGTGTAAGAGAAAAGGGCACAGCAAGCTTAGCTCCGTACTTATCTTTGTCTAAGAAAGAGGGAAGACAAGGTGTTGAGTAGGGAAGAAGCGGCAGGAGACTTGTCCCCCCCTTGAAACAAGTCTCCTCAGTAAAGGCTGGAACTTCCCTTCACCCAGAAAACAGTGTGCAGGAAGCCACACAAACAGGCATCCTTTTCAGAAGCTGCCCTCTGGAAGCGCCTTTCCGGAACACCTTTTAAAATAATCTCCTGACACGGCCAGTCGGAAGCGCCACCCGGAAGCGTGTGTTCAGAAATCGTATTCGGCTTCCACTTCCACACATTCGCTGCACTTGCGGAAGACATTGGCGATGATTTCGACATCTTTTGCGAGGCAGTCTCTGATCTTCCAGTCCGTACAGGAACGCATGAGCTCATCCACGCGGAACGGGACGGCAATTCCACCGGGCGTCACCACATTTTTGGAAATGGAAAAAGTCATTTTCTTCCATTCCACTTTTCCACTGTCCTCAGCCCGCTGCAGATGCAGATGTAGGACAATGGAATAGTCAGATGCAACGTAAGAAATTCCCCGGAGACCCGAAGGCGTGCAGCAGAAATTTCCGAGCGACCATGCCACCGGACGGCCCGAAAGAACTTCACATGGATGAACCACATGGGGGTGATGCCCGACAATGGCGTCGATTTCCATATTCCGCATCTCCTTTTCCAGGGTGCGGCTGTAGGCATCCGGGAAGGAATTGTACTGTCCTCCGGAGTGCATCAGCAGGATGATGAACTCCGCCCCCGCGGCGCGGCACCGGGCGGCATCCGAACGGAGACGCTCCAGACGGGGCTGGATCCGGGTGCGGAAGAGAGGATTTTCCATCCGGTACAGCTCGTTCACCTGCGCAGCGATTTTTCTGTCGTTCACAAGCAGGTTGACGGCTCCTTCAAGCGTTTCCTCCGGCTGAAACAGATTGACCGCCCAGTCATGCCCTTCCGGCAGAAAATGATGATGGGCAAACGCGTTGGTCCCGTAAGTGTATGCAAGGAACCCGATGCGCATTCCTCCGATTTCCCGTATGCAGACTTCCGCACGCTCTTCCGGAGTGCGTGCGGTGCCGATGTGTGGAAGTCCGATCCGGTCAAGAGTATCAAGCGTGCGTTTCAAACCTTCAAATTCCCTGTCCATACAGTGATTGTTCGCAGTGGAGACCAGATGAAAACCTGCATCACGGACAGCGCAGGCAAAGGGTTCCGGGGTGTTGAAGGAATATTCCTTGTAGGAATACAGCAGATCCTCCCCCGCGACGGGAGTCTCCAGATTGCCCACGACAAAGGAACTCTCCCCGAAAAAGGATCCCACATTCGCGAACACGGGCGAATAATCATAGGACGCACCCTTCCGGCACGCCTCGTTCTGGGGCATATGAGACATAACGTCTCCGGTAAACGAAATCTTGATGCTGGAACTCATATTTCCAAACCCTTTCTGTTTCTTCCAAGGCCGTTTCCCTTCCGGAGATCATCCTCCATCCGCCAGGCTTCATCTTCCGGCGGATCACACAGCCTCATTCCCCAGACAACAAACGGGAAATAGCTCATTCCCGCAGCCTCTTTGTCCCCCTTCTTCCCACTGTTCATGATGATGCTCTTCCGGTGAAAGCAGGAAGAGAGACGGACAGCCGTAGAAAAAAGGTGCGGGAAAATACATGCACCCGCAGTCCTTGTCAAGAGAGCATTCAACGCTTTTTCATTCGGAAAAACAGAAAAGAAGGCGCCGCTTTCCCGGCATCCTGAGAAATTTTTCTTTTTTCCCTGCAGCTCTTCCGGGAAGCAACCCGCCTCAAAAGGAAGAGGGGAGAAGCAGGATGATGCAGCGGATGGGAAACGTTTTTTTGCCGGGGGACTGTTTTTCCGGTTTGCATAAACAGGGAAACAGTCCTATATTGGAAAGTATTTTTCACCAGAAACAGGAAGCGGAAGGAAAGGCCGTCGTCATGTCATCACAGGAAACGCCGATTACAGACATCTCTCAGGAAATTTGGGAACGCAAATACCGTTATCAGGGAAGCGGAGACATCCCCGGGGACAAAACCTTTGAAGACACCTTCAGACGAGTGGCAAACGCGGCAGCCGCAAAGGAAAAAGACCGCGAAAAATGGAGCTCGGAATTCTTCCGCATTCTCGACGGCTGCAAATTCATTCCCGGAGGAAGAATTGTGGCAAACGCCGGGACGGCAAGATCGGAAGTCACCATGTTCAACTGCTTCGTCATGAACAAAATTGAAGATTCCATCGACGGAGTGTTTGAAACCGTGAAGGAATCCGCGCTGACGCAGAAGCAGGGAGGCGGCGTCGGCTTTGACTTTTCCACGATCCGGCCCTCCGGCGCCCCCATCAAAGGCTGCGAGGCAAGCGCTTCCGGCCCCTTGAGTTTTATGCAGGTGCTGGATTCGACCTGCCGGACCATCATGAGCGCCGGACAGCGCCGCGGCGCACAAATGGGAATCATGCGCTGCGACCATCCGGATATTGAAAAATTCATTACGGCAAAGCGGAAAAACGCCGCACTGCAGATGTTCAATCTGTCGGTCGCGATCACGGACAAATTCATGGAGGCTGTCCGGAACGATTCTCCATGGGATCTCGTCTTTGCGGGGAAGGTGTACAAAACCATCAGCGCCCGCGCCCTCTGGGATCTCATCATGCACTCGACCTATGACTTTGCGGAGCCCGGATTCATCATCATCGACCGGATTAACAAGATGAACAATCTTGCCTATTGCGAGGAAATCCGGGCGACCAATCCCTGCGGAGAACAACCGCTGCCGCCTTACGGGGCCTGTCTCCTCGGATCGCTGAATCTGTCGAAATTCGTTTCCGATCCCTTCGGAGAAGAGCCAAGGGTGGAGTTTGCGGAAATGGAAAGGACCGTTTCCGTCGCCGTGCGTCTTCTCGACAACATCATCGACCTGAGCAACTATCCCCTGGAGCAGCAGAAGAAAGAGGCCAGATCCAAACGCCGCATGGGCATCGGAATCACCGGGCTGGCGGACCTTTTCCTCTTCATGAAGATCAAATACGGATCTCCGGAATCCGTCGCACTGGCGGCGGAAATCATGAAGACCATCACCTGCGCCGCCTACCGCGCCAGCATCGAACTGGCAAAGGAAAAAGGCGCATTCCCCATGTTCGACGCGGAAAAATACTGCAAAAGCGAATTTATCCGTTCCGCCCTCCCGAAAGACATTGTCGAGGACATCCGCAAATACGGGATCCGGAACTCTCATCTGACATCCATTGCCCCCACGGGCACCATCAGTCTTTTCGCCGGCAACGTCTCCAGCGGACTCGAGCCCGTGTTCGCATTCCGCTACACCCGGAAAATCCGTAACGGCGCCGAAGGCAACACCATTGATGCGGAAGTCGCCGACTACGCGTACAAACTCTACCGTGAAAAAGCAGGCGCCGCCTTCGACGAGAATAAACTGCCGCCCTATTTCGTCTCCTCTTCGGACATCACTCCGGAAGAACACCTCAACATCCAGGAGGCGCTTCAGAAATATGTGGACAGTTCCATTTCCAAAACCATCAACGTCCCCACGGATTACCCCTACGAAAAGTTCAAGGACATTTATCTCACCGCTTATGAAAAAGGCCTGAAGGGCTGCACCACCTTCCGCCCCTCGGAACACATCATGGGCGTCCTTGTCAATCCGGATGAGGAAAAGAAAAAAAAGGAAAAGGAGGAAAAGGAAAAGAAGGAGAAGGATTCTTCCTCCTCCTCCGCCGGAACTCCCGCACCCAGGGAACACCTGGTCTTTGTCAAGGCGGAGCCCCCGAAACGCCCGAAGGAGCTTGAAGGCACCACATACAAAATCAAAACTCCCCTCTCCGCCGACGCGCTTTACGTCACCATCAACGACCTCGTCGAAGAAGACGGCAGAAGACGCCCCTATGAACTCTTCATCAATACAAAAAACCTTCAGCATTTCAGCTGGATCGTGGCCATGACCCGTCTGATTTCCTCTGTTTTCAGGCATGATCCCGCACCCCGGTTCCTGGTCGAGGAGCTCAAGAGCATTTACGACCCCAACGGAGGATATTTCAGCGAAGGCAGTTACATTCCTTCGCTCGCAGCCGATATCGGGCGCGTCATTGAAAAACATCTTATGAAGCTTGGAATCATTACTCCGAAGGACCGGAATTCTCCCGGCAAACCTTTTTCCTCTTCTTCCCATCCGGAATCCCACTCTGCGGCACCGGCAGCGGCAAATTCCTTCTCCTCCGCTGACGGCGGCAGACAACAGCCGCATGCAGCAATGCCGGACGACGGAATGCTCATCTGCCCCTACTGCAACGAACGCAAACTTGTCATGCAGGAAAACTGTATGAAATGTCTTGCCTGCGGCCACAGCAAATGCGGATGATGAATGACTACTGAGGGGAAAAACAGCATCCCCTCAGAGAGAGAGCAGAGCGGCAAGTCCTCCCCCGTTTCCCGAAAGGCTCCAAGAAGAAAAACGCGGCATGAGCCATGACAACAACAGGACTCATGCCGCGGCGCTGTGACGCAGAAGAAAAAAATATCTCTGGAAGGATATTTTCTCTTCTGTCGAAGTCGAAAAAAAACGGGCATTGTCCCCTTCTTACAGGAGAGAGAGGAAAACAGGGACAACGACGCGGCAACGCCTCCGGACGGAGAGGGAAATTCCCTCTTTTTTCTGGGCTTGGCGTTCCTGTTTCCGGAGTCAAGAAATGAACTATTTTTCCCCCTCCCGGAAAATTTGTCAGCGGGAGTCGTCGGCGAAGCTCTTTTTTTCTCCCCGCTTGTTGTGGAAAAGCCAAGCCCGGCAGAGTTTCACCGGCAAAAACGCATCATGTCCTGCCAGAATTCCCGTCCCCAAAAAAGAAACTCTCTTCCCATTATTCCGGGAAGAAAGCTTCTTCTTCACTTCTTCATTTCTGCTTTGCAAAAAAAGAGAATGCTCTAAAACAAGAGATTGCGGGAAAAAGGGAAAAAGTGTAATAGTCCTGTTCGGCATTCTCCTCACTCTTCCCCTTTCCGCGGAGGAGAGGGGAAAAAATCACTCCTTCTCTTCCGCGTTGGAAGGATTTTCCCCGCAGTCGGGTCCGGAATCGCGGCGGAAATTCAGATTCGCCTCAATCACAGGATACATCCAGAAGAGAAAGCCGGGCTTTTCCTTGAAATCCCAGGAAATGGACTGTTTCCCGGAATCAAAGGGAGTCAAGGTGATACGGGAACCTTCCCGGGTATACGTGCAGACCACGATCTGGGCGGTCTCCCTGATTTTCGCGACAACCGTATCCGAATTCTGCGCCAGTTCCATTCCCGCCACCAGAAGATACGTTCCAAGCGGCAATTTGCCGTAAGAAACCGTGTCATCCACCTGCAATGCGAAATAGCCGTTCTTCACTTCATGGGCGAAAATCGCCTTTCCGGAAGAATTGTCCTTCACATACTGCCCGATCAGATCCAGTGCCGGATCGTAATCCGCCAGCTGGGCAAAGGAAATGACATTGGCCGAATTCTCCTTGTATTCCGGCTGAACGGGAGAAGTTCCGGCCCCGGCCGCTTCCCCCGCGGAGGGAGAAGCGCCTTCCCGATGGTAATCGGCCATCGGTTCGGCAGCAAGATAGGCCTGCAGATTCCTAGGCGGAAGAAGATCGCGGACAGAGGCCCTGTCCATGAACGGCAGCAGTACCGGACGGATTTTCTCAATCCAGAGCCTCCCACTGATATTCCGTGTCTTCCCGCTCATCCAGAACAGCACTGTGCTGTGCGCGATTCCCATTTTCTTCGCCAGCTGAGACACATTGCCGTAACAGTCCACCGCCTTTTCCAAAGCATCAATCATATTCTGGGTAATCTTGGGCATCTTCCAAACTCCGTCTCTGACATTATTGATTTGACATGATCTGCGGGGAAAAATTCCCGTTCATTTTTCGTGGCGCAAGAGTATCAAAAAATCCTCCCCGTCCAAGCGGCATCCAAAGGGGCGGATGACTTACTTATACACATGAAATTACAATTTTCAATTGAAAAAATGGATTTCCGACCTCTTTTTATGCAAATTTCCTCTCCCGGAGGATCAGGCAGAAAAAAAACATAAATGCCGACATTTCCAAAAGACGCCAAAACATCTTTTTTTCACAGACTTTATCCAAGAAAAAATAAACAGCTCCCCCCCTTCTCAAAAAACAGGAGAAACAGCTGCCTTTCCCCGCCGCTTCTTCTGCAACATTACACTCTTTCACAAAAAAAATACAATCATGAAAAGAGCGTCTGAATCTTTCCCTCCTTCCGCGTCTTGCCCTTGCCGTCTTGCCCCCTGCGTCTTTCTGGATCTGCCCGTGCTTCTCACCCGAATCAGGGACTCTGCCTTTCTTTCTGCGGAGAAAACAGGAGAACAGGAGAAAAAAAGGAAAAACGCTGCTGCTTCCCTGCAGAACAAAAGGAAAATGCCGGAGAAAAAAATGCGTTGCACTGCCTGCCCGGGCGGAAAGCACGGACACAGCACGGACACAGCACGGACACAGCACGGACACGGAGAGGACCGTGGAAAACATGGGATGCAGATGCAGAGACAGGAGTGAAACGTTACTCTGGAAGCCCCTTGTAGAGTTCGAGAATGGCGGCTTCCGTCTCCTCCCATCCGAGACAGGGATCCGTCACGGAAAGGCCGGGAATCATCTTGCCTCTTTCGGCAATGTCCTGTCGTCCAGTTTTGATGTAACTTTCGATCATGACGCCGGAAATGGTGTTTTCGCCTGCGCGGATCTGTCCCAGCACATCGCGCAGGATCACCGGCTGCATTTCAGGGTGACGCATGGAATTCCCGTGACTGCAGTCGATGACAATGGAGGGAACAAGCTTTTCCTTCCGCATGAGTTCCTTGACATAGGCAATGTTTTCCGATGCGTAATTCGGCCCGTGAATCCCCCCGCGCAGCACAATATGGCAGAATTTGTTGCCCCGGGTTCTGAAGACACCGGTCCGCCCGTCATTGATTACCCCGAGGAAGGAATGCGTTGCCGAAGCTGTCTTGATGGCATCCACGGCGACGGAAATGGCACCGTCGGTGGAATTCTTGAATCCGATCGGCATGGAGAGTCCGCTCGCCAGCTGCCGATGCGTCTGCGACTCCGTCGTTCTGGCACCGATGGAAGCCCAGGTCACCAGGTCCGCCAGATACTGCGGGATGATCGGCTCCAGGAATTCCGTCGCCACCGGCAGGCGCATTTCCGAAAGCTGCAGGAGAAGCCTCCGGGCCAGACGCAGACCTTTTTCGATATTGAAGGAGCGGTCGAGGTCCGGATCATAGATCAGCCCCTTCCAGCCCACCGTGGTGCGCGGCTTTTCAAAATAGGTCCTCATGATGAGCATGAGTTTGGAGGAGACTTTCTCCTGTATGGACTTCAGTCTGGCGGCGTATTCGACGGCGGCCGGAATGCTGTCGATGGAACAGGGACCGCAGATGACCATGATCCGTTTGTCGCGGCGGAGAATGATCTCCTCCACCTGACGGCGGGAGGAATAGATATGTTCCGTGTCCGGAGAAGGCAGCGGCAGTTCCGAAAGAATCTCATGGGGCGTGGGCAGCGGGTATTCCCGCTCGATGTTGACGTTGTAAACCTTTTTCATTTTCTGCTCAATTCATCTTTCACGGAGGAAAGGCTCAGTATTTTCTGGGACCCGTCCGCCATACATTTCAAAACGGCTTCTCCGGACGCAAGCTCCGAATCACCGACAATCAGCACATATTTTGCCTGCAGTCTGTCCGCTGCGCGCATCTGGGATTTCATGCTCTTCGCTTCAAAATCAAGTGTCGTGGAAATCCCGGCCCTTCTCAGCTCCGCGGCCAGCTTTCCGTTGAACTTCAGCGCTCCTTCTCCCAGAGACAGCAAAAACAGTTCCGGCACCGGGGATTTTTCAGGCGGCACATTCCGGGATTCCCTCGCCATCAGGAGCCGTTCCATCCCCGCGGCAAATCCCACGCCCTGAACCGGACGACTGAATCCGGGAAGATTCAGTTCATAACGCCCTCCCCCGGCTATCGCATTCTGCGCGCCGAGACCCGGATGGCTCAGCTCAAAGACCGTATGCACATAGTAATCCAGACCGCGGACAAGGCGGGGCTCTATCTCAAACGGAACTTCCATGTCCGACAAAATCCCGCAGACGCGCCTGAAATACTCCTTCGATTCCTCTCCGAACAGAGACGCCGCGTCCGGCGCAGATTCAATGAATTTCTGGCATTCCGGATTCTTGCAGTCCAGAATCCGCCAGACGTTCCGCTCCAGACGTTCCCGGCAGTCTTCGCACATGGAATCAATACAGCTGGAAAAATGCTCTCTCAGAGCGTCTTCCGCGGGTTTTCTGTCCGAGGGCATTCCCCGCGTGTTCAGCATCAGGCGATATCCGCCCGCCCCGATTTCATCCAGACCGCCTATCCGCTGAAAGTTCGGGCGGAATTCCTCTTCCCGGAAAAGAAGATGGAAAAGCTCTGGGACATCAGCCTGCGCACGCTGCGCAGCTGCATGCACGAGACCCATGAGGACTGCCCCTATTATGAGCAGCTGCAATACACGCTGGATACGCGGCTGCAAATGCTTTTTACCTATGCGGTATCGGGCGACACGCGCATGGCGGAGAACGTATTGTGGGACTTCCGCTGCTCGCAGTTGCCGGACGGCATTCTGCAGTCCCGCACGCCCTGCACGCACACGCAGGTGATTCCCGATTTTTCGATCTACTGGATCTTCATGCTGGAGGAGTTCTATTGGCAGACCGGCCGCACCGATCTGATCCGCTTCTATCGCCCGGTGATGGACGGCGTGCTCGACTATTTCGATCGGCACATCGGCCCCTCCGGCCTGGCGGAAAAGCTGGGCTATTGGGAATTCGGCGACTGGGTGGACAAATACCCCGAATCCGTAAAGGCGCTCAGCGATGCCGGGAACGAGGTCATGAATCACTCGACCAGCCACGCGCATTTTTCACAGCTCAG
>CAJMAW010000036.1 GCA_905211485.1 uncultured Lentisphaeria bacterium | reverse complement strand
GGATCTTGTGGAAGCCGCTCCGAAGCAGATCAAGGAAGGCGTTTCCAAGGACGACGCCAAGAAGATCAAGGAACAGCTCGAAGCAGCTGGGGCCAAGGTTGAAGTCAAGTAAATTGACTGGACCGGAAAAGACAGCCGGTTTCGTTACGGCGGGGGAATCCGATCATCAGGAGTCCCCCGTCGTTCCTATGTGTTAAAATCCGTGGCAGGCCGCACGCGGATTGCGTTATTGTAATTCTTCTCAAATAACGTTGCGCCAAGACAGCTCTCGCCAACCAATACAGGGTGGAATAATGCCTGAACGCGTCAATTTCGGAAAATTAGAGGACGTGCTTGAAATTCCGGACCTTATCGGGGTCCAGGTGGATTCTTACAAGTCATTTCTTCAATTGGACGTAACTCCAGAAAACAGATCAAACCAAGGCCTCCAGGAAGTCTTCAACGAAGTTTTTCCCATTGAAAGCTTTGATAAACAAATTCTTCTTGAATTTGTCTCCTATACGATCGGCACACCCAAGAAGGGGATTGTCGACTGCATCAAGGACGGCGATTCCTACAGTGCGCCGCTCCATGTTGATTTCAGACTCAAAAATAAAGATGTGATTATTGACGAAAAAGTCTATCTCGGCGAGATTCCGATGATGACCGAGAGCGGTTCCTTTGTCATAAACGGTGCCGAGCGCGTGATCATCAGCCAGCTTCACAGATCTCCCGGGATCTGTTTTGAAAAGACCAGACATTCCTCCGGTCACACATTGTATTCATTCCGGATCATTCCCGACCGCGGCTCCTGGATGGAAGTGCAGTTCGACATCAACGGGATGATCTATATTTATCTCGACCGCCGCAGAAGAAGAAGGAAGTTCCTCATTACCACGTTCCTTCGCGCCATCGGTTATGACACGACGAGAGATATTGTGTCCGCCGCCTATGAGATCAAAAAAATGACGTCGTCACAGCTTCTGAAAGATTCCGATGTGTCGGCCTATTATACTTTTGAACCTGTCCTTTCGCCCGACGGAGCTGTTCTTGCAGAGGAATTCATTCAGCTGACGGAAAGTCATGTGAAGGCGTTTTCCGACGCGAAGCTCAAGAATGTCGAGCTGGCGTATGTTCCCGGCGGTCATGCGTATCTGATCAACTGCCTGGCGAAGGATCCGGCGAGGACGCCGGATGACGCACTGAAGGAAATCTACCGCAGAATGCGTCCCGGAGATCCTCCGAGCATTGCCAATGCAAAACAGCTGATCAAGCGTCTTTTCTTCGACATCAAGAGATACGATCTCGGGACCGTCGGGCGCTACAAACTCAATGAACGGCTCGGTCTTGACATTGATCCGAAGGAGCGCATTCTTCATAAAGAGGACCTCATGGAGGCCACGAAGGCCTTGATGCAGCTGAACAACACGGGCGGTCAGACGGACGATATCGACCATCTGGGAAGCCGTCGTGTGAGGCCTGTCGGCGAACTTCTTCAGAATCACTGCCGTGTGGGGCTGCTCCGTACCGAGCGCCTCATCAAGGAGCGCATGACACTGATCAATGCGGACGAAACGGGTATTACACCGAACAAGCTGGTTAATCCGAAAGCGTTCATCGGAGTCGTCCGTGACTTTTTTGCCAGGAATCAGCTTTCGCAGTTCATGGATCAGACCAATCCGCTGTCTGAGCTGACAAACAAGCGCCGTCTGAGTGCTCTGGGGCCCGGCGGACTCAGCCGCGACCGTGCCGGATTTGAAGTGCGTGACGTGCATCCGAGCCATTACGGACGAATCTGCCCGATTGAAACGCCGGAAGGCCCGAATATCGGACTGATTTCTTCAATGTCGCTGTATTCCAGGATCAATCCGTTCGGTTTTCTGGAGACGCCGTACAGGCGCGTGGAAAACGGGATTGTCACGAACAAGATTGATTATCTGACCGCGGACAAGGAAGAGAATTTTGTGATTGCGCAGGCCAATGCGCCTCTGAATGAGAAGCATGCGTTTGTGAATCCGATGGTCATGTCCCGTTTTCGCGGGGGAGAGACGGCGGAATGTCCGCGTGAAGATGTGGACTACATGGACGTGTCGCCGAAACAGCTTGTGAGCGCGGCGGCGGGTCTGATTCCGTTCCTTGAGCATGACGATGCGAACCGCGCCCTGATGGGATCCAACATGCAGCGTCAGGCTGTGCCGCTTCTGGTGACCGATTCCCCGTATGTGGGAACGGGCATGGAAAAGAAGGTGGCGGTGGATTCCCGGGCGGTGATTTCGTCGAAGACGGACGGGATTGTGGCGGAAGTGTCGGCTTCACAGATTGTGGTGACCTCGGACGGGAAGACGCGTCAGGAGACGTCAGATCCCTCGCCCGCGGTGTATGATCTGACGAAATATCTCAGGAGCAATGCTGGGACTTGCATCAATCAGCGTCCGATTGTCCGCAGTGGACAGACGGTTTCTGTCGGGGATCCGATTGCGGACGGAGCGGCGACCCAGCAGGGGGAACTGGCGCTCGGGAAGAACGTTTTTGTTGCCTTCATGCCGTGGTGCGGATATAACTTTGAAGACGCCATTGTGCTGAGTGAACGTCTTGTGAAGGAAGACGTCTACACGAGCGTGCATATTGACGAATTTGAAATCAACAGCCGCGATACGAAGCTCGGACCGGAAGAAATCACCTGCGATATTCCGAATGTGAGTGAAGAAGCGCTTCGGAATTTGGGAGTGGACGGGGTGGTCCGCCTGGGAGCGGAAGTCAAGCCCGGGGACATTCTTGTCGGGAAGATCACGCCGAAGTCTGAGACGGAACTGGCTCCCGAGGAACGTCTGCTCCGGGCGATTTTCGGGGAAAAGGCTGCGGATGTGAAGGATTCGAGTCTGATAGTTCCGAGCGGCAAGGGCGGGATCGTGATGGATGTGCGGATCGAATACGCGAAGGATCCGAACCGTCAGGCCATGACGAAGTCCGAACGGCGCCGTCAGATCAAGCATGCCAAGGACATGTACAAGGAACAGTACAACGCGCTGATCGACGAGCTGACGGAAAAACTGTCGGAAGCTCTGCTCGGACAGAAACTTTCCCAGCCCATTTATGATACTTCGACCGGGATGGACGTGGTTCTGATATCTCCGAACCGGAAAGTGACACGGCCTTCGATCAGCAAACTTGCCGCCGTCTACAACTCCTACCGGATGGATGACTGCCCGGTGAAAACGGTGATAGATTCCATCGTGATGTCGTTCAAGCCCCGTTTCATGAGTCTGGAGCAGAACCGGAAAGAGGCGATTGATTCCTTTGAGTCCGGAGATTCGGAGGAGACGGGAGTCATCAAGAAGGTCAAAGTGTATGTGGCCTCGAAGCGGAAAGTGCAGGTTGGCGACAAGATGGCCGGCCGTCATGGGAACAAGGGTATTGTTGCGCGGATCGTGCCTGTGGAAGACATGCCGTTCCTGAAAGACGGGACCCCGGTGGACATTGTGCTGAATCCGCTGGGCGTGCCTTCCCGAATGAATATCGGCCAGGTGCTTGAGACGCATCTGGGATGGGCTGCGTACATGCTGGGCATGAAGGTGGCGACGCCGGTGTTCGACGGGATTTCCGAAGAGAAAATCATCGAGCTCATGAAGGAGGCGAACCAGAAAATCGCCCGCGAAAAGGGCGAGGACTTCAAATGGGGATTCAAGACCCTTCCGAACGGTGAGGATGTCTTCGACGGGAAAACTGATCTTTACGACGGCCGGACCGGCAACCGTTTTGATCAGCGCGTGACCGTTGGGGAAATCTACATGCTGAAGCTGGACCATCTTGTGGCGAACAAGATTCATGCCAGAGCCGTCGGGCCGTATTCGCTGGTGACACAGCAGCCCCTTGGCGGGAAGGCGCAGCATGGAGGCCAGCGCTTCGGAGAAATGGAAGTCTGGGCACTGGAAGCGTACGGAGCCGCCCATACTCTGCAGGAAATGCTGACGGTCAAGAGTGATGATGTGACCGGGAGAGCGCGCATTTACGAGTCGATTGTGAGAGGCCAGAATGTGCTGGAACCCGGGAGACCGGAATCGTTCAATGTTCTTCTGAAGGAAATGCAGAGTTTGGGTCTCGATGTGCGCACGGTGAAGCGTACAGAGCTTCCGAAGTAAATAACACGCGGAGGAATCCAGAGTGATTGACAATAGCTATAGCAAGGACAAGCCGGGACAGCAGCCGTATCAGCCGCTGAGCGCGTTTGAAGCCGTCGTAATCAAGGTGGCTTCACCGGAAGTGATACGGTCCTGGAGTCACGGGGAAATCAAGAATCCGGAAACGATCAACTACCGGAGCTTCAAGCCGGAAAAGGGCGGTCTTTTCTGTGAAAAGATTTTCGGACCTCAGCGTGACTGGGAATGCAACTGCGGGAAATACAAACGCGTCAAACATAAGGGGATCATCTGCGACCGCTGCGGAGTCGAGGTGACTCTTTCCAAAGTCAGACGCGAACGGATGGGACATATCGAACTGGCGGTTCCGGTTTCCCATATCTGGTTTTTCAAGTGCATGCCGAGCCGTATCGGCCTCATGCTCGACATGACGGCCAGAACGCTGGAACGCATCATTTATTATGAAGACTGGGTGGTTGTGGATCCCGGCGACACTCCTCTGAGACTGGGAGAATCGCTGGATGAAATCAATTACCGTCAGGCTCTCGATGAATACGGAGACGCCTTCAAGGCGGATATGGGGGCGCCGGCCATCCGGACCCTCCTCCAGATGATCGAGCTCGAACCGCTTAAGGCGGATCTGGAAGTGCAGCTTTCTGCGACGAAGAACAAGGCAATCCGGAAAAAACTTTCCAAACGGCTGCGTCTGGTGGAAGGATTCATCTCCAGCAATTCGCGTCCGGAATGGATGATTCTGGAAGTGTTGCCGGTGATTCCGCCGGATCTGCGTCCTCTGGTGCCGCTGGAAGGAGGACGTTTCGCGACGTCCGATCTGAACGACCTCTACCGCAGAGTCATCAACCGCAACAACCGTCTGAAGAATCTGCTGCAGCTCAGAACGCCGGAAGTGATTATCCGGAATGAGAAGAGAATGCTTCAGGAAGCGGTGGACGCGCTGATGGACAACGGACGTCATGGACGTGCCGTCACGGGAGCGGGGAACCGTCCTCTGAAGTCGCTGAGCGATATGCTGAAGGGGAAACAGGGGCGTTTTCGTCAGAACCTGCTGGGAAAACGCGTGGATTATTCCGGCCGTTCCGTGATTGTTGTGGGGCCTGAACTCAAACTCATGCAGTGCGGGATCCCGAAAAAGATGGCTCTGATTCTGTTTGAGCCGTTCATCATCCGTCATCTGAAAGGACGCGGCTACGCCCATACGGTTCGCGGCGCGAAAAAGATGATAGAGCGCGGCGAGCCGATTGTGTGGGATATTCTGGAGGAGGTGACCAAGGGGCATCCCGTGATGCTGAACCGGGCTCCGACTCTGCACCGTCTCAGTATCCAGGCGTTTGATCCGATTCTGATTGAAGGATCCGCGCTCCGGCTTCATCCTCTGGTCTGTACGGCGTACAACGCGGACTTCGACGGCGACCAGATGGCTGTGCATGTTCCTCTCTCCGCCGCGGCGCAGCTGGAATGCAAGCTTCTGATGCTGGCGACCAACAACATTTTCTCCCCTGCGAACGGGAAACCCATCACGACTCCGACGCAGGACATCACCCTCGGCGTGTATTACCTGACGATTCCGCCGATGAATCCCGATACTGCGCGAATCTTCAAGGACGTGCACGAAGTTCTTTTCGCGCTCGACACCGGTCATATCAAGATTCACGATGCGATCAAGCTCCCGAATCCCGACTACGGGATCGACACTCCGCGCGGAGTGAAAGATGCGAAATTCATCATCACCACGCCCGGGCGCTGCATCTTCAACCGGATCTGGGACAAGAGCCTCGGGTTCTACAACGGACTGGCCAAGAAGAAGGAAATCGGGAAACTGATTGCCCAGGCCTATGAGTACATCGGACACGACAAGACGATTCTGCTGCTGGACGCATTGAAGAATCTGGGTTATGAGTACGCGACGGTGGCTGGCTTTTCGATATCCATAGCGGATATGTCTGTGCCGAAGACGAAGGCGGATCTGATTGCGAAGGCCAGACTGGAAATTGAGAAGATCACGAATCAGTACAACAACGGTGTGCTGACGGACGGGGAACGTCACAACAAGATTGTCGACGTGTGGACCCAGACCTCCAATCAGGTGGCCAATGATCTGTTTGCCGAATCGGAAGCCGCGAGCAAGAAGGCGATCAATCCGGTGTATTCGATGCTGGATTCCGGAGCTCGGGGAAGCAAGGACCAGATCCGTCAGCTGGCGGGTATGCGCGGACTGATGGCGAAACCCTCCGGAGACATTATTGAACGGCCGATTCTGTCCAACTTCCGTGAGGGGCTGACGGTGCTGGAATACTTCATTTCCACGCACGGAGCACGCAAGGGACTTGCCGATACTGCGCTCAAGACCGCCGACTCGGGATATATGACCAGAAAGCTGGTTGATGTGGCTCAGGATATCATCTGCCGTTCCGAAGACTGCGGGACGCTGAAGGGAATCTGGGTGAGCGCGATTGTGGAAGGGGACGACGAGATGCTTCCGCTGAAAGACCGTCTTCTCGGCCGCTTCAGCGCGCAGGACATCCGTGACCCGGCGTATGACGATGGCCGTCTCATCATTGCCGCGGGCGAGGAGTTCACCCCTGAAATCGCCGACCGGATCAAGGCGTGCGGGATCAACCGGGTTCTGATCCGTTCGGTTCTGACATGCGAGGTGGAACACGGGGTCTGCGTCAAGTGCTACGGTAAGAATCTGGCGACCGACAAGAATGCGGAAGTCGGCGATGCGCTGGGGATCATTGCAGCGCAGTCCATCGGAGAGCCCGGCACGCAGCTGACGATGAGGACGTTCCATATCGGAGGGACGGCGTCGTCGGCATACAAGCAGCCGGTCATCAATGCGCGTAATCCCGGGACGGTCCGTTTTGAAAATCTCCGTCTTGTGAAGGACGAGAAGGGGCAGACCCTTGTGGTGAACAAGAACGGATTCATCGTGGTTTACGATGCGGAGAAGGCGAAACAGGCGGAAGCCCGGGCCCGCGCCCGCGCCAAGGAAGAGGCTCAGATCATCGGAGCCTTCTACAACCAGGATTACGACTACTGGTCCGATGCCGTGAAGGAAGCGGAAGTGGACCGTTACATGGTGGAAGTCGGAGCCGTTCTTTTCAAGAAGGACGGCGACAAGGTGAAACTGAATGAGAAGATTTCCGAATGGGATCCGTATCAGCTTCCGATCATCGCGGAGGAGGCCGGGTATGTGGATCTGATGGACCTGATTGACGGCGTGACTCTGAATAAGACCACCCGCGGAGGGACAGAGGAAATCACCGTGATGGAACACCGGGAGGATCTTCATCCCCAGATTGTGATCAAGGATCCGGAGACAGGGGATGTGATTTCCAACTATTCGCTTCCTGCCGGAGCGTTTCTGATGATTCGCAAAGGGCAGAAGATCCGTCCGGGGACGATTCTTGCGCGAGTGCCGCGTCAGCAGCAGAAGAACAAAGACATCACCGGAGGTCTTCCTCGCGTGTCGGAGCTCTTTGAAGCCCGGACGCCGAAGGAAGTCGCGGAGATTGCGCGTATTGACGGGATTGTCGAACTCGGGAAGACGACACGCGGCGGACGCCGGACCGTGATTGTCCATGATCCGGATGATCCGGAGAAGACCGAAGAGCATAGCATTCCTGCGACGAAGCATTTGATTGTCGGCAAAGGCGATTATGTGAAGAAGGGTCAGAAGCTGACGATTGGGTCCGTGGTGCCGCAGATGCTGCTTTCGATCTGCGGAGCACAGGAGCTGCAGCGTTATCTCGTGAACGAAGTTCAGACCGTGTATCGTGCCCAGGGTGTTGAAATCAATGACAAGCACATTGAAATCATCATCCGCCAGATGATGCAGAAGATCCGCGTGACGGAGCAGGGAGACACCCGGTTCCTGAGCGGCGAGCAGGTGGATAAATATGAGTTTCAGCGAGAGAATGAGGCGGTTCGCTCCAGAGGCGGGACGCCCGCGGAAGGCGAACCTGTGCTTCTCGGGATCACGAAGGCTTCTCTGGAGACGGAAAGCTTCATATCCTCCGCCTCGTTCCAGGATACGACGCGTATTCTGACCGATGCTGCGACGCTCGGGAAAATCGATATTCTGCGCGGTTTCAAGGAGAATGTGATCACAGGGCATCTGATTCCTGCGGGGACGGGGTCTGAAAAGTTCCAGAATCTGAAGATGAAGAAACTCGGGGAAGAGCTTCCTATTGAGATTGATGCTCTGGAGCAGCAGAAACCGGAAGAAGATACCTTCGGCGAAGAAAAGATCGAGGACATTGATTTCGGCGAGGACATTCTTCCCGGGAGCGGCGATCCGGAAGGAGAAGGAATGGATCATGAATTTGACCAGGAGTTTTCCGGTGAGGAAGAGTTTCCCGAGGAGGAATTTATTGCCGACGAAGGAGAGCTGGAAGACGAGTTCGGGAGCGATTTTGAAGAGATCGACGAGGAATGAGGAAACAGCGCCGGACGGAAAAATCAAATTTTTTATAAAAAATCAAATAAGCGATTGAAAACGGCGGAACGGGCGGTATATTATCTGCTCGTTTGTCGCCGAATTCAATTGCAACAAAGCGAACAGGTGAAGGAGAATATGCCGACAATCAATCAGTTGGTGAGGGCCGGTCGCAGACCGAAGCAGAGCAAGAGCAAATCCAAGGCGCTCACGAAGTGCCCGCAGCGTCGCGGAGTTTGTCTTCAGGTGACGACAAGAACCCCGAAGAAGCCGAATTCAGCCATGCGGAAGATTGCCAGGGTGCGTCTGACGAACGGGCTGGAAGTGACGGCCTATATTGGAGGAGAAGGGCACAATCTTCAGGAACACTCTGTGGTTCTGGTGAAGGGCGGCCGTGTCCGTGATCTTCCCGGAGTCCGTTATCATATTGTGAGGGGAGCCCTTGACAGTCTGGGAGTGGACGGCCGCAAGCAGGGACGCTCGAAATACGGAGCGAAGCAGGCCAAAGGCGGAGATGCGAAAGGGAAGAAGAAGTAAACTTCTCCGGGAGGGATGACATGGTGCGCTCTCCCGGCTGCTTGCATTCCGGACGGAAACCGAACGAACTGTGCAGTTGCGGGATCGCGACGGCGGTTTCATTATTGAAAATGCGAAGAACTTAGGACACTCAAAACCATGAGAAGACGCAGGATAACGAAAAGGAAGCTCACGCTTGACGTGAAGTACAACAGCGAGCTGGTGGCCCGCCTCATCAATACTCTCATGCGCATGGGGAAGAAATCCGTGGCGCAGAAGATTGTGTATGGTGCGTTTGACTATATCAAGACGAAGAAGAAAGACATGGAGCCGCTGGAAGTGTTCATTCAGGCGGTGGAAAATGTGAGGCCGAAACTGGAAGTGAAGAGCCGTCGAGTTGGCGGTGCGACCTATCAGGTTCCGATCGAAGTGCCGAATGAGAGGCAGATTGCGCTTGCGATCCGCTGGATCACGATGTATTCGCAGGCGAAGAAAGGCAAATCCATGATGGAAGCGCTTGCCAGCGAACTTCTGGATGCATTCGACAACACAGGTTCCTCAATTAAAAAGAAGGATGACACGCATAAAATGGCTCAGGCCAACAAAGCGTTTGCCCACTATAGGTGGTAAGCGTTTTGACGGCAGCAGAAGCTCCGACGCAGGTCAGGTTATTATATGACAGAACATACGATGAACAAGGATTACCACGAGGCTCCCGGCAGACAGACATCTCTTGCCAATACCCGGAACATTGGGATCATGGCGCATATCGACGCGGGAAAGACCACCCTCTCCGAACGAATTCTTTACTATACCGGGAAAAGCCACAAGATCGGCGAAGTGCACGAAGGCGCCGCCACCATGGACTGGATGGTGCAGGAACAGGAACGAGGCATTACCATCACTTCCGCGGCGACCACCTGCTTCTGGCGGAAAAACCGGATCAATCTGATAGACACTCCCGGGCATGTGGACTTTACCGCTGAAGTGGAACGTTCCTTACGAGTTCTGGACGGAGCCGTGGGCGTGTTCTGTGCGGTGGGCGGAGTTCAGCCGCAGACGGAGACGGTTTGGCGTCAGGCGAAGAAATATCATGTGCCGACTCTTGCCTTCGTCAACAAAATGGACCGGACCGGAGCAGACTTCTACCGTGTGGTAGAAGACATGCATAAAAAACTAGGCGTTGTCGTGGTGCCTATTTCCCTTCCGATTGGAGCGGAATCGGAATTTTGCGGGAATATCAATGTGGTGGATCAGATTGCCGTCCGCTATGACGGAGACGACGGATCGAAAGTGGTCACCATGGAGATCCCCGCAGATCTGAAGGAAAAAGCGGAATATTATTTCAATCATCTTGTGGAATCCCTTGCGGATGTCAACGACGAGGTGATGGAACTGTATCTGGAAGGGCAGGTGCCGGACACCGCCCTGATCCGGAAGGCCCTCCGCGAAGCGGTGATTGCCGGCAAACTCGTTCCCGCGCTCTGCGGAACCGCCTTTAAGAACAAAGGCGTTCAGCTGCTGCTGGATGCGGTGGTGGATTATCTGCCTTCGCCTATCGACATCTGGGAAACGAAGGGGATGGATCCTGTGACGGAACAGCCTCTGACCCGTCACGCAGGAGATGATCAGCCTTTCTCAGCGCTTGTGTTCAAACTGATGAACGATCCGTATGTGGGGAAACTTGCGTTTCTGCGGATTTATTCCGGGATGGCCGAAAAAGGCATTACTGTGATCAATCCCCGGACAAGGAAACGGGAAAGACTCGGACGCCTGCTTCAGATGCACGCGAATTCGAGACAGGAGCTGGACGTGGTCTACTGCGGCGATATTGCCGCCGCCGTCGGACTCAAGAATGTGACGACCGGAGATACGATCTGCGATGAAAACAATCAGATTGTACTGGAATCCATGAGCTTCCCCGAACCGGTCATTTCCATTGCGGTGGAGCCGAAGACCTCCGCGGACAGAGATAAACTTTACGGCGCCCTGATTGCCCTTGCTGAGGAAGACCCGACCTTCACCATGAAGAGCGACAACGACACCGGGCAAACCATTATTTCCGGGATGGGCGAACTGCATCTGGAAATCATTATGGACCGTCTGGTCCGCGAATTCAAGGTGGAGGCCAATTCCGGACAGCCTGAAGTGGCGTACCGCGAAGCCATAGAGAAGCCTGCCACTTCGGACTCCAAGTTTGTCAGGCAGTCCGGCGGGCGCGGTCAGTACGGTCACTGTGTGCTGAACGTGACACCGAAGGAACGCGGGCATGGCATTACAATAGAAAACAAGATTGTTGGCGGAGCGATTCCGAAGGAATTCATCAAGCCGATTGAACAGGGGATCCGGGAAGCCGCGGCGACGGGTGTTCTTGCCGGCTATCCGCTGGTGGATTTTCATGTGGACATTGTTGACGGTTCGTACCATCCCGTTGACTCTTCTGAAATGGCATTCAAAATAGCCGCATCCATGGGCCTGAAGGATGCGGCGAAGAAGGGCGGCCTGATTCTTCTTGAACCGATCATGAAGGTGGAGATCACGACACCGGAAGAAAATATGGGCGAAATCATAGGAGACGTGACCGGCCGTCGCGGAGCGATTGCGGAAGTGGAGCCACAGGGCAAGGAAGTCCGTGTGGTGGCGAACACGCCGCTTTCGGAACTGTTCGGTTATGCCACCGCGATCCGTTCTCTCTCCAAAGGCCGGGCATCTTATACAATGGAGCCCTCCTTCTTTGAACGAGTACCAAATTCAATACAAGAGAAAATAGTGGAGAAAAGCAAGAAATGAGCACAAAATCCTCATCCAGAGCGGTGCAGAAGATCCGCATCAAGCTTCAGGCATACGAGCACAGGATCCTGGATCAGTCTGTATCGGAGATTCTGAACACGGCTCGGAAGACGGGTTCCATCGTGGCGGGACCGATTCCGCTTCCGACGCGGATTGAACGCTTCACCGTGAACCGCTCGCCTCATGTGGACAAGAAGTCCATGGAGCAGTTTGAGATTAGGACGCATAAGCGTCTGATGGACATCATCAATCCGACGGCGAAAACCGTGGACGAGCTCAAGAAGCTCAGTCTTCCCGCCGGAGTGGATATTTCCATAAAAATCGGAAGCTGAAAAAAAGAACAGCTTCATGCATCAATAGAGGTTTTTGGCACCAAGGTTCTTTTTTCCGAGAGGACAAGTGCCTGAAAGGAGTACTATGAAAGGATTGATCGGAAAGAAAGTCGGAATGACCCAGGTCTACGACGAAAAAGGGAAGCTGATTCCCGTGACCGTTGTGGCAGCCGGACCGTGTCGGGTGGTGGGTGTGAAGACTCTCGAAAAGGACGGTTATTCCGCCGTCCAGGTTGGTTTTGGCGCGAAGAAAGTCAAAAACGTCAGCAAGGCCGTGATCGGACAGCTTGCCAAAGCAGGACTCGACAAGAATCCTCCCGCCGTCATTCGTGAATTCCGTACGGAAAAGGATTCCGAACTTGAGCTTGGAGCGGAAATCAGGGCCGACATTTTCGCCGAAGGAGAGTTCCTCGATATCACAGGGACGACCAAAGGCCGCGGATTTTCAGGCGTGATGGTCCGCCATCACTTCAAGGGCGGCCGCGACGGACACGGCGGCGGCTGGCACAGAAAACCCGGATCCATCGGATGCCGTGAAATGCCCGGCAATATCATCAAAGGCAAGAAGATGGCCGGTCAGCTCGGCAATACGACCCGTACGGTACAGAATCTCCGCATCGTCAGAGTTGTCGCTGAAGAAAATCTCCTTTTCGTAAGCGGTGCGGTTCCCGGTCCGAACGGCGGCACAGTTCTCGTGAAGAAAGCCAAGAAGAAATAAGCTTTCCGCGGGAAAGTTCAACCAACTTACTGACAGGTGAAATCATGTCCATGAAAATCGACATAGTGAATATGAAAGGGGAGAAAGTCGGCGATTATGAAATCGACGACAGTATCCTCGAATTTGAAAAAGGCTCTCAGGCCGTTCACGACGCCGTGATCGCGTTTCTCGCGGAAACCCGGGCGGGAACCGCCAGCACCAAGACGCGTGCGGAAGTTTCCGGAAGCGGGAAGAAGCCTTTCAAGCAGAAAGGTCTCGGCCGCGCCCGTGCGGGGAGCACCCGGAATCCCGTGTGGCGTCACGGAGGAGTGGCATTCGGGCCCAAACCGCGTGATTTTTCCATCAAGCTGAATGCGAAAGTGAAGAAACTGGCCCTGAAGCGTTCCTTCTCGGAAAGAGTGAAGGAGTCTTCGGTCTGCGTGGTGGACAATTTTGATGTGCCCGATATGAAGACCAAGTCCGCCGCAGCGGCGTTCAAGGCCATGAATCTCGAAGGGAAACTTCTCTGCTCCGTGAAGGACTATGAAGAAGGTGCACTGAGAGCTACCGGAAACATGCCGGCCGTGCTTCTGATGAAGGCGGCTTCCGTCAATGCCTACCAGATTCTCTGGGCGGACAAGCTCCTCTTCACCAAAGACGCGCTTGACGAATTCATCAAGCGCATCGGATGAAAGAAAGGGAACGAAAATGATACAGTCAGCCTATGATGTTGTGATCCATATCATGATGACGGAGAAGAGCACGGTTCTTAAAGAACAGAACCAGTACGCGTTCAAAGTCAATCCCCGGGCCACCAAACTGGAGGTTGCCTCCGCCGTGGAGAAGTTGTACGGCGTCAAGGTCAAGTCCGTCAATATGATCAATTACAAAGGCAAGCCCAAACGCGCGGGCAGATCGCCCATTGTCGGACGCCGTTCCGGATGGAAGAAGGCGGTCGTCGCTCTCGCGGAAGGCTCCATTGACCTCGCCTAAGGAGAATCTGAAATGCCTATCAAATCATTCAAACCGACTACCAAGAGCCGCAGATTCATCACGGTTCTCGATTACTCCGAACTGACCGACAAGGCCCCGGAAAAATCGTTGACTTCCGGGATCCGCTCCACCGGCGCCAGAAACAATCTCGGGCGTGTCACCACCCGGTTCCGCGGCGGCGGAAACAAACGCGCCTATCGTCAGATCGACTTCAAACGCAGCAAGACGGGCATTCCCGCCACGGTCAAGGCTCTTGAATATGATCCCAACCGTTCCGCCTTCATCGCCCTCCTTTCTTATCAGGATGGGGAAAAGGCGTATATTCTGGCTCCTGTCGGGTTGAAGGTCGGCCAGACCGTTTCCTCCGGCGCCAATGCCGAAATCAAACCCGGAAACGCTCTCCCGCTCCGCAATATCCCGGTCGGTTCCGATATCCATAATATCGAACTTGTTCCCGGAAAAGGGGCCAAACTGGTGCGTTCCGCCGGGCAGATTGCCACACTCCGTTCCAAGGACGGTGAATATGCACAGGTCAAGCTCCCCAGCGGAGAAGTCCGTCTGATTCATCTGAACTGCATGGCCACCATCGGACAGGTCGGCAATCTCGATCATATGAATGTCTCCCTCGGGAAAGCGGGCAAGAAGCGCTACAAAGGCTTCAGACCCCATGTCCGCGGCGTTGTGATGAACCCTGTCGATCATCCCATGGGCGGCGGCGAGGGCAGATCCAGCGGCGGCGGTCATCCCGTTTCGCCCTGGGGACAGCTTGCCAAGGGCAAGAGAACCCGCTCTCCGAAAAAGACCAGCAAAAACTTCATCGTTGAACGGAGGAAGAAATAAAATATGGCCAGATCAATTAAGAAAGGTCCTTTCGTCGACTATTTCCTCATTGAGAAAATAGAGAAAATGGAAAAGGCCGGCGGTGTCAAGAAGCCGATCAAAACCTGGTCGCGCAGATCCATGATCATCCCGGAATTCGTTGGGCATACTTTCAATGTCCACAACGGGAAAACCTTCGCTTCCATTTTCATTACGGAAAACATGGTCGGGCATCGTCTCGGCGAATTCGCCCCCACCCGCACCTTCAAAGGTCACGGCGTCATTTCCGGCAAGACGGTCTGATCACCGCTTTTCCAATTTGTTTTTTCAGAAAGCCGCAGGAATCTTTTCCTGCGGTTTTCTTTTTTCCCCTGCAATTTCCTTTCCCGCGAAAGGAAGGAAAGAAGAGAGAGACGGGAAAAGAGATCCCTTTTCCCTGCAGATTCTCTTGTCTTTTTTTCCTGCAGTCTTTCCCTTCGGAGGGTGAGAGGGAGGAGAGGGGGGCATCCTGCGTATTTCTCCGGAAAGAGAGAAAGTCCGGCACGACATGGAAACGGGCAGCGTGGACAGGCTTTTCTTCCCGTTTTTCCCCACCCTATTCCATTATCCATCGGATGAAATATCCCCTGCAAAAGCAGTGAAGTGGATGCGGAAGAGAGAGAGAAAGTGCCTATGGAAGAAGAAGGCGCAGAGAAATGGAAGAGAGGAAGAAAAAGAGAAAAAAAGAGGAATGGAAAAAGAGATGGGAGGAAAAAAAAGGGTGGGTGTGGAAAGGGGGGAAAAGCGTTCCCCCCCCATCCCAGAAAACAACAGCAGATCCGTGCTCTTCTGTATGTTCAGGCTTTTGAGTCTTGCAGCATTATGCCGGAAAGGAAGGACGGATTCAAGAGGTTCCCGGTTTTGTCAGCCATCTTTCAAAGAATTCGCGTGCGAGAGGGGCGCAGGTGCCGCCGCCGGATCTGCCGTGCCCGACCAGGATGATGATACTGTAGATCTTCTGGGTTTCGGGTTCCACGCCGAAAGCGGTGAACCATGTGTTCTTGTACCGTGCGTTGAGAGGGCCGACTTCTGCGGTTCCGGTCTTTCCGTGGAGCTCAATCTTTGAATTTTTCGCCGCTGCCGCACTGCCTCCCCGGGGTGCGTTGACGGCCAGATACATTCCGGCCGCGACAATGTCAAGGGAGGTTTGGGAAGCAGCGAGATGCCCCGTCACTTCGGGACGCGTCCGGAAAAGCACGTTTCCGCTTCCGTCCAGCACTCTGTCCACCACATAGGGACGGTGGAGCTTTCCGCCGTTCGCGATTGCCGAGATGTAGGTGATGGCCTGAAGCGGAGTCACTTCCACCCGGCCCTGACCGATTCCTACGAATGCGGTTTCCGTTCTGGTCCATCCCGGCTTCCCCTTGGGAAGCAGTCCGCTCCGTTCGGAAAGTTCAAAACCGGTTTTTCTTCCGATGCCAGCGGAAGCGTACATGGCGGAAAGTTTGTCGATTCCGATCTCAAGAGCGTTTTCGATGAAAAAATCGTTGCAGGAGCGCTGAATGGCCTCCTCTATGGCCAGAGGGCCGTGTCCGTAACGCGCTGCGCAGCGGATCCGGATGCCTGAGACTTCCGTCCAACCGTCGCAGTCGACCGTATCCGAAACGGAAAGTCCGTTTTCCAGAAATGCGAGAGCCGCAAGCGGCTTGATGATGGATCCGGGCATGTAGGCGCCCATGACCGCTTTGTTTAAAAAAGGTTTCCCCGGATTATCCAGAAGAGCTTTGTATTTTTCCCTGCTGATGCCCGGGATGAAGTCTTCGAGGTCGTAGGCCGGAGCGGAAGCCATGGCAAGGACCGCGCCAGTGGAGGCGTCCATGACAATCATCGCGGCATCTTTCCCGGCAATCAGACTTTCGGCGATCTGCTGGGCCCTGAGGTCCAGTGTCAGGACAATGTCGTGTCCATTCTGCGCCGCGACGGGTGTTCCCACCACCTCATGCACAAATCCCCGGCTGTTCACCAGAACCAGCTCCTTTCCCGGAGATCCCCGCAGCATTTCATCGTAGAGTTTTTCAATGCCCGTTCTGCCGGAAAGATCCGGGATGTAGTAGAAGAAATCCGTGCGGTCCAGCGCGCGTTGCGGATCGCCCGGACCGACATAGCCGATCAGGTGCGCGGCCAGACTGTGAAAGGGGTAGGTCCGGACAGGCTCCGCAGTGATTTCCATTCCGGTGACTTCAGGCAGAAGTTCGGAGGCGCGTCCGAGTTCCCGGTCCGTCAGATCCTCGAAGAGTTCCATGGGAATGCCGGGAAAGAGATTCATGTGTCTGGAAATCTTGTCCGGAGTCAGCGGATTGATCCGTCCGATGCAGCGGGATATCCGCGCGGCTTCATTCATAATGTGCTCAATGGTCCTGTCTCTTCTTGCGAGACGCATTTCCGAAAGGCGCAGCAGGATGCGGTAGGAAACACGGTTTGCGGCAATGGCGGTTCTGCCGTCGGATGCGAAAATTCTCCCGCGGACGGCGGGCTGCCGGATCATGCGGACACTCTGGCGCGTGATCTTGTCGTTGTACTCGGCGTTGTTGTTGATCTGGACGTTCCAGAGCTGAATCGCAATCACGGAAAAAATGAGAAATGCCGCAAACATGATGAGTGCAATCCGGAGATGCGCCGGATGAATGATGAAATCCTGTTTCTCTTCCGTCATGAGCGTCTTCTCTCCAGTTTTGCGTTCAGATACAGCTCCAGTTCCAGACGTTCATTCAGGAGATCCAGCATCAGGATCTCCAGCGGCAGAAGAAACGCCGTGCAGAAACTCGACAGAAACAAATCCGGAAGATGACGGAATAAAAACACAATCCCCCCGTTCCAGAACATCAGAGGCACATATGCCAGAACCGGAATCAGCGCCCCGGGAAGCGCCAGCATCGGAATGGAATCGGATTCCACTTTGTAAAGCCAGAAAAGAGAGAGCCCGCCCGTCAGGCTCAGAGCCAGTGCGGAAACAGGCGTGGAATGCCCCAGAAGGAAATCCAGCGCCGCGCCTCCGAGCACGGCCAGGGTGAAGCCCGTCCGGGGACCGAACACCACCACGGCGTAAAACACAAAGAGACCCAGAAGAGGCAGGAAAATCCCCAGAGAACGCAGAAGCGCCTCCAGAAGAACAGCCAGAACTGAAAAAACAAAGATATAGGAAACTGAGGTCATGGAGCCGCTGCCGTCCCCTCTCCGCCGGAAGCGCCGCTCCGGGTCATGACGACGACAAAGCGGATCATGTCCATGTTCAGCGCCGGCTTCAGACGGGCCGAAGCATACAGATGCCCTTCGGAGATCCGGGCGGTCGCTCCGTCCGGATACGCCTGCAGAGTCCCGATGTAGATCCCGGGAGGCGTCTGACCGCTGAACCCGCTGGTGATGACAACTTCCCCGTCCCCGTATTTTGAATCCACCGGCAGATAACGGATCGAAACCGTGTGTTCATTCTGGGAGTCGGTCCCCTGAAGAACCCCGAACGATTCCGATTCCGGAAGTGCCACACTGACGGAACAGTTCCCGCTGAAAAGAGTCGATACCACTGCCGTGTGGCGCGACACCGAACGGATTTGTCCCGCCAGCGCCGTCACCGCCGTCCCGGAACCCGGAATCGGGGTCGTCGCCAGCACCGGATCCCCTTCCCGGATGCCGTCGGCTTCGCCCTTGTCAATCGTAAAGGAGGTCGACCAGCTCAGCGTATCCCGCAGAATGGTTTCCGCAAACACGGCTTTGAATTTCCCCTTCGGGCTGATCTTCATCAGAGTGCGCAGCTGCTCGTTTTCATTCTGCAGCTCGTGGACCAGCGACGCACGGGCGGAAAGAAGCATGTTTTCCTTCTGAAGCAGATCCACCGCATGCGCCAGGGCCGGACGGCTCCGGGAAAGAAGCGACTGTTTCGCCGCCTGACCTTCCAGATCTTTCGCCAGTTTCAGATACGGATAAGAGAAATCCGCGGAAAGACGCCCTCCGACCCGGATCACGGTCCGATATGCCGCAAGTCCCGTTGCCAGAAACAGCAGCACGATCAGTCCTCCGAGCATCCATGCGTTGATTGCAATATTCCGTTTTCGCATCCCTCAGGCGCCTTCTTTATGGTATTACGGATATTCATCCCAGGTTTCATCCAGATAGCGGTTCGCCTCCGGAAAAACGGCCCGGGACCGCTGTTCAGACCGTTCCAGCGCTTCCAGCGCGTTCCGGAAACAGACCCGGGGCCCTGAAAAACGCAGTTCCGCTTCCGCCAGATAACGCTCCAGTGCATGACGCGCCGAGAAGGCGGAAAACAATTGCTTCTCCGCGCGGGCAATCTCATCGCGGACGGCTTCCCCGCCTTCCGTCCGGCACTTTGTCACCGCCAGACGGACCTGCGAGAGCGGAGCGGAGAATTCGGGCGCCCCTCGTGTCGAAAGAAAACTCAGATGCCCGAGAAGCTGTGTGATCCTGCTGTTGAGATCGGGAATTTCCTCCCGTTTCATCGGCAGATCCGCCAGACTGCAGACTTTTTCCTGCCCGTCCGCATCCGTATACGTGATTTTCGCCGCCTCATGATACAGCGTCTCAAAATATTCCGCCGCGTACGGTGTGAAACTGCCGATCAGCAGTTTCCCCATGGATTCGGAAAACCATTTTTCGCAGATCTTCTCCCGGGATGTGCTTCCTGCATCCTTCCCGGAAGAATCTTTCCCGGAAGGGTTTCCGAAAACCTGTCTCCTCCGGAGGGCCGGGCCGGCGAATTCCAGAAACAGATCCATCGCATCAACCCCGGGTTTTCCCGCCAGAAGCGCTTTTACAAAGCCCTCCAGGCGGTTGTTCTTCAATAATCCGCTTCTGTCCGCCGCCTCCAGCAGCAGTTCCGCATATTCCGCCTGCAGTTCCCGCGCCTGCGGAGAAGTCCTCTGCGAAGGAACCGCGGGGGAAAGCAGTCCCGCCAGAGAAGGCCGGATTCCATGGGATTCCAGCGCATAAGCCATCGGACAGCTGCGGGAAAGAGGAAGGGAGGAAGTCTCCTGAAAGGATTCCCAGGCCTTTCTTGCCAGCCCCAGAATAATCCAGTGGTCCCGGATCCGTTCCGCATATTCCGGCGGCAGTTCGAGACGGGCAAGAACAAACCAGGCCATGAGCATCTCCCGCGATTCCCTGTCTTTCGTCCAGGTCCGGAAGGGGCCCGGAAGACGGATCCTGACCTCCTTCCCGGAAAGCGTCGCCCCGAAAAGATACGTTTCCGCCTCCTTCCCGCCGTTCCCGGCGGAGTCCGGCTGGAGCAGCCTGCAGCGAAATGGATTCCGCCGGAGCGGGAAAGCCCATGCCGCCGCCGATTCAAAACGTTCCGTCAAACGCTGCGTGAGAAAGGAATCCGAGCGGTCCGCCTGCATGAACTGAAGCAGATGAAATCCGCCTTCTTCTCCTCCTTCATCTCTTTTTTCACCGGAAGCGCCTCCTGTGGCGGTCGTCTTGGCCGCCACGTCCGTTTCCGGAGGAGGAGGAGAAATGTTTTGGTTTTTGGGCATTATCTCCGCCGCCTCCTGCAGCATCGGCGCTTCCGGCTCCTTTCCCGCCGCGGGGAAAACAAGCGCCGCCGCGAAAAGACAGTTCGCCGAGAAAAGAAGAAAATTTGCCCGTTTGATTCTCATTCGCAGTGTTTCATCCGAGTTGTTTTTGCGGAAGAGTCCGAATGTGAAATTTACTTTGCCGAAAGGACTTTTGCAAGCCTTTTTGCTGTTGTTTTTCCGCTTTTGGACACTCTGTCCAGCCTTCCGCATTTCCTTCTCCCGCACCGGGAAGAGGACGAAGGAAGGGAGAGCTGCCATGAAGGGGAGTTTTTTCCGCTTCTCTTCCGGCTTTTCCCCTTGCGGAAGCGTTTTTGAGAGAGTAGATTAAGGCGTCTCTTCCAGAATTTCCCGGGACCCGGAACCCGGTCCGGCCGGAGCCCCCGGGGAGGGGAGGAAAGAAGAGAAGAAAAGAAAAAAGCGAAAAACGGAAAAACTGTTTTTAAAAAACTGTCCTTAAAAAACTGTTCCGGATCAGAGAAAAGAGTCCCGATGCTTCAATACGCGCTGAAACGTGCCGCCTATTCCATTCTGATTCTCTTCGGTGTCCTGATCGTGACCTTTCTGCTCTTCCGTCTGGCCGCGGGGGATCCTGCTGCAACATTGCTCGGGAAGAATCCTCTCCCTCAGGAAATCGAGGAGATGCGCATTGCTCTCGGATCGGACAAACCTCTCTTCTGGGGACGATGGTGCCGGACGGAATGTTACAGTTCCGCCGTCTTTCTGGATTCCCGCACTCAGTTCCCCGGAGTCGATTATTCCGGTTCTGTCAGAGGCACTCCGCAGGGGGTGATTCTGGAAAATCCGGATGCGGAAATCCGTTTCCGCAGAAACTTCGATCCGGAAACGGAAAAGATCAAACTGCTTGTCCGGACGGATTCGCCGCTGCTGATCTGCGGACAGTTCTGCCGTCCTTCCGGAGAAGAGGGCGGCATCATTCTGGAGTTCACGTCCGCTCCGGAGGAAATCCGGATCAGGGCGATTCCCGGAGAGGGAGAGCCCAAAGTCGCTTCCGTCCAGTTCTGGAGAGAAAACGAGCACCCCTTTGACAGTCAGGCCCTGGCCGCACTGGGCGAAGTGGTGTCGTTCTCATCTACTTTCCCGTATGTGTCTTTCCTGAATTTCGGGAAGACTCTTCAGACACGCGAATCCATCCGCGGGAAGCTCTGGCGCGGGATGTGGCCCTCTCTTCTGCTCATGCTGCCGATCTTTTTCGGAGAACTGGTGATCGGCATTGCCCTGGCCATGCTGGCGTGTGTGAAACACGGACGTCTGACGGACAGGGTGATTTTGTTTTTCTCCGTTGCCGGAATGAGCATCAGTTATCTTGCGCTCATCGTTTTCGGACAGTGGTTCATGGGATATTATCTGAATCTCTTCCCTGTCTGGGGATGGGGGGATCCGCGTCATCTGGCGCTGCCGATTCTGATCGGGATCGTCAGCGGGACGGGCAGCGGCGTCCGTTTTTACAGAACCGTCTTCCTGAATGAACTGGGAAAAGAATATTTGAGAACGGCAGTCGCAAAGGGATGCAGTCCGTTCTCTGTCTATTTCAAACATTTGCTGAAGAATGCGATGGTCCCTGTCATCACGCGGGCGTCGACGGTGCTGCCTTTCCTGTTCACGGGAAGTCTGCTTCTGGAAAGTTTCTTCGGAATTCCAGGACTCGGATATGAGGGCGTCAATGCCCTCAATGATGCAGACCTTCAAATGCTCAAGGCACTCGTCCTTCTGGGCGCTTTCCTTTTTGTCGGAATCAATCTCATCACCGATCTGGCTTATGCGTGGATCGATCCGCGCATCCGTCCCGGTGGAAGAAAATCCTGAATTCGCCAGTTTGCCGCCTGTCATCGCTCATTCCCGGGGAAAAAAATATGCATCCCTCCTGTTTCCCGCAGACGGGATGCCGGAAAACCATCCCGTTCCGTCAAAGACAGGGCTCGTCCGCTGGGATGAAACGGTGGGAAGGGACGCGCGGCAAGGTCTTTTGTCCAGCTATGAAAAAACAATCCGGTCCTCTGCATGTGTGCTGGAGAGGAAAAAACGGGGAAACGGGCAAACGGGGAAACGGGCAAACAGGCAAACCGGAAAAATAATCCCCCCTGTCCCTGGAAGAAGCATGAGGTCTCTTTCGCATTCTTCAGACATCCCCTCGCATTTGCTGCAGGCGGATCTCCTCAGCATCCCGTCATCGGTTGCAAGCCAAGGCCTTCAGCGGAATGATCTCTTCCCTTGAATTGAATTTTCTTTCCCTTTTCTTTCCATTTCTCTGTGTGCAAGGGAGGGGAAAAACCGTTTCTTCAGGCGGGGGCGACTCTTCTTCCCGTATCTTTTCGTATCTTTTTTTCCTGCTTCACAGAGGGATTTCACCTGTGCTTTCTCTCGGGACAAAGCGGGTCGGGAGGCACTCCCTGACCTCCCGCCGGGATGGATCGGCGATGAGTTCAATGATTCTGGCATTCAGTTCTCCATAGGGATGAGCGACGGTGCTCAGGGAGGGATATGTGAAAGCGGATCCCGCGTCATCGTCAAAGCCGACCACGGCGATGTCGCGGGGAATGCGGATCCCGTGTTCCGCAGCATATTTCAGGAATCCGAAGGCCATGCGGTCTGTGTCGAAAAACAGGATGTCGGCTTTTCTGCCGCTGTCCGGCATCCGTTGTTCCAGAAGTGCGGCTGAGGCAAGATAAATTTCTGAGGAAGTCGATCCGCAGAAGACGCGTTGATATTCCGGGGGAGGAACATGGGGGAGCGCTTTCCCTTCCTCCAGCTGTTCCCGCAGGATTTTTGCAAAAGCCTCGCAGCGTGATGGAAGGTGTCCGCAATGGAGAATTCTTCTTCGTCCCCGGAGGCTCAGGAAGCGGATGGCTTCGGCAATCCCGCTGGTTCTGTCCACCTGGAGATTGGAGCCGGGGAAGATGCGGTCCTGATCAATCCAGAGGAAGCGGTTGCCGCCGCGCAGGAGCGTTTGCGCAATCTCTTCCGTGACCGGAGACATGACCAGAATCTCGCGGAGCATGCCGTTCCAGTCCTTCAGAATTTTTTCCGCTTCCGAACGGTTTTCCGGAACGGTCGCCATCACCGGATAAAATCCCTGCGATTCCAGACGTTTTTCCAGGTCAAAGGTCTTCCGCGTATACACTTCCCCCGAACGCTTCGCCTCAAATCCGATCACCCCGACGAAATGGCTTGAACGCGTCCTCAGATTGCGTGCATTGACGTCCGGAAGGTAGTTCAGTTCCTCCGCGAGCTTCAGAATTTTCGCGCGTTTCTCCGGCAGAACGTTCGGAGCGTTGGAGAGCGCCCGCCGGACGGTCCGAACTGAGATCCCCCCCGCTTTTGCAATATCGTTCAGCGTTGTCATGGAGAAGAATATCGTCTTTCTCTTTTTCTCTTTTTTTCTGTTCTTCCGTTCTTCCGTTCCCCCCCCAGCGTTTTCTTTCTGCCGCGGCAAAGAATGTCCCGCACCTGTCTTGTGCTTGTGTGATGACTGTAGCTTCGCCCAGGTTTTTTTCAAGGCATTTCCGCAGAAACACGAAAAAATCGGAAATTTCATCCCCCATCCGTTTGCTTCCGGGAAGAGGAACGGTATATTGAACTTTGTAAGAAAAATAACAAAGTGAAGAGTTTTTTTCTTTTTGCCCCCATGAAATCCGTGACACCGAT
>CAJMAW010000035.1 GCA_905211485.1 uncultured Lentisphaeria bacterium | reverse complement strand
ATTTTCAAAAGGGTCTTAGGGAAAGCTTTTCCCTAACGAGGCGACTTATTGAGTCGGTATTTGGCAAGCCAAATACGTTCCTCGCTATTGCGACAGACAACTATTTGCATTATATCGTTTTCAGTCAGAACGGTTGTTCGGTGAAGGAACTTGCCGAACAGCTGGGGACGACGCGAGGAGCCGTTTCCCAGATCATCGAAAAAATGGTTCGGAAAGGGCCGCTGATCCGTGTCCGGGATGAAAAGGACCGCCGTTCAGTCCGGATCACCCTTTCCCCGGCAGGGCTGGAACAGCACAGGAAAATCTGCGACAGCTTCGAGCATCTGATGGGAAAAATGCTGAAAGGAGTTCCGGCGGAAAAAGTCCGGATTTTCAAGGAAGTGCTGGATCACCTGATTGATTCAAAAAACAGTCTGACATGAAAACGGAGGCGCCGCGCCATGAATGCAATTCTGAGGAAAACAAACTGTTTTCTGCTTACTGTGAGTCTGGCCGTCTTTCTGGAGGGCGGCAATGCGGCTGCCGGGGAGGCAAAGACAGTTGTCGTCGGAGCGGAGAAGGTATCCAGTCTTGAAGATCATGAAGTGCGTCATTACACCGGGCAGGTTGTGTCCAAAGCCACGGTGAACATCGTTGCCCGCGTTTCAGGGGAAATCCTGGAAATCGGGTTTCACGACGGAGAAATGGTCCAGGCTGGACAGCTTCTCTACAGACTTGATCCCGTCCAGTATGAAGCCGCAGTCAAGGGCGCGGAGGCAAACATTGAAAAATGCAGGGCTGAGCTCGACTATGCCCAGAGCAATTTTGACAGAATCCATCTGCTCTATCAGAAACAGGCCTCCAGTCTGGACATGATGGAAAGTGCGAAATCCACTCTGGGGGCCGCCAGGGCGGCGCTGATGTCCGCCGAAGCGGAACTGATCAAGGCAAAGGATGACCTGAAAAATACCGTGATCACGGCACCGCACGAGGGTGTCGCGGGAGTGACGGCGTTCACACGGGGGAATTACGTCACGCCAAGTTCGGGAACTTTGCTCACCATTATCCAGCTTCAGCCGATCCGTGTGCGTTTTTCCATCAGTTCGGCGGATTTGCTCTCCATGTTCGGAGGACATCAGGACCTGCTTGAAAACGGGAGCGTCGAAATCAAGCTCCAGGACGGCAGTACCTTCGGGGAAAAAGGCGGAATCGAACTCCTGAACAATGAGGTGAACCCCAAAACCGACGCGATCCAGATTTACGCTGCCTTCCCGAACCGGGAACGGAAACTGATGGCCGGGGGCACTCTCTCCGTAAAACTCTCCCGCAAAAACGGGAAGTTCCTGCCGGCCGTGTCCCCTTCCGCGCTGATGTATGACACAGACGGCTCTTACGTCTACGTCCTCGACTCCGGGAACAAGGTGGAAAAGCGCTATGTGACGCCGGGGAATGCAACGCCGGAATCCCAGCTGATCAAGGAAGGCCTCTCTGAAGGGGAAACCGTCGTCGCAAAGGGAACGCACAAAGTACTGCCGGGAATGACGGTCACGCCGGATTACGGGGAAAAGGAGTGAGTGCGGGGATATGTTTTCAAGAATTTTCATTGAGCGGCCGCGTCTGGCAATGGTCGTCAGTCTGGTTCTTGTGCTGACGGGTGTCATTTCCCTCTTCCAACTGCCGGTCGCGGAATATCCGGACATAGCGCCGCCCACCATTCTGGTCTCGACCTCTTACCCGGGAGCAAGCGCGGAGGTCATCATACAGACAGTCGCCATCCCCATTGAGGACGAAATCAACGGCGTCGACGATCTTCTCTACTTCTCCTCCACCAGCAACGATTCGGGCAATTACAGCTGCAGAGTCACCTTTCAGAGCGGGACAGACACCGATATTGCAATGGTGAATCTGCAGAACGCAGTCAGCCGCGCGGAGGTAAACCTGCCTTCGGATGTCACAAAAAACGGTATTTCCGTGGAAAAACGCGGCAGCGACCTTCTTGCCATGTTCGCATTCCTGACAGACGGAAGCAAAATGAATCTCATGGAACTCAACAACTATGTGGATTCCAACATCAAGGATGCCATCTGCCTGATCCCCGGGGTTTCTTCCGCGGAAATCATGGCTTCACGGGAATATTCCATGCGCCTGTGGCTGGATCCGCTGCGCATGTCGGGACTCGGCATTTCCACCGCGGACATCACAGCCGCAGTGGAATCGCAGAACATTCAGGCCGCCGCAGGATCCATCGGAACCGAACATTCCAATCAGTTCATCTACTATAAACTGAATGTCAAGGGCAGGCTCGTGACAGCGGAGGAATTCGGGAACATTGTCATCCGCCATGACGACGAAGACGGCAGCATTGTACGCATGAAGGACATTGCGAAAGTGGAAATCGGAGCAAGTTCTTATGCAGGGAAAAGCCTGTTCAACGGACAGGAATCGGTCGGGCTCGGGGTTTACCGCACGCCGGAAGCCAATGCACTGGAAACGGTCAACAGAATCAAAACTGAACTTGAAAAATGGAATGCCATGCTTCCGGAAGGAGTCCGCTGCGTTGTCGCATACGATCCGACGGAATTCATCAAGGTGTCCATGGCGGAAATTGTGACCACGCTGATTTCCGCGCTTCTGCTCGTAGTCCTGATCACCTGGCTCTTTCTGCAGGACTGGCGGGCGACACTGATTCCCTCGATTGCAATTCCTGTTGCTCTGCTCGGCACATTCCCCTTTCTTTACGCACTTAGTTACAGCATCAATGTCCTGACGATGTTCGGGCTGATTCTTGTGGTCGGGTCCCTCTGCGACGATGCGATCGTGGTCGTGGAGAACTGTCAGGCTCTGATGGAGCGGGAAGGACTTTCGCCCCGGGAGGCGGCTCTGAAGTGCATGAATCAGATCACGGGAGCGATTATCGCAACCACTCTTGTGACCGTCGCCTGCTATGCGCCGCTTGCCTTTTATGGGGGCATGGTCGGGAATATCTACATGCAGTTTGCCGTTTCGATATGTATCGCGCTCTGCCTTTCAACCGTTGTCGCAATGACACTGAGTCCGGCACTGTGTGCGCTGCTTCTCCGGAAGCCGGACGGACGGGTCAGCGCCATTTTCCGCCCCTTCAACCACGTTCTGAACGGGAGCCGCAGAATCTATTCGTTCTTTGTCGGTTTCCTGGTCCGGCGGGCAGTCCTGACTCTGCTTCTGCTGGCGGGAGTATGCGGGAGCATCTGGCTGCTTTTCGGACGGATACACAGTTCCTTCCTCCCGAAAGAGGACAAAGGGGAAATCATGTGCGATCTTGAACTGCCGCGCGGAGCCTCCGTCTCCCGGACCGATGCAGTGCTTCAGGAATTCCTTCAAAAGATTTCAGACATCAAAGGCATTCGTTCCACAATGATTATTTCAGGGAAAAGCGTCATGTCAGGAACCGGGGAAAATGTGGCCAGATGCATTGTCCGTTTGGATCCCTGGGACCAGCGCACAGATCCGGGACTGGATCTGGACTCCATCATCTCTCAAATTCAGGAGCGCTCCAGGAGCATCCCGGACGCCTCCGTAATTTCCTTCACTCCCCCCGCGATCATGGGACTCGGGGCGGCGGGAGGAGCAAATTTCAACCTCTGCGGAATCGGTGACGTCGACCCGGTGAAACTGGCGGAACTGGCCAGACGTTTTGCAATGGATCTCTCCGATCAAAAGGAGACGCGTTCGGCCATGACCTCCTGCAATGCCGACACCCCCCAGCTGTTCCTCGACATCAACCGGGAAAAAGCGGAAACGCTCGGGGTCGCGACGGGAACGATTTTCTCGACGCTGCAAAGCAAACTCGCCTCTCTCTATATCAACGACTTCACATTTCTCGGGCGCAACTATGAAGTCAAGATGCAGTCCACCCCGGAGAACCGCGCCACGCTGGACAATATCCGTGAAATCCAGATTCCGAACGACTCCGGCGAGATGGTCCCCCTGAGTTCTCTCGCCTCTCTGGACTATACCATCGGCCCGAATCAGATCACTCGCTTCAACAAGATGACCAGCGCTGAAATGAATGCCCAGGCCGCGCCCGGAGTCAGTTCCCAGAGCATCTTTGAACTGGTGGAGAAAATGAAACTGCCGCAGAATTATCACGTCGAATGGACAGGGCTGAGCTATCAGGAAAAACTGAATCAGGGGCAGATCGTCTATCTGATGATTCTGGCTCTCCTCTTCGCCTATCTCTTTCTGGTGGCTCAGTATGAGAGCTGGACGATTCCGGTGCCGGTGATGTTCTCCGTCTCCTTTGCCCTGCTCGGAGCGCTGCTCGGGCTCCTGATTACAGGGGAAACTCTGAGCATCTACGCCCAGCTCGGAATGGTGATGCTGATCGGTCTCGCGGCCAAAAACGCCATCCTGATGGTGGAATTTTCCAAACAGGAGCGCGAAAGCGGCAAAAGCGTGCTGGAAGCCGCAATGAACGGTGCAAATCTGCGTTACCGCGCTGTGCTGATGACCGCATGGAGCTTCCTCTTCGGCGTCTTCCCGCTGGTGATCGCCACTGGAGCCGGTTCCGGAAGCCGGAGAGCCATCGGCATTACGACCTTCTCCGGCATGGTCCTGGCCACTCTGATCGGAATTGTGTTTACACCTGCGCTTTATGCCGCATTCCAGCGGATCCGGGAATCTCTGAAGTCCGGACTCCCGCGGACTGGAAAGAAAGCACTGTGACAGACCTTTCTGAATAGAGTACAGGAACATCCACGGAAAACATCCGCCCGGAGCGGTGAATGAAAAGGAGATCGGAATCCCCTGTCTCCCCTCCCCCGCGCGCCTGGAGCTTTGCGGGGGCTGGCTTCCTGCCGGAAAGGAAGAGAACGGACCTGCCCCCGCCTTTTTTTCTCCCCCCGCAGAGGAAAACGGCCTGTTTTCCCCGAAAAAAGACTGTACTTTTTGAACACGGAGCTCTATACTATACCGGCGATACGATTCTTCCACGATCAGCAAATGCAATGTGATCTGCAGAGATACGGAATACATACGGATTTGCCCTGCTGAGGCAGAAAGACCCCCATCAAGAGTTTTCGGGAAAGGATTCCGCCTGGACAAGGCTCCTCCTTCTCTGACGATGCGGCACGGACATTTCCCTTCCGGGACGCTCCTGCGGAACGGAAAAGGAAGAAGAGGAAGAAGAAGAAAAAGAAGAAGGGGAAGAGGGGAAAAAAGAATGAACGCAGGGAAAAGAGGGGTCGAAAGAAAATGAATTTCACCTATGCATCGCTGGATCCGGTCCCCGTGACAAAACCGGGGGAACACTCGGCGGAGGAAAAGCGGACTCATCAGGGGATTCCCGGAATCGAACGTCTGGATTCGGGGCGGATTTTCGCCGTATGGTACGCGGGGGGGAAAAGCGAATGCCGGGAAAATTATGTTGTCATGTCCATCAGCGACGACAATGGAGCGACATGGTCCGGGACGGTGGCTGTTGCAGACCCCCCGCACCCCGATGTCCGCGCCTTCGACTCCACCTGCTGGATTTCCCCCGAAGGACGCTTCCACTGGTTCTGGGCTCAGGGATGCGGGGGAACGGACGGATCCTGGGAAAACGCGGACGGAATGGCCGGAGTCTGGTTCTCTGTTCTCGAAAATCCGGAAGACGATCCCGGGAACTTCCGCTTCACGCCTCCCCGGAGAATCTCCAACGGGGTCATGATGAACAAACCGACCGTGCTTTCCGACGGCTCCTGGGCTCTGCCCTGTTCGGTCTGGACCGGACCTTTCCGGAGGCACGAATCTTTGGATGTCCGTCAGGGGGCGATGATGCTGCTTTCTCCTGACCGGGGAAAAACATTTGAAGTCCGCGGCAGAATCGCCATGGACGGGGTCGAAGGAGGAGCGTCCTTCGACGAACACATGTTCGTTGAACTCCGCTCCGGACGCATTCTCTGCTGTCTCCGTACCAGAAAAGGAATCGCGGAAAGTTTCTCCGACGACGGCGGACGCACATGGAGCCCCCCGCGTCTTTCCCGGACGCTTTCCGGACCGGATTCCAGATTCTTCCTCCGCCGTCTCCGTTCAGGGCGCCTCCTTCTCATCAGCAACGATTCCCCCTGCGCCAGAGAACGCTTGAGCGCCTTCCTTTCCGAAGATGACGGTCTCTCCTGGCCCTACCGCCTTCTTCTGGACAACAGAAAACAGGTCTCTTATCCGGACGCAGCCGAATCCCCCGCAGGAACAATTTCCCTGATTTACGACTGCAACCGATGCAATGGAGGATACATCTTTCTCTCACAAATCACGGAAGAGGACATCCTGGCGGGATCGCTTGTCACACCCGCTTCTTTCCTGGGCAGGGAAGTCTCACACTCAAGGCCGGTCTCCTGATCTTTCCGCAAGGGAGGGGGAGATTTCCCCTCCCTCCCCTCTCTCTCCTGAGATCCGGGCGGAAATAGATGCGCTTCCCATTCCCTTTCAAGAGGATTCATCGCACAGGAGCTGGAGCCTGGGAAAGAAAAACTGAAAACAGATCGGAAACTGGAACTGAAAATGGAGCTGAAACAAGGCGGGGAAAAAACAGACCCCGGAGTGGGGGAAAAAAAGCAGGGATCACTTCATTCTCACAATACTCTTACTCTCTCATCATACGGAAAGGGACTGAACTCATGAAAATTCGAGCGATCATGTCAGACATCACCCGTCTGGAAGTGGATGCGATCGTGAATGCTGCAAACTGCACATTGCTGGGCGGAGGCGGAGTGGACGGAGCAATTCACCGCGCCGCAGGCCCGGAACTCCTGAAAGCATGCCGCCTCCTGAACGGCTGCCGGACGGGCGAGGCAAAAATCACTCCCGGATTCAGACTTCCTGCGAAATTCGTCATTCATACACCCGGTCCGGTCTGGCACGGGGGAAGCCACGGAGAGGAGACCTTATTGAAGAACTCTTATCTCAATTCCCTGAAACTGGCTGAGGAAAATCATTGTGAAAGCATTGCCTTCCCTGCCATCAGCACGGGAGTGTACGGGTATCCAAAGCGTGAAGCCTCTCTGATCGCAATTCAGAGCATCCGTGAATGGCGCGGGGCGCTGCCGCTGGAAGTGATTTTCTGCTGTTTTTCAGAAGAGGACCTGAAAATCTATCAGGAACTTCTTTCCTGATCCAAATCAGAGAGACAGAAAAAGTCGGCACACATTCCCCTCCTTCTTCGGAAGGGATACACGCGGATTCCCGTTCCAAAACACTGTACGAAACACCGTACGGAACAGCGTACGGGAAGATCGTTTGCAATCTGTCCGGGAGGGATTATATTGAGCGCGCCTGAAATCCGATCCCGTCATACCGCATACGGGAAAATCCAGGGGAAAAATTTTTCAGTGAAAAAACGGCGGCAGCGACATGAACAAACAATTGACGACCGCAGTGCTTCTGGCGGCAGGGGAAGGCCGCAGAATGGGCGAATTGACAAAAAACATTCCCAAATGCCTGCTTCCGGTTCACGGACGCCCGCTTCTGGAATGCTGGCTGGAAAAATGCGAAGCGGCGTCTCTGCGGGACGTATATATCAATGGATATTATCTTGCGGATCAGGTGGAGAAGTTTCTGGAGTCGGTTTCCGGGAGGTATTCTTTCCGAATTCATTTCATACGGGAGAAACAGTTGACGGGGACGGGAGGATTTGTGTATGCGATCCGCAGGGAGCTCTTGAATCTGGATGCGTTTTTCGTCTGTCATGCAGACAACTTTTCCGATATAGTGCTCTCCGACTTTTCGGACTTTCATTTCCGGCATGAAACACCGCTGTCCGTGGCATTGTTTCACACAGACACCCCCCGCTCCTGCGGAATTGTGGAGGAGATGCGTTCAGACGGTCTGATTCTCTCATTCCGCGAGAAGCCCGAAAATCCCCGGAGCGATCTGGCCAGCGCCGCCATGTTCATGATCTCACCGGAAGTTTTGAAATCATTCCCCGATGCGCTTCATATCGATTTCAGCAAAGAAGTCCTTCCGCTCTTTGCGGGAAAAATGTACGGATATATTCTTCCCGGCTTCAATCTGGATATCGGGACTCCGGAACATTATGCGGAAGTCCGCAGCAGTCCCGAAGGGACGGGCGTGAAATGAAGAACGCCTTCTGAAAGCGGAATTCATCTGGATCCGGATCTGCCGCTGTCTCATGTCTCTTTCCTCCTCCCTTTGACAATGGAAAAGGGTCTTCTGCCGTAGCAAGAGAAGGAAATAATTGCAGCAAAGGCTCATGTGAAGGATCTCTCTGCGTTGTTCAGGGGGAGGTGTGACGGGCATCGGTTTTCAATGGATTTCTCCATGTCCCCGTCCGTGATTTCAGAATTCAAGTTGATTTCGTCCATGCGGTTCCTTGCCGGGAAAAAAGATCCGGAAAATCGGAATATTCCATTGAAAAATCCGCTTTTGCATATCAATTTCCTTTGAAGCGGAGTGAAATCAGAAAAAATCAGATGAAAGCGATGAGCCGGATCAATCAAAAAGCCTGCCTTTCCATAGTGCTTCCGAATTACAATCATGCGGATTATCTCCCGATGACGCTGGACTCGATTCTGGAATTCCAAGACCGGATACGGGAAATCGTGGTCTGCGATGATGCGTCGACGGACGATTCCTGGAAAATACTCACGGAATATGCCTCCGTGCATCCGCTGATCCGTCTGATCCGGAATGAGAAGAATCTGGGAGCGATGGAAAACATCCGTCTTCTTCTGAAAGAAGCCTCCGGAGAATTTGTCATGGTCCAGGCCGCGGACGACTACTGGATTCCGGAAGGCATGGGCAGGATACTGGACGTCTTATGCAGTCGCCGATATCCGGAAGTCTCATTCTATTGCGGGAGGAACCTCTACCGGATCGAAGCGGAAAATTACTGTTATGAAATTTCCGCGGACTTTCCGGAAGGTGTCTCCTCTCCCGGATCCGTTGCACGCTTCAGACGGCGCGCGCCCTGGGGGGCGGCGGGAATGATCGCCAAAACGGCCCTCTACCGGGATCTCTTTGAAAAGCTGATTCCAAGCGGCTCTTACTACGACCGTTTCATGCAGCTGCTTCTGGCGGAACGCCATCCCATTTATTTCCTGAACGGGACGATTGCCTGCATGCGGATCATGCCGCGCAATTTCAGCAGAAATGCGGGAGGGAAGGAAAAGGACAGGGCTTTCCTCCTGCTCTTCCGGATGATGAAGACGGAATACCGGGATCTTTATCTGGACATGCTGAAATCGAATCACTTTGCGGATTATGAGGGGATGTTTTCCTTTCTGATCCGGACGCCGTCCGTCTGGGACGCGTACACACTGCTGATTCTGCTGCGGATGACTCCTTGCCTTCTGTACCGGAATTTCCGTTATCGGCTTTTGCCGGGAATTCTTCCCGGAGCGCTGAAACGCCGTTACAGAACATGGAAACAAAAGAAAATGCTGACAAAACAGGAAAAAACATAAATATGAAAACGGAGTCCTCCACCCCCCCATCACCGTCCACCGACATCATCAGGCAGATCCGGAACAGGATGAAGAAACGCAGGCGCCTGGTATTTGTTTCAGGGAATTTCAACATTCTGCACCCGGGTCACATCCGTTTTCTGCAGTTTTCCAGAAACTGCGGAGATTTTCTGGTTGTCGGAGTGCAGAGCGACGCGATTGCGGGGAATGCCGTATATGTGGGGGAGGCACACCGACTTCAGTCCGTGAAATCGATTTCCGACGTGGACTTTGCCTTTCTCCTGACCATTCCCCCGGCGGAATTCATTGCGCAGCTGAAGCCGGATATCGTGGTCAAGGGGAAAGAGCACGAGAAGAAAAACAATCCCGAAGAGGCGGTCATTGCCGAATACGGCGGACAGCTTCTCTTCTGTTCCGGGGAACTGGTGTTCTCCTCCCTGGAACTGCTCCGGAATGAATTCTCCACCACCCATGCCATCGACATACTCCCGTGCAGGGAGTATCTGGAAAGACATTGCATCGATTCCGGGGAACTGCGGGAGATTCTGAAAAGGATCGCCCGGCAGAAAGTGATTGTGATCGGAGACAGCATTGTGGATGAATACGTCGCCTGCGAAGCGGTGGGGATGTCCCGTGAAGAGCCTGCGATTGTGGCGACGCCGCTGTTCAGGAAACGTTTTATCGGCGGGGCGGCGATTGTGGCTGCGCATGCGGCGTCACTGGGGGCGGAGGTCTCCTTTTTCTCTGTCGCGGGGGAGGACGCTGAAGCGGAATATCTTGCATCCGAAATCAGAAAATACGGAATCCGCCACGGACTTGTGACGGACTCTTCCAGACCGACAACGCTGAAACAGCGTTTCCGCGTCGAAAACCGGAGTCTCTTCCGTCTGAACACGTTCCGCCAGCACGAAATTTCCCATGCGATTCAGGAGGAGATTTTCCGGAAACTCTCCGAACGCCTGGATGAAACCACGCTGCTGGTCTTTTCCGACTTCAACTACGGCTGTCTCCCGCAGTCTCTGGTGGAAAAAATTACGGATGAATGCAACCGCAGGGGCATTGTGGTGTGCGCGGACAGCCAGACATCCTCCCAGAGCGGAGACATCGGCCGCTATGCACACGCAGACCTTCTGACGCCTACGGAATATGACATGCGGACCGCCATTCAGGATTTCCGTTCCGGAATTGTCGTCGCTGCGGAAAAACTCCGGAGCAGGACTTCGGCGAAACATGTCCTTGTCACGCTGGGGAAGGACGGCGTTTTCATTCACTGCTCCACCGGGGCCGATTCGTGGATGGACGACCAGCTCCCCGCATTGAACCGCAACCCGCAGGATATTTCCGGCGCCGGAGATTCCCTCCTGATCGTGACGGCTCTGGCAAGAGCCGCGAACGCCGATATCTGGAGAAGCGCTTATCTGGGATCGCTCGCGGCGGCCTGTCAGATTTCCAGACTCGGAAACATCCCTCTCTCTCTTGACGAGCTGTCCGCCTGCCTTCCTCCCGAATAACTCTTCACACGAATCAGAAATTACGGGCCGAATGCCACGGGAGCGTTCTGACAGGGAGGAGCCGGAAAGTCCGGGAGCTTTTCATCTCACAGCGGAGGGGGTGGACGGGAAGTTTTTTCCCCCTTCTTTTCAGAGGATCAGAGGATCATTCCTCCATGGCATAAACATAGATGTTGGCAGCGATCTTCAGCGAAAAACTTTTCTGTTTTTCGCTGAAATACCATCCGACCCACCCGCAGTGCAAGTCGCTTGAATTGAAGACGGCGACCATTCTTCCGCCATACCATGCACCCCACAAGCCGTTGTCGGTCCCCTGGACATGGACCCATTCCGGGAGATCGAAATAGCAGTGGAAAATCGGATGATCCTGCGGAATCCGTTTCATGACAATTCCCGGAAGGACTTCCCGGAGCGTGTCCCGGAAACTGGAGAAGAAGATGTCATGAGCGCCGTCCAGCGGTTTGGAGACGCAGTCATCGGCGAAGAAGAATCCGCCCCTCAGGATATATTCCCGGATGTTGGACTTTTCCTGGTCGTTCAGGACCAGACGCCCCAGTCCGGAAAGAAAAATCAGCGGAAACTGGCACATGTGTTCCAGATTGCCGACTTCGACAATATTCCATTCCTCTTTGATGTTGATATCGGTTTTTGTCCGCAGGAATTCGATCAGGTTCAAATCTCCTGTCGGGTGATGGAACCATCCGAGCGGACCGGCGGGATCGCCTGTGACACGGAATTTGAGCCGGGCCCATTCCACACGGCTTCCGCGTCCGCTTTCAAAGGAATCCGCCGACTGCTGCGCGGAAAGGCTTGAAAGCAGCGTTCCCCCCAGAAGCAAATGGATCATGCTGAAGCAGAGGATTCTTTTTGCACCGGCCATTGCCGTTGTCATTGTTCTCATTATTGTCCTCATCATCATTGCCGTTGTCATTGGATTCATTGTTGTCATGCTCATACCAGGCTCCATCTTCTTCTCAGCAGCCATTCCAGCGCCAGGATTCCGAGCAGTGCGGCAAGGACCTGCCAGCGCCACCAGAACGGGCGGGAGAAGGTCTCCCGGAACTGAACGGAACGCTCCCGGAATCCGTCCGGGTTCAAATTCAAGGTTTTTCTTCCCGCTTTCAGGTCTGAAAGCATCCAGAAATCCAGGAGGGGGGAGCACTCAGGATCCGTTCTGAAAAAATCGCGGTTCAAAGCCAGAAGCTCCGTTTCCCGATTCAAAGAACGGGTCCGGACCGTGAAAATCTGCGATGTCCTGAGTCCGGAGGTATTCACGGAGTCAAGCTGGTACACCCCCGGATTCTCCAAGGTCAAAACGCCTTCATAACGGGTATGAGACTTGTCCGGATGAAGTTCCAAAGGAATCCCGTGCGCCTTTCCGGACAAGGAAGCCGGATCCGGGGAAGCTGAACAGGAAAAACCCGGGACGGACAAAGATGATGCCGGAGAAGAAGTTGAAGAAAGCGCTCTGACGGAAAAGAGGGGAGAGGCGGCTTTTTTATCACAGAGGAAAAGCAGCTTGAGCGGAGTCCCGGTATTGCAGAGCATGTCATTCATCATCCATCCATCGGATCCTCCGCGACCGCTCTGGGCGAGGAACCCGGTCAGGTTTTCCCAGAAGATGCTGAAATCCCGATTGTCGGAAGGCATGGAGAGCCGCCAGTGCCAGAGGGGATCGGTTGCGAGCACGGCGCTTCGGCCGGCACCGTACCGCTGAGTGGCGAGTAGGATGCTTTTCCGGCCGCCGGGAGCCGTGAAGGAGGCGAGTTCGGAAGCGCCAGGCTTCAGTTGTCTGACAGGCGCATAATCCAGGAAGAGCGGCTGAAAGAGCGTCCCGTCCGCACGGCGGAAAATCCCCCCTTCCCTCCCTGCCTGGGAAGGCAGCATCCGATACATCGGGCGCGGCTGGTAGGTACCGTTTTTCCGGTTGACGAAACTCTGTTCCAGAGATCCCTTCGGATTGTTCCTGTAGACGGATATCGCGGAACGGAATTCGCGCGTGATGCGGTCCACGCGTTCGGAAGAGGAATCCTGAACAGGTTCAAATTCAACCGGCAGAAAAGTTTCGAGTCTGGTTCCGGCAAATCCGCTTGCGGCCCGGGGATTGCCGGTTACGAAAAGTACGCCTCCGGAGTTTCTGACATATTCATCCAGCGTGTCGAACATCCATTCCGGACATTTCCCGTATTCGATATTCAGCAGAATGACTGCGTCAAAATCCCAGATTTCTTTTTTGTCCGGAAACGTTCCCGGATTGCGTCTGGCGCCGGAGTTACGGATTTCCACATCGATTCGCGACTGTTCGCTGCGGGAAAGCGCGTCACGGAAAAAACGAGCCGCCCAGTCATAAGTGTTCTGGTAGATCAGAACCTTTTTCTTCTTCCGTTCCACGGTGGCCACAGTCCATTCCGCGGAATCCGCGACCTTCCCGTTCAGACGCATTTCCAGACGGTAATGGGACTGACCGAGTGCCTGCCGCGGCGGAAGTGTCGCACGGAAAATCACATTCCCCCCGATTCCCGTGCGGGCAATCCGTTCCTCCGCAATCACTTGAAAATCCGGGGACGCATTTCCCGCGGGCTCTTCCATTTCCTTCCTGTTTTCCTCCCGGGAGTCGCCGTCCTTTTCCTTTCCCAGACCTGAGTCCGTGGAAGCAAAGAGCAGCACGCGCAATTCGTCCGAAGGCGCCAGATTGGAATATACGCCAAGCACATTCACCGAGGCCAGAGCATTGAGCGGAAGCTGGGAAGGAGATTCGATTTTCAGAAACTCGACCACTTGTTTCTGAGGCAGTTCCGTATCGCATCCGATGAGAGTCGCCGTCAGTCCGGAAGGAATGTCCGGCGCTTGCGCCGCGGCATGTACCGTTTCAATGCCATCGGTGAAAATCAAGACTCCCGCAGCTTCATCCCTGGAGGCAATGGTCCTGAGAATTCCCTGAAGGCAGCTCAGATCCGTTTCCCTTGTCCCGGGTGCGGAAGCTGCTGAAAGGAGTGCTTTCAGTGAAGGATATTCCGTCTGCCGCTCATCAAAGCCCCAGATCATCCCCGTCTCCTCCGGAAGGCGGCCGCGCAGAGCTTCCAGAGCCGATTCCAGGCGGGAGGGACCCGACAGGCCGGGAATCGTCATGCTTGAGGAAGTATCGAACACCAGATAGAGCTTTCTCTTCACTTCCTTTTCAAAAATCCTTTCCTCCACGCGCCGGAGGTCCATGGCGCAGAAAAGCACGCCGGCAAAAAACAATATTCTCAGCGATGCAAGCAGGATTTTCTTCCCCCGCGTGATTCTGTGGCGCGGAAACGCATAACTCAATCCCACGAGCAGAATCAGCATCAGGGCCAGCGCCGCCAGAGTCCATCCTCCGCCGGGGAAATTCCAGCTCCAGAATTCCATCACACGTTCTTCATTCACGGCGTCACCTCCTGCTGCTCACGCCATCTGGAAAGTTTTTCAAAATACTCCCGCACCAGGGGCGCGAAATCCGCCGGGGGGTCATCCCATCCCGGGAGAGTCAGTTCCGCAGGAAGGCTCTGGGAACGGAGAAATTTCAGAAACATCCCCCTCAGCGTTCTCAATTCGCCTGCAATTTTCTGAAAATCAAACGAAGGCGCCTTTGCCGCCCGATTTTCTCCGCCGGATTCTCCTCCCGAAGGAGACCAATCCCTGGAAGTCAGAGCCCGCACTTTCTGCAAAGACTTCTCCGTTTCTGCATAAAATGAAGGATCGGAAGAACTTCTGTTGCGTTCCAGATTCCGTTCCACATCCTCCAGTGCCAGATCTGTTTCCAGAAGCCATGCACCGGTCTCCCGATTCCGTTCTTCGGATGGGGTCATGCGTTTCAGGAGAGCGGCTTCCGCGGCAAGTTTTTCAAGTTTTTCCTCCAGTGCTCCGGCATCGTCCTCCTCCGGAGAAACGGCATTGCTCAGAGTCCGGCGGAGATCGGAAAGAATCTTCCCGGGCGTGCCGCCGTGTTTTCCCGGAAAAGTCTCATTCCGGGCGGCGGCGTGGGAGGAAATCTGTCTGCGGATCGAAGAAGCGGCATCGGCGCTTTTCTCTGCGAGAGCGGCCAGTTTCCCGGCATTCTCCAAAGAGCCCGATTCCCCCGCAGTTTCCGAAGCCTGTTTGAGATTTGAAACGGCCGATTCCAGATCACGCGCGGCCTTTTCCAGAGCCTCCTCCTTCTCCATCCTTTCCGGAGCCTTTCCGGCCTTCGGAATTTCTGAAATTCCCGTTTTTTCCCTTTTCTCCTTCTCCTCAGCTGAGGAGAGAGGCATCTCTTTCCCGGCGAATCTCCGGGCGGCGCGGGCGGCCTGCGAACGAGCATGAGTCAAGGAAGCGGAGGCGGAGGCGGCGGAATTTCTCAGCAGTTCTCCACGCGCCTCAAGCATCCGGTCCAGAGCCAGGCCCGACTGTTCCTCAAAGGTTCTCGACGCATTGGAGACAATTGCCCGTTCCGCAAGCAGACTGGCCGCCTCGGCAACATTGAAAAGGGTCAGGACATGCTCCGGAAGCTCACCTCGGAGTTTCAAGAGCTTCAGGACCGCGGTCACCGAACTCTGCGGTGCGTTCATTTCCGGGGAAACCGCCTTCAAGCCGGCCCGGAACAGACGGATTGCCTCCCGCTGCCGGGAAACAGCCATGTCAAGCTGTTCCAGCACATTGCTCCGGACCTTGCCATCCGTCGGACGGGCAGAGGAGGAGGATTCCGGATCCTCCGATGATTTCTTCCTCTGTTCCTTCCCCTGAGGCGGAGTCTGATACATGACCTTCCGGATATGCCGCAGAGCGTCATTCAGACGGACCAGAGCCATCATTTGGGCGCGGGACGCGGCGGAGAGCAGTTCCGGAGCCGAAGCGGAACGCATCGCGGCAGAAGCCGCTTTCATTTCATCCGCCGCCGCGGAAAGGGCCTCAAAAATTTCCAGAGTCATTTCCGGAATCTCCCTTTCTCTTTCGGCGTCCACCAGTTCCCGGACGGAATCTCCCAGAAGCGACTGTTCTTTCCTGAGCTCCTCCAGCAGGGCAGCCATCTCTTCCGAACAGTGTGAACGGAGATATTCATTCCTCCACGAGTCGAACAGTTCCGCCAGCTCTTTCTGGCGCGAAATCAAGGGCAGGAGAAGATCCGTCAGACGCCGCATCCTACCCTGAACTCCGGGAGCGGACGGAAGAATTTCAATTTCCTCCCTGAGCGGCCTCAGGCGCAATATCTTCTGCAGCGACTGAATCGGCAGCTCCTCCTCCCCCGACAGAGCCACCCCCCTGAGGCGGAGACTCAGCAGATCCAGCGGCATGGCTCTGATCTCCTCCAGACTGAATTCCCCTTCCAGAGAGAACCCTGTCCCGTTCTCCCGGGAAGGAGCGTTCTTCTTCTTTCCCTGTCCGTTCTCTTTTTTCTCTCCTTCCCCTTCCTTCTTTCCACTTTTTCTTGCGGCGGCAGGGCCGAGCAGTTGTTCTTTTTTTCCACCGTTTTCCTCCGGTTTTTTCGCCTGCAGCTCGAAACGGGCCGCCTCCGCTCCGTTCAGGGAAACCTCCAGCACCAGATCGCGCCAGGTGACATTGCCGGAAAAGAATCCTTCCCACTCCAGAAGATCAATCGGAGAAAATTCCTCCTCTCCGCCGGGATACAGAAACGTAATGGAAGCGTTCATGAGTTCCGCACTCCTTCTTTCCTTTTCCGGATCATTTTCCTCCTTTTCTTTCCTGCTGCCATCCATACCGCCTGAATCCGCGCCGGAATCCGGAAGAATGCTGGATGCGGAGATCTCCCGGTGAAACAAAGGCTGCAGAAACAAAGTGGCTCCCAGTATCAGCGCTCCCGCGACGGCAAAACACTGCGGTTTCCATCGGAGGCGCCGAGGCACGCGCTCCCAGGCCAGAGAACTTTCGGCATACTGAACGGCACGTACAGGAGAGTCTGATTTCCTCAGTTCCCAGAGACTTTCCCAACGGTTTTCAAAATGACATTCCCGGTCCCTGCGGCAGGCGAAGGCATGGATGCAGAGCATCCCGCTTCCCGCTGCGAGCAATCCCGCGGCGGTGGCGCCCCACCCATCCCAGCGGGAAATCCAGGAAGCGGCGCAAGCAAGCGTTTTTTGGATCATATCTATTTCATGTACAAAAATATGAACATTATCAGGATTGCCTGTACCATCCGCTCCGGGGGACAGGCCCCACGGAAGAATGATGAGCCGGATCAGGCGCAGAGCGCCCTGGATCAGTTCCGCGCACCAGAGCAGCAGGGCGGAACAGATCATGCCGCGGGCAACGCTGTCAAAAAAGCATCCAGCAAGGAGTTTTTTCAGCATAGCTCAGATTCCTCCACTGCGGACGGCACGGCCCGGTATTTTTTCAGTTTCTCTTTCAACACGCCTCTCTCTAAGCTTTCTCTCTCATTTTTCCCCGGGATCATTCCGGGGAATGATGATTGTTTCCAGGAAGATTCCCATTTGCTCCGCCGTCTCCATTTCGTTACAAGACAGTCCGGTTGGCCAGAAGCAAAGCCAGAAGCAAAATTCCGGCAGCGGCAAGAAACAATTCCGGCACAGGTTCTTCATCTGAAGATGGATGCGGAGAAGTACCGGACTGTTCCATAGAAGCCTCTCCGGAAGGACGGCCGTAGTGGGGAGTCTCCCTCCCCGCAGTCAGAGCAGGACGTTCCCCCTTCAGAGACATGGAACGGATTTCCTTTTCCGGAAGGTTCACCGCATAGACTTCAGTTCCATCCTGATAACAGCCTGTATGCAGGAGAGTCTCCCCGTTCCGAGTCATTCCGGCTTCAAAGCTGCCGGAAGATCTCCGCCGGGACAGCACAGCGGAGGCGAAAGTACGCCAGAAGGGCAGGAAAGTCGCGCTCATCGCCCAGTTGGAGGAATCCCTGCGGAAATCTCCGAGCCAGAGATAGAAGAATCCGCGTCCGCGCGGCCATCTCAGCAGAGCGGGTCTGCCGTCAGAAAAGTTCAGGACGCTCTGTATGATTCCTCCTTCTTCGGGGAGCTCCGCCTCATAACGGGAAAAGAAACGCACCTGGAGCCAGCCGGAAAAACTTTCCCAGTTCAGAACGGGATTCAGGAACGGGTCGCGGGAATCCGGCAGGGAGAATCCCGTTCTGCAGGGACGCGGATTTTTCCGAGAATCGAAAGTGATCCCGGCTTCCTCTGCCAGAAAACGGCGCAGCCCGCGGCCTCTTTCCCCCGCCGAAGGCAGAAGCACTGCCACGCCGCCTCTTTCGACAAAAGACTTGAGTCTAGCCTGATTCGCCTGTCCGAGCGAATCGGGGGTCTGCCAGAAAAGGACACGTCCGGAAGCCGAGCCCTCCCCCGGATCCCAGCTCTCCGGATCAACGGGGGAATTCACGCCGAGCGCCAGACTCAGATAATCGAAACCGTCCTCCGGTCCAGGCCGCGTCACTTCCATTCCTCCCGCCGGAACGGATTCCGCAAAATAGCAGACATTGTCCTCCGGGAAGGGATCATTTCCGGGAAGATCCACGCGTATCTCCCCCGCGCTCAAATGGCCGGAAGGCAGTTCGCAGACAATCGAAAGAGTTTTTTCCTCTCCGGCATCCAGGGTGAAATCCAGGTCCGCTTCATCCCCGGAAAGGGTTTTCAGGCGCGCTTTCAGGGGATGCGGAAAAGGATCGGGGGAGAGATTCTCCGCCGTGAACTGAACAGTCAAACGGTTTCCGGAAAGAGTGACGGGCCCGCTCCGCAGGGAAAGAAGATTCCGCCGGCACGGAATGCTGATCCTTTTGCAGGAAGTCGCCGTGGCGAAACGGATGGAATCGCCGCAGGAAAGCCAGGGGTACGAACTGTCATCGCAGAAGATCACAACGCGGCGTCTGGGAGCCGGCAGCGAGGCAAAGCGGCGGTCCGTCTGTTCGGAGACTCCGGAAAAATCGCTGCTGAGCTGATTGCTGTGAGTCGTCCGGAACCATTGCAGGAGTTTTTCCGCATCGCCGGAAAAAGCACCCGACCAGAGCACTTCGCCGCCTCCGCGAACGAGGCCGATGGTAACAGGATCCCTCGGAGAACAGCGGCGCAATTCCTCCGTGAGTTTTTTCTGAAGGAGCCGATATGTCTCTCCTGATCCCAGCGATGCGGAGTCGTCCCAGAGAAGAATTGTCAGAGAATCCGGTTCGGGCGCATGTCCCGAATGGAAGGGGCGGCTGAACGCCAGCGCCAGAAGAGCAAGTCCCAGACAGCGCAGCAGACAGACCACGCGCCGGCGCCAGCGCTGAGCACGCCGACTTTCCGGCTGGGACGTCTGGAAAAACGCTAGAGAAGGAAAATATTCTGCCATGGGCGTCTTCCGTTTCAGGAGATGCAAAAGAAGCGGGAGCGTCAATGCCGCCATTCCGGCCAGGAAGACGGGAGCAAGCAGATACCATGAACTCATCAGCGTCTCCTTTTCGATGCGGAAAGAATCTTTTCCAGAGCCTGCATCGGAAGCGTGTCCGTCCGGCAGAGACTCCAGTCCGTTCCGGATCCTGATGCGGCATCCGCCAGGGACTGAAGATGTTTTTCCATCCGGGCTTCATACGCTTCCGCGTCCAGATCGGGGTGGACGGTAAAACGGTTTTCCTCCCCTTCCAGCTCAAGCAGCTGGGTGCTCCGGGTATATTCCAGAGCAAGCTCTCCGGGATCCAGGATCTGGAAGAGGAGCACCTGATTGCCTGTCCCGCGGAAACACAGGAGTGCTTCCTCCAGTTCGCGCGTCTTCATATAAAAGTCGGAAAGCACGATGAGTATGCCGTGTGAAAGTTCCTGCTTTGCGGCAAAATTCAGGAGATGCGCGCCCACTGCGCTTTCCTTTCCCGAAGCGGCGCGCTCCAGTGAAGCGATCATCCTCGTCAGAGCGGAGCGGCGCGAGGAATACGGGAAGCTGGCCTCCAGCTCCGCCCCGACCACATCAAGTCCGCACAAATCCTGCTGCCGGTGCAGGATCCACGCCAGCGCGACGGCCAGAGTCCGGGCATAATCCCATTTGCTGAAGAGGGCCGTTTCTCCGCGGAATGCCATCGAACGGCTGCTGTCGAGGATGATTTTTGCACGGAGATTGCTTTCCTCCTCCCGCAGACGCAGGAGCACGGAATCGCTCCTGGCGCTGGCGCGCCAGTCGATGCGGCGCGGCTCATCCCCGGGGACATACGCCCGGAATTCGCGGAATTCAGGACAGGAACCGCTGCGGCCGCTCCGGTGTATTCCCGCCAGGAATCCCTCCGCGAGCAGACGGCCGCGCAGCTCCAGAGACTCCACTCCTGCCAGATCCTCCAGGCGGAGCGCTTCCACAGGCGGCAGCTCCGGGGCATGATGTTTCTTCATCACGATGCAAGGACTCCGGCAATGATTTCATCCGCAGTCACCGAATCCGCCTGTGCGCGGAAATTGAGCAGAAGGCGGTGTCTCAGCACGGGATACGCTGCTCGCTCCACATCGGAACGCGAGATATTGGCGCGTCCGCTCAGGGCCGCATAGGCTTTGGAAGCCAGAATCAGATACTGTCCGGCACGGGGGCCGGCGCCCCAGCGGAGATAATGCCGGACCGTCTCTCCGGCACAGGGATCCTCTGGGCGAGTCGAACGAACCAGCTTCACGACAAAATCTGCCACCGAGTCCGGAACGTCGATTTCCCGGACAGCCCGCTGGAAATCCAGCAGTTTCTCCGCAGTCACCACGGTCCGGAGCTCCTCCATGCTGTTGCGGGTTGTCTCGAGAATGATTCTGCGTTCGGAATCGGGGCCCGGATAATGAATCCTGAGCGAGAACATGAAACGGTCCTGCTGGGCTTCGGGAAGCTGATAGGTTCCCTCCTGTTCGATCGGGTTCTGCGTGGCAAGAACAAAAAAAGGATCCGGAAGGGAATGGGGAACTCCTCCGACCGTGACCTGACGCTCCTCCATTGCTTCCAGAAGGGCGGACTGCGTTTTCGGAGTCGTCCGGTTGATCTCATCCGCCAGAAGCAGCTGCGTGAACACCGGCCCGGGAGAAAACTTGAACTGACGCCTCCCGCTTTCCGGATCCGTCTCCAGAATCTCGCTTCCGATCAGATCACTCGGCATCATATCCGGAGTGAACTGCACACGGGAAAAGGAAAGTTCCGCCACCTGAGCCAGGCTTTTCACCAGAAGAGTCTTCGCCAGCCCCGGCACACCGGTCAGCATGCAGTGACTGCGGCAGAGCAGTGCAAGAAGCAAATCCTCCATCAGCGTTTCCTGCCCGAAAACGCGTTTGGACAACTCCGCACGCAGAGCCTGAAATGTCGGCGGGATCTCCTGAAGAAGCTTCTCCAGTTCCGATGAAGAAAAAGGCCGCGTCATCAATCTGTCCATCCTTCTGTTTGAATTTGAAAAAGCAAATCATCCGCCGCGCGCAGCGCAGTCCGGCAGACGGGGTAGTGCTCCGCGGGAATCGCTCCCGGAGACAGTTCCACGCGGCAGAGCACTCTCCCCCCGGTGACTTCCACCGAGGCCCGCAAATCCGGAGAATCAAAACTCTTCCGGAGATCCGGGACATTGCGCGCACAGGGAAATTCCAGTTCATAAATAAGCCCATGCCCATCGTTCCACCAAATCGGGAGACGGCGTCCGGGCAGGGCAAAGGAATCCGTCAGGGCCGGGTCAATCCGGAAAAGGGAGCGTTTCCCCCGGCGGAGCAGAAGAGAAAGCCTGACTCCCTCCTCCGTATCAACATAGTTTTTCCCTGTTTCTTCTTCTGTTCCGGCCGTTTCCACCACACAGAGTTCCGCTCCGGGAAGCAAACGATTCAGAAGCGTTTGGAGAAAATACGTCCTTCCTTCTTCGGACAGGCGTTTTATCTGGTGCCGGAGCGGATATGCCTGAAGTCCGCTGGCAAGAAGAGTCAAATGCAGTTCATCTTCCCTCCCCGCCTTCTTCTCTTTTCCGCCGTTTTTCCCCTCCGGATCCGGAGTGCCGGCACGCCAGATCTGGCTCAGACGAGGAAGTTTTCCCGGCACATTCGCCACCTTTTCAAAACGGACGGAGGCGGGATAAAACACCAGGGCATTCTGCCCGGCATCTCCTGGAGGCAGGGATCCGAAAGGAGTTTCCGAATCCGTGGGATCCAGCCAGAGCCCTTCCGGAAACTCGGCACAGGGGGGAATCCGGACAAGCATATGATTGAACTGCCAGGCGGGGAAATCCGGATCGCAGAACGCGCCCCTGTTCAGGATCGCGGGACTGGCTGAAGGAAATCCGGAAAGACGCGCCATGATTGTCAGGAGATTTGCCTTGTCCTTGCAGTCCCCCACGCCTGTGGCCAGGACCGTTTCCGCAAGCCGGGGACGCAATGCCCGGATCCCGAGGGCTGTGCTGTCGTAACGGAGCTGATTGACAAAGTCATAGATTTTCCGGAGTTTTCCGGCTCCATCCGGGGTATGTTCCGTCAGACGTTTCACCTGTCCGGAAACGCCCTCCCCCGCGGCATCGCAGCCTTCTGTCAATCCCCGGTAATACTCTGCAAACTCCTCCCAGTTTTTCAGGGATGAAATCAGCATCAGCGTCCCGCTGCGGATTTCCGGCGGGACGTCCGGAATATCCGGGATCGCCGGGACATTCCGTATTTCCCAGCACCTTTCCAAGCTGTACGGTCCCCTTTTTTCCGCGGGAGAAGCGCTCATCTCCCCTTCTCCGCGGAAACGGACCTGCAACTGCATGGATTCGGGCACGCGCAGACGCAGGGAGAGACTCTTCTGGGGAATCAGCCCGGACAACGGCACAGAGAATCCGAATCTGCCGTTTCCGGAAAGGAAAGGAGCCGCGGGCGCTTCAAAGTCGTAGAGGATCCGGCTTCCGGGGCACAAGTCCGGGATCAGGATCTGTCCGGTTTCGGGACGGATCTGCGCGGAAATTTCCTGTCCGGACGGCATTCTGTGGACTGCGGAAAGAATTTTTCCCGCGCCTCCGCGGGAAGGCTGGAACAGAGTAAAAAGTCTGGCTCCGAAGTCGCTGAGAATCCGGATTTCACCGTGTTCTTTCCAAAGTGCTTCCGAACCGTCTGCAAGGATGAGTTCACAGACGCGTTTTTCAAAACAGGCGTATCCTGTTCCCTCCGGGACTGGTTCCGGCGTCCGGACTTCGGAGTCTGCTTTTTCCGGCCGGAGTTCCGCAGTCAATGGAATGGGTTCGGCATTGGGAAAGGGAAACGTTTTCCCGGGTTCACCGGGAATGAAGACGGCGGGAAGCTCGTTGAAAAAGACTTTGCGTCTTGCGGCATCGGCCTGAGCATCCACGGCGGCCTGTTTCAGTGTGTCATAAAGTTCATGCGGGGAAGAAGCCTCCCCGCTGTTCCAGCGGGCGATGAAGAAATCCGGTATGGCGGGCGGAGAACTCATGCCGGGTTCCGAAGTGAAGGCAACGGAAGTCATTCCCCGAGAGGCAAGTTCGTTTGCAAGCTCCCAGCTGTAAAGTGTAAAGCAGAAGGCAAGGGGTTTCCCGGGAATTTCAGAAAAAAAACTGCAGAAGTCCTCTGATTTGACAAACCCTTTCGGAGTTTTCAGGAGGATTTCTCCGCGTCTTGTAATCTGCAAGTGCCCGGCGACAAAAATGAAACACGCTTCGGCAGGAGCCGGCGGATTTGCTCGGAGTTGTTTCCCCAGTTCCGCAAGTTCCTCTTTCCCGAAAGGCTGATTTTCATCCAGACGGAAGATTCTTTCTCCGGGAAATCCGGAAGAATGCAGGATGGATTCCGTCTGATCGAAGAGTCGGGAAATACGCTGATACTCCAGTTCATTCCCGGAAGTCAGGCCGATCAGAACGGCGGCAGGAGCACTTCTTAATTCAGAAATACTGAATGCCAGCAGAAATAATATTGCAGCATACTTAATCATCATGGGACTCAATATAGTCTTCTGCATGCCATATTCAAATCTATAATTCCAAAAAGAAACATATTTTTATGATGGTGGGATGCTTCACATCTTTTATTTATAAATAAATACAGATGGAAACAAACAAAAAAGATTGAAAAACGAATACTCCATGGTGTAAGACTGGGAAATCATGAAAAAAATCTGAAAAGATTTTATGAAAACAAATAATAGATATTATTAAATAAGAGACAGGGGAAAAATACGGCAGGCCGCGCATCCCCCCCCGGGTGCAGGGAATGCCTCGGAGGGGGGGGAGCCGAGGAGTATGAGGAAGAGCTGCTTTCAAGCTTTTTTATTTCTTAAGACTTCCTGCTTCGTACGGACAGCGTCCCGCCGCT
>CAJMAW010000034.1 GCA_905211485.1 uncultured Lentisphaeria bacterium | reverse complement strand
TAATCGAGGGACGGCACCCCGTCGTCGAACAGACGCTGAAGGACGTGCTTTTCGTCCCGAACGACACCTTCCTGAACGACTCCGACGACCGCTGTGCGATCGTCACGGGGCCGAACATGGCCGGTAAATCCACCTACATGCGCCAGACGGCGCTCATCGTTCTAATGGCGCAGATGGGCTCCTTCATCCCGGCGGACGAGGCCTGGATCGGCATCGCGGACAGAATTTTCACACGCGTCGGCGCCATGGACGATCTTTCCCGGGGGCAGAGCACCTTCATGGTGGAAATGGTGGAAACGGCGAACATCCTTCATCACGCGACGTCGAAAAGCATTGTCATCCTGGATGAAATTGGGCGCGGAACAAGCACCTTCGACGGCCTCTCCATCGCATGGGCCGTCGCGGAATATCTCCTGGACCATCCGGACTGCCGCGCACGGACGCAGTTCGCCACCCATTATCATGAGCTTACGGAAATCGCCCTGACGCGTCAGGGGGTGAAGAACTACAATGTCGCCGTCCGGGAATACGGGGATCAGATCATTTTCCTCCGTCAGATCGTTCCGGGGGCGGCGGACAAGAGCTACGGAATCCATGTCGCCAAACTGGCCGGACTTCCTCCGGAGGTCATCAGCCGGGCCAGGGAAATCCTGGAAAATCTGGAGGACAACGCCATTGCGGAAGCCGGACAGCCCGCCCTGACGAAGCGGCAGTCTCTGCGTCTTCGGGAGCCCCGTGCCTCCTATGCGCGCAAATCGGCCTCGGTCTCTCCGTCTTCTGCTGCATCCGGAGGCATTCTCCAGCCCTCTCTCTTCGACGACTGACCCGGAGAAAAGCCGGATCCGTCTGAAAAAATCCCCTGCACGGGATGACGCTTCCGCAGGAGGGATCAGGGAAATCCCGGATCTTCCGGGAGGGATGTCCCGGAGGCTTCTTCCGTTGCCATTCTGTCACAGAGATTGTTGTATTCGTTTTCGGCGTGTCCCTTGACCCAGACGAAGCGGACGCTGTGCCTTTCAAGAAGCCGAAGAAGCCGTTCCCAGAGATCCACATTCAAAACGGGCGATTTGTCCATTTTGATCCAGTTTCTGCTCTTCCATCGGCGGAGCCAGCCTTTTTCGAGTGCATCGACGAGATAGCGGGAATCGGAATACAGTGTGACCTCGCAGGATTCCGTGAGACAGTCCAGAGCCGCAACGGCCGCCATGATTTCCATTCTGTTGTTGGTTGTTCTGGAAAATCCTCCTGAAATGTCTTTGCGGAACTTTCCGTAAAGGAGAACGGCTCCCCAGCCTCCGGGGCCGGGGTTGCCTTTGCATGCGCCGTCCGTATAGATGCTCACCTGTTTGCGCCTGGCGGCGGCAGCATGAGGTGAGGTGGAAAAGACGGATTGCACAGAAGGATTTTCTGATGAAGGGGCGGGGTGTTGAGTGCTCATTCGGATTTTTCCGCGGGGATTTTTTTCTCTTCTCTTTTCTCTCTTCGCTTCTCTCAGGGGAGAGCCACGTTCAGACAGAACGTCCGGATTGCGAGTTCATCGCTGACATTGGTCCTGAGCGCTTTCAGCAGCTCCTCCGCTTCATTGAGATGCCGGAACGCCTCTGCGGCTTTCAGCTTCGGGCGGACGGGAGAGGAGAAGAGTTCCTCGAGGATTTCCGGATTCGGCAGAAGCTCCCTCGGAGTTCCTCCGGCGATGAGCGCGATTTCGGCGAACCAGGTATGCAGGATGCTGATGAACTGTTCGCGGAGTCTCAGGTATTCGCAGCCTTCCTCCCCTGCGATGCGTTTTTCGAGCTGCTTGAACCCGGCGCTTTCCAGATTTTTCGCCGCTTCGAGACGCGCGGCCCATTTTTCCGCCACGGCTTTTTCCGCTTCGTCCTGAAAGGAGTCGAGAATGGCAATGAGATTCCGGGCGCAGTCTTCCGCCGCGGCGATATCGTCGCGGGAAAAGAACTGGAGTTTGAGCAGAATTCCCGGGAGGACGGGGAAACGGGAAAGATCATATCGGCAGTGATTGTCTGTCAGCTCCAGGATCTGACATCTGGAACGGATGGTCGGCAGCAGTTCCGACGGTCTCCCCGTGGAGAGGATGAAAAGACATTTCCGGGGGGGCTCCTCCAGGGTTTTGAGGAACGCGTTTTGAGCCTTTTCGTTCATGGTGTCCGCATCCTGGATGATCCCGATTTTCCATCCGGAGGCGGAGACGGCGCTGAGGTGGAAGACGGCTTCAAAAGCGCGGAGCGTGTCCGGTTCATCCGCGTCCTTCCCGATGGTGATCTCCCGGGATTTGGATGTGGGCGCGAGAATGTGCATGTCCGGATAAATCCCGGCGGAAATCTGACGGCATGTCAGGCATTTTCCGCACGGTCTTCCATCCTGCTCCGGCTGTGTGCATGCAGCGAGGCATGCCAGGAGAAGCGGGAAATCCTGGCGGAACACGGGGTTGGAACTTGCCAGAAGATAGGAATGCCCGATTCTCCCCGCGGCGGCGGCGTTTTTCAGCGAATTCATGATGAGGGGGAACTTCTGTTCAAAAAAGGTCCAGTCCGTCACGGAGCGCCTCCTTGATGCTGCGGTGGACCGAACCGGGGTCTTCCGATGCGTCGACGATCCGGAAGCGCTGCGGTTCTCTGCGCGCCAGTTCCAGGAATCCCCTGCGCACGGTTTCATGGAAGGCTTCGGATTCGGAGTCGAAACGGTCCTGATCGGGAGCGGGGGCGCCGCCTTCACCCGCGCGTTTCCGGATGCGGCGCATGACTTCCTGAGCGGGCAGATCCAGAAGAATGGTCAGATCCGGGACCAGGCCCCGGCAGGCGAAACGGTTGATTCTGAGGACCCGTTCCGGATCCAGAGAGCGCGCAAAGCCCTGATATACGGTCGTGGAATCGCAGAAACGGTCGGAAACGACGATGGCTCCGCGTTCGAGCGCCGGCAGGATCCGCTGTTCCGTCATCTGGGCGTGACAGGCGGAAAAGAGCAGGAGTTCCGCGCGGTCGTTCAGCGCTTCCGCGCCGCCGGCGTTTTTGAGAATGGCGCGGATTTTCTCCGCGATTTCCGTGCCTCCGGGTGAACGGGTGAAGATCCGTTCCCGGTTTTTGTTTTTCCAGTCCGGGGAATTTTCCAGCAGGAGCATCTGCGTGCTTTTCCCGCAGGCTTCCCCTCCTTCCAGTGTGATGAAAAAACCTTTCTTCCTCATGGAAACCCCGGTATTTTTTTTCTGGCAAGTTTGCGTTCGGGCGTCTTTGAATGTACATTGACCGATACTGCAAATAACATACCACCTCAAACGCAACCTTACAAAACCGGAGCTGAGAAAAATGGCAGGAAAGCTGGAGAGAAATTCGTATTTGACAGCCAACACGGGGAACTTTCCCGGAGAACTTTCGCTGAACGGGCGTCAATACGTGAAGGCCCTGGATCTCCGCTACGGGACGAATCCGCATCAGCCCGCGGCCTACTACCGCCCCGTTGGCGTTTCCGGCGCGATCATGGACATGAAAACGCTCAAGAACGGCAAAAACGGTCTTTCCCAGACCAATCTGGAGGATATTTCCGGGGCTTTGAACATCATCCGCTATTTCGACGATCCCGCATGCGCTGTGATGAAGCATGTGAATCCGAGCGGCGCTGCTGTGGCCCGTCCAGGCGAAACATTGCGCGAAGTCTACATCAAGGCGCGTGACTGCGATGCCCGCGCGGCTTTCGGAAGCGTTGTGGCGATGAACAAGGAAGTCGATGAGGAGACGGCGCGCGAAATCATGTCCACCTTTGTCGAATGCGTGGTGGCTCCCGCCTATACGGAGGAGGCGCTTGCGGTGTTCTGCAACCCGGATGTCAAACTCAACAGGCAGATCCGCATTCTCCAGAGCGGAGACATCGCCTCCATTCCGAAATATGTCGGGGACGATCCTGAAGGGGTCGCAAACACGGTAAAAATTCTCTGTGACGGTTCCTTGGTGATTGCCGCTCCCCTTCTGACCGCCGTCCGGACTTTTGACGATCTTCCCCCCGCCTCCGGCGAAAACAAATCCTGCGGGCTTCAGGTTTCCACGGCCGAGCCGACGGAACAGCAGAAGCGGGATCTTCTCGCCGCCTGGTACATCAACATTGCCGTCCGTTCCAACGGCGTGGTGATTGTCAAGGACGGGCAGACTCTTTCCGTAGGCACGGGCGAACAGGACCGTGTAGGCGCTGTGGAGCAGGCCATCGAGAAATTCAAACTGAAATACAAGGGCGCAGCCACGCTGGAAGGCGCGGTGATGTCCAGTGACGGCTTCTTCCCGTTTTACGACGGAGTCGAAACGGCGGCAGCGGCCGGCATCCGCGCGATTGTCGCACCTTCCGGCTCCCTGAAGGATGCGGACGTGGTCAAACGTGCCAATGAACTCGGAGTGGCTCTCCGCCACGCGCCCGAACGCATTTTCTCGCATCACTGAGAGTCTTCCGGAGGGGCGCGGCGATGGACCTTTTCCCCGGCGGGCTTCCTGATGGGATTCTTCCCGGCGCTTCGTCCCGTACTGCGCCGGATGACGACGGCGTGCCCGCGCAGATCCTCTGCGGGGAAATTGAAAAAGTCCTTTTTGAAGCGGAGGACGCTTCCTATTCCGTCTTCCGGATCCGCGACGGACAGGGGGTGCTGCATTGTGTTGTCGGCCCTGTTTCCGGTCCGTATCCGGGACAGTCCGTGGAGCTTTCCGGGAAATGGGAGTTTCACCGGGATCACGGGAGGCGTTTCCGGGCTTCGGCATGCCGTTTTACATTGCCGGTGACAAGGGAGGGGGTGGTGCGTTATCTTTCGTCCGGACTGATCAAGGGGATCGGGCGCAAATACGCGCAGGCGATTGTCGACACCTTCGGGGAGGACACTCTGAGAATTCTGAATCAGGCATCCGTCCGTTTGCGCGAGGTTCCCGGACTCGGGAAGAAACGCATTGAACAGATCCGCAAGGCCTGGAAGGAGAATTCCTCCCGGCGGGAAATGCAGATTCACATGCAGAGCCTGGGCATTTCCATTGCATATTTCAACCGCATTTACAAGCGTTACGGGGACCGTTCGGCGGAGATCATCCGGGAGAATCCGTACCGTCTTGCCTCGGAAGTTCCGGGAATCGGCTTTCTTCTGGCGGACCGGATCGCTTCCGCGGCGGGAATCGGAAAGGCGGATCCGAAACGGCTCTTTGCGGGGGTGTCCTATGCGCTTCTGCAGATCCGTTCGGCGGGGCATGTCTGCATGCCGGAGGAGCAGTTTGTGCCGATGCTTGCGTCTCTGCTCGGTGTGGAGGAGTCCGATGCGGCCCGGGCGCTGGCCGCCGCGGAGAAGGCCGCCGTTGCCATGCCCGTGTTTTCTGCGGACGGGACACGCATGATCTATGAAAAGGAGCTTCTGCGATGTGAGGAGGAACTTCCCCGTCTGCTCTGCGGCCTTGCCTCGGTGGAACGTCATTTCGGCCGCCGTCTTGCAGGGAGGACGCCGCAGCAGGGGAGAGCGTTCAGCTCCGAACAGCTCCTTGCCGTCGAGAGGGCGGCAAAACATCCCCTGACGGTGATCACGGGCGGTCCCGGCGTGGGGAAGACGACTGTGATTTCGGAAATTGTCCGGCGTTCGCAGGCGGCCGGGCTGAAGCTGGCGCTTGCCGCTCCCACGGGCCGGGCCGCCAAACGAATGTCCGAAGCCACCGGATTCCCCGCTTCCACCATTCACCGCATGCTCAAGTGGGACCCTGCGGAAGGACGTTTCCTCCATGACCGGGCAAATCCGCTCTCGCGCCAGATCTATGTGATTGACGAAGTGTCCATGCTGGATCTCCCGACCGCCGTGGCGCTGTTCCGGGCGATCCGACCCGGTTCTTCCGTGGTGATCGTGGGGGATCCGGACCAGCTGCCTTCTGTGGGGCCGGGGAATGTGCTGAACGATATGATTGAATCGCGTCTGTTTCCGGTGACGCGTCTGACGAAAATTTTCCGGCAGGGGGAGGGCAGCGGCATCATTCATGCCGCCCATGAGGTCAATTCCGGTTTGTCTCCTCTTCCCTCGCCCCCCCCGCGGACCTGCAGCGGCCGTGGCGGTGGAGGCTGCTCCTCCGCGGGGAAGGAACTCCGCGATTTCTACTGGATTGAAAAAGAGGACCCCGCCGAATGTGCCGACCTGATCGAACGCCTGATCATGAGACGCATCCCGGCGCGTTTCGGATTCGATCCCGTGAAGGATGTCCAGGTCCTCTGCCCGATGAACCGCGGCGAGGCCGGCACAATCGCTCTGAATGAACGGCTCCAGAATGCGTTGAACGGGAGTCAGAAAAAATCCTTCCGTTCCGGAAACCGTCTTTTCCGGATCGGAGACAAGGTCATGCAGGTCACCAACAATTATGACAAATCCGTCTTTAACGGCGACATGGGCGTACTTTCAGACATCGACCCGGCTGCGGAACAGTTCACAGTCGATTTCGATTCCAGTCCCGTCTGCTATGATTTTGCGGACGCCGCGCAGATCGTGCCCGCCTATGCTGTGACGGTTCATAAATCTCAGGGCAGCGAATTCCCGGTGGTCATCATGCCCCTTCTGCCGCAGCATTATCTGATGCTTCAGCGGAATCTGCTGTACACGGGCATCACCCGGGCAAAAAAACTGATGATTCTGATCGGTTCCCGGAAAGCGGTTTCCATGGCCGTCAGGAATTCGGTGAGGGAGCCGCGGTATTCCCTCCTGCTCGAACGGCTCTGCAGACTTGCGGAAAGAAGGAAAATGCAGAGCGGAATCCCGCGCGGCGGGGAGAAGGCTGGAAGAAAGACTCCTCCTCCTCCTTCCCCCCATGCGGAATGAACCGGGCGCCTGAGAATCTTCCTTTTCCCCGGAGACGGAGAGGAAAGCCGGAAGCGCCGGCAGAGAGAAACACAGGAAAAAGTGCTTGAGGACGAATGAAAATGAAAAAGATAAAAGAATGCAGCCCCGGAGGAAGGAATGAGGAGGAAGGCCTCCGTGACGGCGTCTGCGGCGGGATTCCCCCCCGGAATCCTTTTCCCTATACGCCGCTTCGTTTTGTCTGGCCGCTGAAGAAGTTCCGGGCGGATTTGAAGATGGCTTCGATCGGATCGTGTTTTTCGGATTCGCTGTCCGGGAGATTGTCGGAATCGGGATTCCGCGTGGTCTGGAATCCGAACGGGATTCTGTACAATCCCGTTTCGATCCGGGATGCGCTGTTCCATGCGGCGGAAGACGTTCCCTATACGGAAAAGGATTTTTTCGAGGCGGACGGGCTCTGGCATTCCTGGCTGCATCACGGGTGTTTTTCCCGGCCTTCGAGGGCGGAGGCGCTTCATGCGGCGGAGACGTCCCGCATTGCCTTCCGCCATGCGCTGCTTGAGGCGGGGGCTGTCCTGATTACGGAATCTTCCGCGCTTCTTTACGAAGTGGCCGCTCCCTGGGGAGAAGGGCGGCGGGATGAAGACGGGGGGGGAAGACGAATTGCCGCAAACTGTCACCGGATGCCAGGGAAATGCTTCATCCGCCGTCTGGCGACGCGGGAGGAACTGGAGCATGCCGTGAAGGAGAGTGTGGCGCTGGTCCGGCGCGTCAATCCATCCTGCAGTGTGATTCTGACTCTTTCCCCCGTGCGGCACTATCCCGGGGATCTGCTTCTGAATTCGCGCAGCAAGGCGATGCTTCTTTCCGCAATCCACGAAGCGGTCGGGAACACTGACAACTGTGCTTATTTCCCCGCCTATGAGATTCTCATGGATGAATTGCGCGATTATCGTTTCTACGCCCCGGATATGCTTCACCCGAGTCCGCTTGCGGAGGAAATCATCCTGACGCGTTTCCTTTCCCTGTGCTTTGAGCCTGAGGCGATGCTCCGCTTCAGAGAATCGGAACTTCTCCGCAGGAAGAATGCCCATATCGAAAGACGTCCCTTCCTCCCTTCCGGAACTGTCACAGGAGGAGGAGATGCTCCTTCTTTTTCATTTTCATCTTCTTCTCCTTCTGCTGCTTTCTCCACGGGGCAGGATGAAGAAACACAACGGGGGATCTGACGCGCCATGTGTGGAATCGCCGGTTTTGTCAATCTGGACGGGAAGCCCGCGGACCGGGATCTTCTTCTGAAAATGGCGGGAAGCATCCGCCACCGCGTACCCGATGCGGAAGGGTTCTTCACGGACGGGAACGTGGGATTTGCCCATCGCCGTCTTTCCGTGATCGACCTTTCCGGAGGCGCCCAGCCCTTCTTTTCGGACGATGGATCGAAGGTCTTGATTTACAACGGGGAAATCTTTAATTTCCAGGAGCTCCGCAGTTCGCTTGAGTCAAAGGGCCGCACATTCCGGACCCGTTCCGACACGGAGGTCCTGCTTCGCCTTTACGAGGAATACGGCACGGGCTTTCTCCCGGAATTGAACGGTTTTTTCGCCTTCGCCCTGTATGATTCCCGTGAACGCAGAATCGTTCTCGCGCGCGACAGTTTCGGAGTGAAACCGCTTTTCTGGATGAAACGCGATTCCTGTTTTGCCTTTGCCAGCGAACTTTCCGCCCTGAAAAAACTGCCGTCCTTCCCGCGCACAGACATCAATTCCGCGGCGCTTCTGGAATATCTGGCGCTTCAGTATGTGCCGGGATCTCTGACCCTGTTCCGCGGAGTCTCGAAACTGCCGCCGGGATCGTACTTGGCACTGAATGCGGATACGGGGGAGATTCTTGCCTCAGAATGTTTCCGGAAACTGGATTTCAACAGGAAACGGGAGATTTCCTATGAGGAGGCGAAAAGCTCTCTGCGGAGTCTGGTGATGGATGCCGTTGGGAAAAGACTTGTTGCCGATGTCCCGCTCGGGGTGTTTCTTTCCGGCGGACTGGATTCCGCCGTCGTCGCTTCCGCGGCCGCGCATGTGCTGGAACGGCAGGGCGCGGGGGCGGAGGAGCTGAATCTCTTTTCCATCGGATTTCCTGTCCCACGCTATGATGAAACGGAGGACGCAAGGGAAACGGCAGAATATCTGAGAAGGCGCACGGGCGGGAAAATCGTCCATCATGTGAAGACGGTCCAGCCCTGCGATTTCGGACTGCTGGAAAAACTTGCCGCCCATTTCGGCGAACCCTATGCGGACGCCTCCATGCTCCCGACGTATCTGCTGAGCGAATTCGCCCGGGAGCGGGTTACGGTCGCGCTCAGCGGAGACGGCGCGGACGAGGTCTTTGCCGGATATGAACGCTATCTTGCTCTGAAGGGCCTGCGGATTCTTTCCCGCATCCTTCCGCATTTTCTCTGGCATCTTCCCGCTTCGCTTCTTCCCTCCTCCTGCGGGGAGCGTTCCTTTCCCGGCAGGCTGAAGCGTCTTCTGGAAGCGGCCGCCCTGCCGCGGAGCGAACAGTATTTTTCCCTGATTTCTCACCGGGCATCCGCGGGAATCGCAAGAATCTGCGGCGAGGAGCTTGCCGATGGAGCGGAGGTGCTGCTGCCTCTGCTTTCAAGACTGGAACTTCTCCATCTGCCACAGGCCCGGGATGTCGTCGAATCTGCCCAGGAATTCGATACAGCGGTCTATCTGCCGGGGGACATCCTCCCGAAAGTGGACATCTCTTCCATGGCGGCTTCTCTGGAAGTCCGTTCTCCTTTCCTGGATTATCGCATTGTGGAATTCGCCGCGTCGCTTCCGAGGCGCTTCAAACAGCATGGGATGGTCCGGAAGCGCATCCTTTCGGATGCGTTTGGTTCCGACCTGCCGCCCGGGATCCGTTCCCGTCCGAAACGGGGCTTCGGTGTCCCGCTGGCGGACTGGTTCAGGGGAGTCTGGAAGGAGACGCTCCAGGAACGGCTGATGGAGGGAAGACTTCTGAACAGTGAGCCGTATTTCCGCAAGGATGCCGTCGCAACTCTGCTCCGGGAACATTCGGAACGGCTCTGCGACCACAGTTGTCTGCTCTTTTCCCTGCTGATGCTTGAATTATTCTTCCAGCTTGACGATTGAGAACAGAACGCATTCTTCCGTCTCCGGCGTGAGCGGCGCCGCGGAGGAACGCTTCACAAACGGAATCCAGATCGGTGTATCCTCCGCCCGGATAACGGGAAGCGTTTCTTTTTCAAAGCGTCCCATTTTCGCATCGCTGAAAAGTTTTTTGAGCGGTTTCGGAGACTGTGCTCCGAAGGGGATCATCTGTTCTCCCGTCCGGCGCGGGGATACGGTCAGGCGATGCGGCAGTTTCCCCGCATCGAAGACTTCGCAGACGGAGACGGCGCGGCGTCTCTGCCGACCTCCCGGAACTTCCCGGCTGATCCGCGCCTCAAGACGATAGGGCCCGAAGAAAAGTTCCGGCTGATTCCGGTAATCCCATTCCAGTGGCTCCTCTTTTTTCCCCGTCCCTTCTTCCGGGCGTCCCGCTGCACAATGGCAGCGGCAAAAGGAGACTTTCCCTTTCCGGAACAGCAGCAGCGGTTGTGCCCCGCCGCTGTTTTCTTCTCCTGCGGGGAGCGGCAGTGTACGGGTTTCCGTCTCCTGCTCCGTATGCTGTTCCAGTTCTTCCTGAAAGCGGCGGAGAAGCGGTCTGTCCGGCACATAGTCGCTTCTTCCCAGGCATTCTCCCAGCCAGAGGCGAAGCACCCGGATCCGGAGTGCGGGAGCCAGACCAAGCCAGAAAGACAGCGGGATTTCATGCCTCCCTGAAATTTTCTGAAAGGAGTCCGCCGCCAGACCTTCCAGAAAACGGGCGTCTTCTTCCAGAACTTCCGCTGAACGGAGAATGCCTGAAACGGCATAGGGAAAATGTTTTGCTATTTCCGGAATCACCTGGTTCCGCAAAAAGTTGCGCCGGATGGTGTTTTCCCCGTTCGTGATGTCATGACACCACTGCATGACTCCTTCTGAACGGAGATAATCCTCCAGCTGTCCTTTCTGAATCCGCAGCAGCGGGCGGATGAAACGGATCCCGTACAGAGTCTGTTCCGCACGGAGCGAAGTGAGTCCGCTCGCATTTGATCCCCGGAAGAGGCGGAGAAACACATTTTCCATCCGGTCGCCGGCATGATGCCCGAGCACCACACAGGAATTCCCCGGATCCGAGACAATCTCCTTCCAGGCTTTCAGACGCAGACGGCGCGCCGCGGCTTCGATCCCTTCTCCCCGCCGTTTCCGCCCAGGCACATCCAGACTCACGCAACGGAACGGAATGCCCCGTTCCCTGCAGAATTCTTCACAGAACGCCGCGTCGGACAAACTTTCCTTTCCGCGCAGACCATGTTCAAAATGAACTGCTTCCAGAAAACCTGCCGTTCTCTTCCTTAGAAAGAGCAACAGTGCCAGGCTGTCTGCTCCGCCGCTCAGGGAGCAAAACACCTTCGTTCCCGGTGCAACGGGTGCAGGAAGGGAATCCGCCCATGCGTTTTCAAGGCCACGTTCCCCTCTGCCGTCGTCTTTTTCCGGAACAGGAGAAGGCTTCTGAGATGAATGATTCGCATGCGGGATTCCCGTTTCCCCTTTTTCTTCTGGAGGATCAGGAAGCTTTTTCAAGCGTTTTCCAATGCTTTTTTTAGGGTCATCTTGTCCTGGACGCCGCTGAACTGCTTCACGACTTCCCCGTCTTTCAGAATGAAGACCGCAGGAATGTTCCGGACTCCGAAGCGGGCCGCAAGTTCCTGATTGTCATCCACATTGATTTTTGCAATCAGGATGCTCCCGTCCACTTCCCTTGCGAGTTCCTCCAGAATCGGAGTGAACATGCGGCACGGACCGCACCATTCAGCCCAGAAGTCTATCAGACAGAGTTTCCCGGCTGTTTCACTTTCAAAATTTTCAGCATTCAACTGTGTCAGTCCGCTCATTTTTCCCATACTCCTATTTTTCGTTCATTCCCGTGTGTTTCCCGGATTTTCATTTTGCTGAAGAAGAGAAATCCGGGGGGAACGCGATTAAGATGGCCTCTGCTCCGTATTTTTTCAAGTTTTTCCCGAAAGAAAAGGCCTTTTTCTCATCTGCCCGGATTTTCTCATCCCGTCAGGAATTGTCCGTGCCGTCAGGAAGTGGAGGGGCTGTGAGAAGAGTCAGGCAGAAGATCCATTTCTGGGAAAAAACGCCGGATCCGGAACGGGATCCGGAGGAGCGGGATTTCTACGGTTTTCCCTCCTGCTGTTCCGCGGCAGCGCTTCGGATTTTCCGGCAGATCTGCCGGAAACGGCAGAAGGTGCAGCGGGTGCGGTCCCCATGTTCCTCAGCCGGAGGAAAATCCGCAATGTCGAAAGTCCCGTCCTTCCGCAGGGGGCGGAGCATTTCCCGGACGCTGTCACGGATGATTTCTCCTATTCCCGTGCATGGAGTCACTTCCTCCAGCACTCCGCATTCCCCTTCCTCCTCCCCTTCTCCTTCTCCGGGAAAACGCAGGATCCGGAATACGACGGATTCGCTTTTCCAGCGTTCCTTTGCATAAAGAGCGAAGAGGGCGGCGTCTTCGCTGCTGTTTTCCGCTTCCTCCGCAGGCATTCCTGTGTCCGTGTCCTTTCCTCCGGAAGGAATCTTTTTTCCCCCCTTCAGGAGGAGGTGCTCCTTTTCCTGTTCCGCGGACTCTTCCTGGCAGGGCGGGGAACCGGAACAAGCACAGCTGCGGGAAGCCTGCCGTCGTCGTGGAGCGGCACTGTTCTCTGCTCCCGGGAAATCACAGCGCAGCGCAAAAGCCGTGTTTTTCCGGAACCAGACCGTTCCCGGATGAAACCAGACCCGGCAGCTCCCGTAGCGGAAAGCGGCAATCCGGGAACAGAAGAGAAGATCGTTTTCCGTCAGTCCGGAGAGCTCGTCCGCAAGAGGGCTTGCCCCGAGAAAACGCCAGGCCTTTCCCAGCGACTCCCTGATCCGTCTGTGCACGGCCTCCGCTGTGGAAAAGCCCCGTACCCCGTAAAAATGTTCAAGCAGATTCCAATGGATTCCCGTCCCGCCTTCCTCCCCGCTTCCGGATGAGGAGTCCGCCCGGCCGGGAAACGCTCCCGATGCTTTCCGGGAAAGAGAACGGAGAAGAAGCCCCAGAAGAAGTTTTTTCTTTTCTACTGGCGGGCCGCTGATCCCCCGTGTCCGGAGAAGCGCCTCAGAAAGCGAGTCTTCGAAGATTCCCGAAAGATGAAGTTTCAGCGGAAGAAGTTTTTTCAGCGAATACACTTCCCTGACCAGAGGGTCCGCATAGACATCCCATCCCCCCTGCGCCAGATAATAATGCAGGAAACATGCCCTTTTGCAGAAATGAAACAGACGGTGGCGCGAAAGCGACCAGGAAAACTCCGTTTCCGGAAGCACTTTCCGGAATCGCGAAGCGGAGGCAATGTCTTTTTCAAAGTCTCTCACGATTTTTCAAAGTCTCTCACGATTCCGTTCAAAATTCTGAAGATCTCCGCAGGTCTTTCTGAAGATTTCCACAGATCTTTACAGGTCTCCTGGCAGGTCTCCTCCTGCGGGTCTCCTGCGGGTCTCCTTCTGCGGGAATCTGTGGAGCGGCCGCGAATTTTTCTCTCCTCATTCCGCAAGGAAGAGAATGCTTGTTTCCCGCTTCCTTCCTCCTGGCAAAGGGTACGCCCCCCAGTGTTGTTGTCTTGCTTCACTTTTTTTCGTCATCGACGGTAGGAGGGAGGGGAAAAAGATGCTTCCAGTCAATTGGCAAAGGGGAGGAAATACATTTTCCCCTTTTCAGGGATGAAGTCTTCCGCTCCCGCGGCAGAGGCTCCGGGAAGATTCACCTGGACATGCTGTCTCGCATTCTTTCCCGTCCGGCACTGTGCAAAGAGACTGGCAAAGGAAAAAGAGGGCGTGTAACGCACGACAGTGCAGCTTTCCGTCGGCAGGCCCGCCAGTCCGGCGGCCGTGTCGACGGCGTCTTCAAAGAAGCCGAGTTCATCCACAAGACCGTTTGCAAGGGCCTGGGCTCCGTCGAAAATGCGTCCGTCCCCGATGGGATGGCCCACAATCCGGTCGACAGGAATGCCGCGCCCTTCGGAAACGATTTTCACGAATTCCATGTATGTATTCTGAATCAGTTCCTGAATGATGAGGACTTCCGCGGGAGTGCGTTCCGTGGCGCCGTCGAGCATGTTTTTCATCGGACCGGAGGTGTAGGCTTCGGATTTGAGTCCGATTTTCTGGAAGAGTCCGGCATAGTTGTAGGTCTGGATGATGACGCCGATGCTTCCTGTGAGAGTAAGGCGGTTTGCCACGATTCTGTCGCATCCCGCCGCGATGTAATATCCTCCGCTGGCCGCAATGGAATTCATCATCGCCACCACGGGCTTCGTGCAGCTTCCGACTTCATGATGAATGATGTCAGAGGCCGTGACTTCTCCCCCGGGCGTATTCAGATCCAGAATGATGGCTTTCACCGAAGGATCGTTTTCCGCTTTCCGGATCATTTCACAGATGCTTGTGCTGTCCGCCGAATTGTAAACTCCTGCGGAACTCGAAAGAATGATCCCTTCCACGGGAATGACCGCAATTTTCCTCCGCGCAAACGGATTGCCGGAAAGCACCTGTTCCGAATATTTCGTCCCGTCCGGAAACAGGACCCCCTGAAACAGTTCCGACGATTCCCCGCCAGCGAAGGCGAGTCCCAGGACAAGCAAAAAAATCAAACCCATTGCCGCCACAAAGATCAGACCCGCACATCCCAGAAATCCCAGAATACAGCATGATCCCTGGCAACATCCTTTTTTCCTGCTCTCTTCCTGTGCGGCTGCAGGCATCCCGTTCCGGTAAACCGGACCGCAATTCGTGCTTCCTTCCATAAATCAAAGCCTTTCCGTATTGACGCGTTTTATCTTCTTCTTAATTGTTTGTGTAAATCAATCAAGTGTTTTCCGTCTGTTGTTCTTGTCCTATCCTGATTTTTCCTGAGGATGGATTCTCCAGGTCCTTTCTGTTTCGTTTTCTTCCTGGTCCGTCCCGTTTCCCTTCCGTAGTTCTCTCGGCCGCTTCTCCCCGCAGCGGGGATTCATGCCCGGAAGTCCTGACAGATTCGGCTTTTCCCCGTCATGGCGAGGGCGGTATCCTTGCTGAAGCAGGCAGGCAGTTCCGTCAGACAGTTCGCAGAGGCTGCCGCAAGTCCGATGCGGAAAGCTTCACAGGGATCGGTTCCGGCAAGAATTTCAGAGAGTGTCACGGCCGAACAAGTGTCCCCGGAACCGATGGGATTGAGAACTTTCTCGACAGGAGGGACTTCAATCCTCCAGAGCTCCTTCCCGTCGGAAAAACAGGCGCTCCCGGGACCGTCCGTGACCGCGAGGAAAGACGGCCGGAATCGTTCCATGAGGCTGTAAACCGCCTTCTGCATGGTCTTTTCCCCTGAAATGCTGAAGAGTTCCTCCTTGTTGATTTTCAGGAGATCCACGCCCTCGCTCAGGACTTTTTCCACATGGAGAAAGGAATCCAGCAGGATGAATTTTCCCCGTTTTCTGGCCTCTGCGGCCATCTCCGCGTAAAAGGAATCGGGCAGTCCGGCGGGAAAGGTGCCGCAGATGGCAAGAGCGTCGGAAGAAGGAAGGGAGGACTGAAGATGCCGCATCAGTTCTGCGGCGGAAGCGGCGGAAACCGCGGGTGCCGGTTCGATGAGTTCCGTCATTTCACAGACGCCGTCCAGAGAAACGAGTGTCGTGCAGGTACGGGTTTCGGCGCCGGTATCGACTGTGAGATGCTGGATGCCCTCCCGGTCGAGTTCCTCCCGGATCCGTTTTCCCGTCTCTCCCCCCAGAAACTGCAGGACACACGGTTCCGCAATGGCCCAGGTCCTGGCCGCCCTAGCGCAGTTGATCCCTTTTCCGGACGCAATGCGAAGGACACTTTCCGCACGGTTGATCTCTCCCGGACGGAAGGAATGGAAAAAAAGCGTTTTCTGCCATGCGGGATTGAGTCCCGATATCAGGATGTGTTTGTTAGTCATGCCGACGCCTCATGTTTTTTCCTCCTCCTTCCTGTATCCGAGTCTGTTGAGAATATGATGGAGAGCCTGGTCGTAAGGGGAGTTGGTTTTCAGTCTTTCATGGCGGAGTTTCAATTTCCGCAGCTGTTCGGCAAGGGCGGTGTTTTTCAGGGTTTCCGTCTGCTGGAAAAAGGGATGCATGACGAGTTCCGAAGGCGGGGGAAGGCTCTGGAGCGGAGCCCCGTTCTCCAACAGAATCTGGAGCAGCTCATCCTTCATGGCCTGACGGTTTTTCTCCGTCATCGCCTCTTCATTGAATTCCAGGAGATAAGGGGAAAGAGTCCCCGCCTGTTTGAACCAGATTGTCGCCGTGGCGAGGTCATCGGACTGGAAGCGTTTGACTCCGAGCCAGATGGCATGGGTTTCAGGGTCTGTCAGCTTCTGTATTTCCCTGGACTGAACGTCGGTCGCCAGATCGGAAAGCGTGAAGCGGATGGGAATCGACACCTTGTCCTGTCCGACCCCGGTAATCTGATCCCCCGAGATCTCCGGGGATTCGATTTTCCTGAGAACAATCTGGCGGACGCCTCCGTTTGCAAAATCCAGCCACAAGGTCTGATTGAGGCGTTTTTTCATTGAGTCGGCGTATGCCTTGGGGAGGGCTTCGAGTTTTTCCAGTGTTGAGATCAGGTCCGGGGCGTATTTGGCACCTTCTTTTTTCCGGTGCACCTCGCACGCTTCCTTGAAATAGCCGTTGCAGACAAGTCGGGCGAGTTCTTTCATGAGCTGTTTCTCATTGAGTTTTTCCAGTTCCTTTTCCGCAAGGGCCCGGTAGGCCTCCGCCTTGGCACGGCGCAGGGAGAGCGTTTCAATCCCGAGTTTGGCAGGCTGCGTCTCATAGACAAGGGCGGCCTGAATGTAATTTCCCTTCTCCACATAGGGCTGGGCTTCCCGGTCAAGACGGGTCATCTGGGCGAAAATAGCGGATTCGCGCGCTTTCTGAAGACGGGAAATGAAGTCTTTCGCTTTCTGTGAATATTCCGTATTGTCGAGGAAGGCTTCAAAATTGCGGATGGCGCTGTCGAAATTGTCGGAATTTTCGATGGCGGAAATTCCGGTGTTTTCGGCGATTTCCCAGTATTCCCTGCGGCGGAGATCGGCTTCACTGGTCTTGCCGTCCTTCTGAGCGGAATCGCCGATTGCGCCGCTTCCGTCTGCGGCGGACGCGCCGGAAGCGGAAAAATTCGCTTCCGGAGTCAGGGAGATCGGTTCGGAAAAGGTTTCCCCGGAATGGAGTTCCGAAGCAGGGACTTCTTCCTCCGGATGATGCAGAAGAATTTCAGAAACGATGACGCCGCAGAGCAGAAAGAGCGCGATGGTCAGCAGCGCCGCAAGTCCGTGACGGCGGAAAATGCGTGCTCCCCGGATCCGCGGCGGTTCTTCCGTGGAAACGGGTCCCGCCGTAAGCGAAGGAAGCTCCTCTCTGGAAAGGAAGGCATCAAGATCGTTCTTCAATTCCGCTGGAGACTGGTAACGTTCCGCCTTGTCCTTACGGATGCAGCGCATGATGATGTATTCCATGTCCATCGGAATGCTCGGAATGATTTCCGAGGGAACGACCGCTTCCTGCTCCAGCTGCATGCGCCTGAGTTCCGCGGAATCCGGACTGTCGAAGGGAAGCTGGCCGCTGATCAGCTGATACATGGTGATGCCGAGGGAATAGATGTCCGCGCGGATGTCGCAGTTTTTGGAGTCGATTGCCTGTTCCGGGGACATGTACTGGAGTGTGCCGAGCGCCGTGAAGTCCACGGTCTGCGAGGAATCTGATTTCCGGGCGGGATCGCCGTCTTTCTTCTGGTTGTTGTCTTTTTTATGAAGTTTGGCAAGGCCGAGGTCGGAGAGTTTGAATTCGCCGTCGGCGCTTCGGAGAATGTTGTCCGGCTTGATGTCCCTGTGGACGATGCCGAATTTCTCCGCCTCGCTCAGCCCGTTGCAGACCGCGAGAGCGATTTCCGCCACTTTCTCCGGGGAAAGGTGCCCTTCGTTGTTCAGCATGTCCAGGCAGCTTCCCCCTCCGATGTATTCAAGGACCAGATACAGATTGTTGCTGCTGCTATCCGTGCCGAAGTCATACACCCGCACGATGTTCGGATGGTTCAGCTTCGCGCAGATCTTGGCGGATTTGATGAAGCGTTCCTTGAATTCGCTGTTGTCCGCATATTCGCTGAGAAGGGTCTTCACGGCCACGGGAATCTTGAGCGTCGGGTGAATTCCCTTGAAAACCATCCCCATGCCGCCGCGTCCGATGAGGCGCTCGATCCGGTAGGGCCCGATCTGTTCCGGGGGGGAGGCGTCCACACGGGAGTAGTCCTCGACTACAGTCGAATCATCGAGCATGAAACGGTTCCTGCAGACGCATTCGATGTTGCGTCCGCGTTCCACATGTTCGATTTCAGAAACTTTTCCGCATGTCGGGCAGCGTATGATCATCCTGGAGGCCTCTCCGTGTCTTATGCTGAAGCCGGAAGAATGCGCTCTTCCGCTTACAGGTTCAGATTCCCGTCCTGACGTCCGTCTTGACGTCAGAACATCAGGCCCAGATCTTTCAGGTCGCGCAGCAGTTCGTCTTCGCGGTAGACTTTCCCGGGGCGCCATTTGCCGCCGTATTCCAGAGTCGGGACGACCCAGTCGTCTCCGCCGTTGACCTCCACCACTTTCTTCACCACATCTTCCGGTGCTTTTTCAATGTCGATATACTGGAAGGGAATTCCTTTCCTGCTCAGGTATTCGACTGTTCTCTGGCAATGCGGGCACCAGAGCGCTGCATAGACATTCAGGCGTTTCCCTGTCGTTTCCATGATTTGTCATCTCCTTTTAAAGATAGGATTCCGGCTTTCCGGGACCGCTTGTGTCGTTTTTCCGGCGCCCGAGATCTGTTTTTCAGTTTTGTCCTGCTCTCAGTGGAATATAACCGTTCCTCCGGGAAGATGCAAAAGCCGGTGCAAAAAGTTCTGAAATTATTCCCGGTTTTTTTTGCGGGAGAATCAACAAAAGGCGGAGCCGGGCGGGGGGGGGGACAGGGAAGAAACTTTCCCTGTTTTTTCCCCCCCCGTTGGATCAGATGAAAGACTTCCGTGTGACGAAACGCCCGGGAGAGGTCATATAGAATTTCTTGAAAGCGTGACAGAAATGAGCGGAATCGAAAAATCCCCATTTTTCCGCAATCTCTTCCAGAGTCATTCGCCCCGTGAGCAGATCCCGCGCGGCGTTCGACATCCGGACCCGGAGTGCGAATTTCCCGTAGCTGACTCCCATGCTTTCACGGAAGAGTTCGGAAAAACGGCTGGGACTCAGCGAGCAGAGTTTTGCGGCTTCGGAGAGGGAAGGGGGCCTGGCGTCCAGTCTCCAGATGGTGTCGAGCGCGTTCCGGATTCTGGCGAAAGCGCGGAACGTGCCGCTTCTGCGTCCGGGATCGCTCTGATTTTCATTCATGCGGTTGACGGCGTTCAGGATCATCTGGTGAATGAGGAGCCAGGCTTCGATTTTCCAGTTGGGGGGCTGACGGCAGTGGAGATGGAAGAGTCTTCTGCCCGTATTTACAATTTCAGTCCGTTGGGAGTCGTTCCGGGGCAGATAGCGTTCGGCGGGGTCGGCGGTGAATGGGGTGAGCCAGTCGCATGCGGAACAGGGGCCGCAGTCTCCGAGGGCTTCGATGTCCAGATTGACCGCGAGAACGAAGTTTCTTTTTCCTGCGAGGCGGTATGCATGCGGTTCCCAGCACATGGTCCACCAGAGTTCGCCGGGGCCGTAAGTTCGGGTCTGGTTTTCAAGGATGAGTTCGGCTTTTCCGTGGAGGACGATGCAGATCTGCAATGCGTAATGGGAGTCTCCGTGAAAGTCCGTTCCAGGATGCTCGGAATATTCCACTGCAAGGCCGAAGGGACTCAGAAGCGAAAGGTCCGGGTGGGTTTGACGTTCCACGGGAATTTCATTCAGAATTTGCATGGGAAAAACAGCTTGTCGTAAGATTTTACAATCAATCAGTCTCTTTTAACAATAAAACTCTCTTGCGGAAATGCAAATGCACTCTTACTATATTTCCGGAAAACCCGAAGAATTTTTTTCTCAACCCACAATCAAACAAGGAGTCAGAAAATGGCTGCAACACTTGCAATCGACGGCGGCGAGAAGGTCTACAACGGCTCATTCCCCGCGTGGCCGCAGTTTGAAGAATCCACTATTCAGAAGGTGGCTGAAATTCTCCGTTCCGGCAAAGTGAACTACTGGACCGGTAAAATCGGCATGGAATTTGAAAACGCATGGGCGAAATGGCTTGGTGTGCGCAATGCCATCAGCGTTGCGAACGGGACATGTGCGCTTCACACGGCTCTGGCCGGGCTGAACATCGGCCCCGGGGACGAAGTGATCTGCACGTCCTACAGCTTCATTGCCTCTTCCTTCTGTGCGCTTCAGGCCGGAGCGCTTCCCGTCTTTGCGGATGTGACGACGGATCATACACTTGACCCCAAAGCCATTGAACCGCTGATTACCGAACGGACCAAGGCGATTGTCGTTGTTCATCTGTACGGGATCGTGGCTGACATGGATCCGATCATGGAAATTGCGCGGAAATACAATCTCAAGGTCGTGGAAGACTGTGCGCAGTGTTTTGGCGGCGTCTACAAGGGCAAGAAGGCCGGAACGATCGGGCATGTCGGCTGCTTCAGCTTCTGCCAGAGCAAACACTTCACCACCGGCGGCGAAGGCGGCATGGTCGTGACCAACGACGATGATCTGGCGTGGGAATTCCGTTCCTTCCGCGATCATGGATATGATGTCCAGGCGAAGCTCAACCTTCTGGAGATGGAAGGCAAGCAGCTGTACATTCACAAACGCGTCGGATTCAATTTCCGCATGACGGAAATGCAGTCCCAGATCGGACTTTGCGAACTGGAGCGTTTCGACAGCTGGAACCTCAAGAACCGCGTCCGGAACGGCAAGATGCTCATCGCCGCTCTGAAAGATCATCCGCTGGTTCTGCATGTGCCTGTCGACACGGAGGAACGCCAGAACGCATTCTGGTGGTGCCCGATCGTGATCGATCCATCCAAACTCAAAGACGGCATTGACACGAAGAAATTCATCGCCGCGATGGCGGCCGAAGGCGTGCCCGTCTACAGCGTGCTCTGGCCTGAAATGTACAAGGAACGCGCATTTACGGACCGCAACGGCTTCGGCGTCGCGAAATACCCGTTCTTTGATCCCAAGGCCCGCAACATCGACTACTCGCAGTTCAACTGCAAACAGGCTCACTGGATGACGGACAGAACCATCAGCTTCTTCACTCACCCGGTCTATACCGAGGAACATATCCAGGCGTACATCGCGGCTTTCCGCAAGGTGGCGGACGCCTATATGAAGTAAGAGGGAAAAAGAGTCTTTCTTCCTCCTTTTCTAGCACCGCCGCTGCTTTTCTGCCGCGGCGGCGGGGCGGGAGGAGGGGATGGAGGGTTCTTTCGATTATTCGGAATCAGTTGTGTTTGTGCCTGCGGAAGGAACGCAGGCGTGTCCGGACGGTGCGTTCCCTGCGCCGCCCGGGCTTTTCCGGGGAGGTCCGGATGGATTCGTTCCGTTTTCCGGCAGCAGTTCTTCCGGACCTTCCGGGAAAGGCGTTCTTGTTTCGGGGAAAGGAGAGGGGGCTTCTTCCGGAGTATTCCAGCTGCGCTTCTGCCGGGAAGATGAAGACCTTTTCCTTTGAAATTCCTTTGGAATTAAATTGGAATTAAAAAAGTGAAAAGGCACTTCTTGTGTCTTCATGTGTCTCCTTGTATTTTTCCGGGGAAAATATTATTGTATTTTATGTGAACGGCGAATGAAAAGCTGTCATCATCCATTATAATCATCATCCATCATCAGGAAAGGCGGTGCGGAATCATGGGAAAGGTGAAGTACGGGATTGTAGGATTCGGCGGGATTGCCGAGAATCGTATTGCGAAGGAAGGCTTTGCCTGTGACAGAACGCGTTTTGCGCCGCTGGAGAAGGCGGAACTTGTTGCGGCGACGGACTGCAATCAGACCCGGAAGTCGGCGGCCGAGGCTCTGGGGCTGAAATGGTACGTGACCCAGGAGGAAATGTTTGCGGATCCGGAAATCCAGGCGGTGTATGTGGCGACGAACAATGCCTCTCACGCCGCGATAGCCGCTGCCGCGCTGAAAGCCGGCAAGCATGTGATTGTGGAAAAACCGATTGCGACGACGATTGAAGATGCCTCCGCCCTTGTGAAACTTGCTTCGGAAAAGCATCTGAGTCTGTCCGTCGACCACATGATGGTGTATAACGCCTGGAACCGCCGTGCGGCGGAGCTGCTGGCTTCCGGCACGCTGGGAGAAGTGAACGATTCCTGTTTCCACATGGAGTTTGCGTTCGGATACGATCCTGCGGAAGCGGCGACCTGGCGCTGCTCGAACATTGCGGAAATGGGCGGTCCGATCGGCGATGTGGCGAGTCACTGTTTTTACATGGCGGAGTTCATTTTCGGGAAACGGATCACGAAGCTGGCGGCGGTTTATCTTCCGAAGCTGATGAATATCAAGGCGGAAGACGGGGCCTATATTAAATTTTTCTTTGAGGACGGGACAGCCGGTTCCGTGAAGGCGGCCTTTTCCGAGCTCCGCGGCGGACTCGGCGGGACACTGACGAATCTCGGATATGAAATCTACGGGAGCCGTTCCGTTCTGCGCGGGTACGGGACGATGTTCCAGCTTTCGGGGCATGAGGACGAGCCGGTCCGGATCCGTCTGGAACTGGACACGCTCGGGAAGGTGGAGACGGTGGAGCCGTGTGCGATCCGGAACATCTATCAGTCTCTGATCGAGCATCATGCGTCGTCCGTTCTGGAGGGGAAGGCTCTGAATGCGGAAGACGCCCTGCACAATTTGAAACTCTGTGCGGCGTCTCATGAATCCGCGCGGAACAACGGGGCTCTGACAGAGGTGAAGTGACGATGTTCCGATACGGTTTTGCAAGAGAGATCATCACCCCAGTCCTCGGGGTGCCGCTCTGCGGCTATTTCAATCCGCGTCCGAACACGGGCGTGTACGACGATCTGTCGGTGAAGGCGCTGGTCCTGGAGGGAGCGGACGGGAAGTGCAGCGGGATCGTCTCCTTCGATCTGTGTTTTCTGGAAACGGGCCTTACGGGACGTTTCCAGAAGGCCCTGAAGGAGGCCGGGCTGGACTTCGCGGACCGGATTCTGTTTTGCGCGACCCATTCCCATACGGCTCCGTATCCGTCGCGTTTTTTCGGGGCCGATCCGGATCAGGAGTATCTTGATTTTCTTGTGCGCAAGACGGTCTGCGCGGTCATGCGCGCCTGGAGGAATCTTGCTCCGGGAGAGCTTCTGAAGGGAGAAACATCCTGTGACACGCTCGCTTTCAACCGCCGTTACTGGATGAAGGACGGAAAGGTGCTGACGAATCCCGGGAAACGGAATCCGGAGATTGTCCGTCCCGAAGGTCCTGTGGACGGGAGAATTCCGATTCTGGCGTTCCGTCACGGAGCGATGATTGACTTCCTTCTGGTGAACATCGTGAATCACACGGATACGATCGGGGGGAATGTGGTTTCCGCCGACTGGCCCGGAAGAATGGAACGTGCTTTGCAGAATCATTTCGGATTCGACATCCCCGTCATGATGCTTCCGGGCTGTTCCGGAAACATCAATCATTTCGACGTCCGTTCCGATTCCGACCAGACTTCCTATGAGGAAGCCTGCCGGATCGGTCAGGAATACGCCCGTGTCATCGCGCGCGCTCTCGATTCCCTGAAGACGGTCCCGGCCGGACAGATCACCGTGGATTCCTCCGTCATTCAGATTCCCTTCCGGGAAATCTCTGAAGAGGAGGCACTGCGTGCGGAGGCCCTTCTGGAGCGTGTGAAGGAATCCGCTTCGGAAGAGGATATGACCAGTGAAGGACTTGCTTCCGGAGACGGCCCTGTCGCGCGCTTCTTTGCCGGACAGCTTCTCGCCTACCGGAAGAGATGTTCCGGCCGTACTCGGGATTTCACGCTCCTCTCGATCAAGTTCGGGAATGACATCGGCATTGTTTCTCTTCCCGGGGAACCGTTTACGGAGATCGGCATGTCGATTCGCGCAGCGTCGCGTTTTCCGCTGACACTTGTGGCGTCTCTGGGAATGGGGTCCTGCGGCTATGTCCCGATGCCGGAATGTTTTTCCCGCGGGGGATATGAAATTCTTCCCGTCGAGGGGGGAGCTCCGGCGGAGGATACGGCGCTGCGGCTGATTGAGGCGGGAAAGGCTCTGATCAACCGCTGAAGCGGTTCTTCCTGAAAGACTTCATCTCTCCTGCCTGTTTCCGCGAGGAAAGGACGACAGCGACAGGAGGGGGGGAGGGAGGAG
>CAJMAW010000033.1 GCA_905211485.1 uncultured Lentisphaeria bacterium | reverse complement strand
GGGAAAAAGCACTCTTCCCTGCAAACGAAAATGAATATCCAGAACAGATATTGGGAAAAATCATGATTGCAGTCACAGCCATCTTCCGGGTCAAACCGGAAAACGCCGCTGAAACGGAGGAGATTCTGAATCCCCTGATCCGCGGATCCAGAAAAGACAAGGGAAATATCCAGTACCGCTGTTTTGCGGATTCCGGAGCTCCGGGCACCTATGTTTTCCATGAAGTCTGGGAAAACAGGGAATGCCTGGATCTGCATATGAAACAGCACCATTTCACAGAATTCGGGAAGCAGATCGCTCCTCTTCTGCTGGATGAAATGGAACTGCATATGCACGAACGGGAAATTGATTGAATCATCGCCGGAGTCTTTTACTTTTCCGGCTCCGCTCTTTTTTCTGAGTCAGAAGACGCGCGCCTTTGCGCGGGTCAGAGAGTTCAGGAGAAAAAATCCACCGGAGTTTCCGCTTTCCCGCTCTCAGCCGAACGGAATGCCGCATCCGTGATGCAGGTGCTCCGGATGGCATTTTCCATGCTGCATAGAACGGGTGTTCCCTCCAGAAGAACGGCATGGACAAAATTTTCAATCATGGGAAGATGCCAGTTCGGAATCACGCCGCGTGCCTCTCCGGAAACGCTTCCCGGCACCTCTGCAGTACCTCCGGAATTGACAAGAAGGATCGGTTCATTGAAATGAGGGGGACATCCCGGCCAGAGGATGCGTCCTGAAGAACCGAAAAACTCGCAGGAATGACGCAGCGGCAGATGATCCGCGGTGGTGTTGATGAGGATCGTGAACTGTTTGCCCCCCGGAAAGCGGAGAAGGACGTTCTGAAGATCTTCGATATCATATTGCTTTCTCCCGGAAGGGTTGAAACTGTGCATGGAGGCGAAAACCTGTTCCGGCATCCCGAAGAGTTCCCTGGCTATGTCGATGAGGTAGAAACCGAACTGCAGAAGAGGAGAGCTCCCGTTTCCCTTCAGGAGCGGGTGCCCGCCGGGATTCCAGACCGTCTCCTCGTCATGCGCCCATCCTCCGAGCAGTGTGCCGATGCTCCCGTTTCCGATCAGTTCGCGCGTTTTCCGGAACTGGGAAGTAAATAAACGGTAGTTGGAGCAGGAGGAAATTTGTCCGCGAGAGGCGTTTTTCAGGTCTTCGCAGAGATCGGAACACTCCTCCGGATTCAAGGCGAGCGGCTTTTCACAGAGCAGATGCTTCCCCGCTTTCAGCGCTTTCCGGCACATCGGCACATGAAACTGAGCGGGGGCGGCGATGTACACGGCGTCGGCCTCCGTCCGCGCAAGCGCTTCTTCGTAATCGGACCAGATTTCCGGAACATTCATGCGCCGGGCCAGAGAAACAGCCTTTTCCGTCACCGGATCGCAGACTGCGACAAGTTCGGAGTTCTCCGCCCTGGAAAGCGCATCGGCGACGCGTCTGTTCGCAATATCTCCGGCTCCGGCAAGAAGCCATTTGACATTGATACCTTGTTTCATATCGTTTTCCCTGTCCCTTCTTCTGATTTTCTCTCTTCTTCTGATTTTCTGAACTTTCTCCGATTTCCCGCGCCTGATGGAAAGATCCTGCCGGGGGGGAACGTCAGCCCTCTTCCTCCTCTTCCTCCTCTTCCTCCTCTTTCTCTGTTCCAGACGCGCTGCATCACAACATTTATGCCAGAAAGGATAAGGCCGTAAGAAAAAAGAAAAATACACGGATTCGGAAAAATCTTATCCTTTTGTGATATTCATGTGAGATTCATCAGAAAAGGGTCTTGAAAAAAAGCGTTTCCGGCTTATCCTCCTCTCATGCCGCTTGTTTTTTCCCCGGAAGAAAGTTCTGACCGCGGAAATGGTGAAAAACGATGAAGAGGAAAGAATCCGACTTCCGGGAAACAACCTCCCTGCACGGATTTTCCTCATGAATCCGCAATCAGGCACAGGATCAGGCACAGACGGCGGCAGCGGCGAAGGGAGAAACAAAAAAACGTTTCCCGTTCCGGATTCCGGCACAGGAAAAGCAGAGGAGAATTCATGACATCATGGCAGCAGTCAAACATCCGGAACAGATTCTGGCGTTCAATCATCTGAAACTGCGTCTGGTGTATCTGGCGCGCGGGACCTGGCCCTGCAATCTGAGGAGCCGTCATCCGGTCAACCGCCTGATTCTGATTCTGAAGAACCCGGGGGAAGGAAGCCTGTTCGCAGATTCCGCACGGGAATATCCCGCATGGGAGAAGACAACTTTCCTGCTTCCGGCATTCTGCAATGCGCAGGTGAAACTGGGAAAGGAGGTCTGCTTTCTCTCATTCCACTTCAATCTGGAATGGTTTTACGGGGATGATCTGCTTTCGCGTCTTCCGGGGATCTGCGTCTTCCGGGAAAAGGGTCTGGCGCAACGAGCGGAACGGATCTGGCGGAATCCCGATCCGCTTTCAGCGGCACTGGACTGTGAAGGCTTCCTCTCTGCCGTCGCGGGCAGAGCTCTTTCCTTCATCCCGGAAAAAGAGAGATTAAAACAGCCTGCGGGAAAAGAATATGCGGAACTCTTCGCCTGGCTGGAACAGAAAGATGCCTCTGCGGAAATCACGGTGACGGACCTGGCGGATTTCATGAACATGCGGAGAGAGTCGTTCAGCAGAAAATTCACACGCGATTTCCGGATTTCCCCCAAACAGTTCCTTGCAAGACAGCTGCTCAGGAAAGCTTCGGAAATGCTCTCAAACCCGTCACAGCCGGTCCGGGAAATTGCAAAGGCGCTCCATTTTTCCAGCGAATATTACTTTTCCCGTTTTTTCAGAGAACACACCGGAATGCCTCCCGGTGAATTCCGCCGGATCCACGGAGAAAAATCCGAACTCATTTTCTGATTCTGTTCTGCCGGATTCATGCAGGAAGGAAGACGGAAAGGAAGCTCAAAACAGCCTCCTCCTCTCTCCCGGACAACTTGCAATTGCAGGAGCATGGTTTTATATTGTCAAAGCGGGAAGAGTCGGCAAGGTCCTCTTCTTCTTATCCGTGACATTCATCCAGAAAAACGACAGGAAAAACAAAAGGGATCCAAAACCATGAAAAGAATTCCTTCCCCTGCACATTTTGCCCTCCTTCTTCTTCCGGCGGCATGCCTTATCCTGATGTTCTTCAGCACGGGATGTGCCCGCTACCGGCTCCTGGAGTATTCAGAGGTGACCGCAGGAATCACGGAACAGTCGGCGGAAACACTGATCCGCACAATGCTGCTGGAACAGCCAGTCCGGAATCCACCCGTCTCCGCCACCGTGGACGCAGAGGCCATGCGCTTCCGAGACACGCGCGGAGTGGAGCGCTCGTTCTACTGGACCACTCCCGATGCATTGAAACTCTATCGGCACCGGAGCGGAAAATTCTGCATCGCCCTCGAAAAAAACGGCCGCATCATCCTCCGGATCTTCACTTATGACGAGTCCCGTGCCAAGTCCTTCATCAACTCCTTCTATTTCATGAGGGAGGCCGCGGAGCGGAAAGCAAAGACCTGAACAAGGCGGGAAAAGTAAAAAAAACACGGGAAAACGGAAGAAAAAGCCGAATCCCCCCGTGGACAGTGGACATATATACACACGCACATACACGCGTATCTGCCCCTTCCCTCTTCATTTGTATCCACACCGGTTTTTTCCCCTGGAGACACGGCCGGCGGCGGTGACGGAAGGCGCGGAAGAAGACTCCAGACCTCTCAGAGCAGTTCACGGAAACGGCCCGGCGTGACTCCGAAACGGGCGCGGAAACGGCGGATGAAATACCCTGTGTCCGAAAAGCCGCAGCTTGCGGCAATCTCCTTGATGCCGGGAGAGGGCCCCCCGGACTGCTGAAGATACTGAAGAGCCGCATCCAGACGGAGCTCCGTCATGAATTCTCCCGGCGACTTCCCGGAAAGACGGTGAAACCGTTTGGAAAAATGCCATCTGCTGTATCCGCAGAGTTTCGCAAGCGCCTCCACCGACACGGGACGGTCAAGATGCCTTCTGCAGTACGCCGTCACCACCCCGACCAGATTCTCCTCCCCGCGGCGGGCACGGCTGCTCCATCCCATTCCCGGACCGTCTTCTTGCGCTTCACGGCAGAGACTCATCAGGAAATCATATCCGGTTCTGGAAACTGCATACCGGTCCGCATTCATTTCATTTCCGTTCCGGTAGAACTCGTAGAGGCTCCAGGCCTTCGACAGAGCCTCCCCGTCCGGAGAGAGTGCGACGACATTCCCGAACTCCTCCGCCATCTTTCCGATCATCTCCGCGGCAGCCGGATGCCAGAAACTGAGAAAGAGAAATTCCCATTTCTCCGCATGCTTCGGGAAGAAATAACAATAATCCCCCGGAACGGAAAGGAGCAGAGCATCCCCGGGTTTCAAAGGGACAAGGGAATGATTCAGGCGGCAGCATCCCTCGCCCGAAATCGTGTATTTGAACAAAGCGCGGCACTGCGGTCCGCGCGTTGCGCCGTCGATGCGGAAATCGGAGGGGCGCGTATGCAGCTCATATCCGCAGCGTCTCGGCAGGAAACACAGATAGGGCGAACGCATCGTTTCGCCTTCCCATGGGTTCAGATAATGATACATCTGCGGCCGGGGATATTTTGACATGTTCTTCCCATGAATGACACATTTGTCCTATTTCCGGGGAACGGAGATGGGGATATTATATCCTGCCGCGAAAGAAAATGCAATCTCATTCATGGAGGAAAAGGATCTCATGTCGCAGGAAGGATTTGACCGTCTGAAGTCGGAATGCATCAATACGGGGCTCTGCGTGGAATGCGGGGCATGCGCAGTCGTCTGTCCGGAAGGGGCGATCACGCTGAAGAAATACTCCTGGGGGCGCAATCCGGAACTGGCAGGGAGCTGTTCCGAGGGACAATGCGAACGCTGTTATCAGGTCTGTCCCGCCCGGGACGTCCCGCTCTCGGAGATTGAAACGAAGTTCTTCGGACGCACCAGAAAGCATCTTTTCCCGGGCACTTCGCCGGATCTGCCGGTGGAACACGGAGAAGACAAAGGGGGAATCGTCCGCGCCGTCTACAGCGGATATGCGCTGGAAAAGGAAATTCACGAAAACGCCGTCTCCGGAGGCGTCACATCCGCACTGCTGATCCATGCGCTGGAAAACGGACTGATCGACGGCGCCGTCCTTGCCGGATTCGATCCGGAAACACCCTACGAAGCCAAAGCGGTCGTCGCCACAACCCGGGAGGAGGTGCTCCGCTGCGCCGGGAGCAAATACCAGCCGCATCCCCAGCTGCTCGGGCTCAAGGAGGCCTTTGAAAGAGGACTCGAACGGATTGCTGTCACAGCCACGCCCTGCCACGCCATCGCCATCCGGAAAATGATGCTGAATCCCGAATTCAAGGAACTCGGATCCAGGATCAAACTCATCATCAGCAACATCTGCGGAGCACACTGGTCGAGGCACGGAACGGAGTGGCTGATTCAAAACGCCGTCGGCGTGAAGCTGGAGGATGTCGCCGCCATCCGCTACCGCGCGCGTCCCTTCCCGGGTGACTTCAAAGTGAAGCTCAAAAACGGAAAAGATGCTGACGCGCCCTTTGTCAACAGTCTCCTCGGTCAGCTTGCGCGTTTCACGCCGGAGGAATGCAGGGTCTGTCTCGAGAAAGTCGCCAGTGTCGCGGACATCGTGGTCGGAGACACCTGGCACCACCCCGTTCTCTGCCCCTCCCTCCTCGGAAAATACTCCGATGAAGAGGCCGAAGCCGATGAACGGATCGCACTGGCCAGACGCGGCATGACGATGATCGTCGTCCGCAGCGAAACCGGAAGCCGTTTCGTCGAAGCCGCTGCGGAAAGCGGAGCCGTCCGTCTCTTCCGCGATACAGACCGGGAGGCGGAAAGTTTTCTCTCCGCTGTCCACGATCTCGGGAAACCCGTCTGCAACGGCCCTGTCATCGATGCCAGAATCCGCCGCGGAATGCCGGTCCGCCAGTATCATTGACCGAGTTTCACGGGTCGTTCCGCAAATCGTTTGACAAATCGTTTGACAAATCGTTTGACAAATCGTTTGACAAATCGTCTGACAAATCGTCTGACAAATCGTTTGACAAGTTGTCTGACGGATCGTTTCCGCAGACCTCCTCCGCAACAGGGAAGCTCTTGTTCCCGTCCTCCTTTTCCCCGCATCCGTTCCATCCCGATGCAGAACGGAAAAGAGCGGCCGGGAAAATCAGGAGGAGGCCTGCCGCTGAAATCCCGGATCCGCCGGAGAAAAACAACAGAAAAAAAGTGTGATTCCCTTTTGAAAACAAATTGACTTCCGCTCTTTTCCAGTCTACAATACCTCATCCGAAATCAGAACGGAAAAGGAGTCAGGATCAGTTCCCATGAAGACCATGAAGAAAGGAATCCCCATCGCCCCGCCGTGCCGGAAACGGTTTTCAACGCTGTTTTTCCTGCTGTTTCCGCTTTTTCTTATCTCCGCGTCTTCTTCCGCCTTGGCAGCCCCCGCCGAAGGAAACGGGGAAGGAGGAAAAGAAACGTCCTGCCCGCTCATTCCGCCGGAAAGAAGCATCTGTTTTCCACACGGTCAGAACGGACCCGTGCTGCTGAACGGGACGAAGGCGCTCTTCGGGAGTTCCTGGTCCCGGGGATGGGGAGTGCTGCTTTTCGACCTTTCCGGAGACGTCATCCGCTGTACAGGCGGAATCCCCGCCAGAGGGTATATCATGTCCGCCGCATCGGCCGGAGACACGGCCTATTTCACAAGCACCTTCTCGCTCCTTGTCGCCGGATATCCGGAAGGGAATTCGCCAGATCCCGCGTTTTACCGGAACATCCTCACCGCCTTTCCGGCTCCCAATACCCGGAAGATTGCGGCGGATCCAGACGGGAAGCACCTGTTTCTGCTCAGTTCGGACGGGCTCCGCATTCTGGACGCGTCCGTTCCTCGGGCCCCGGTTTTTTCCTCTTTTCATCCGGAGTTCCGGACGGTTTCTGAATTCGCCGTCTCCGGCGGAGGCCGGATCTTCTACACCACTCCGGATGCGCCTGGAGAAATCAAAGCGGCCCTGTTTTCCAGAGACGGGAAGCTGCTGACACGGCTTCCCCCTGCCCGCGGCGGAGAAGGAACCGTCTCTCTCCTTTCCGCCGGAACGGAAGGCCTGCTCTTCAAGGACGGCCGGAGCGGAAAACTGAATTTCCTTCCTATAGGGAAGGAAAAAATGGAGAAGGGCGGCAACTCTGACGCGGTTTCCGGCGAATCCTCCGCCCTGGTACGCCATGTTTCGGATTTCCTTCCTGAAGCAGTCCATTTGAAAGCGGATGGCCGGATCTGCCTCCTTGCAAAAGATGCGAAAACGGGAAAACGGAATCTGCTGTTCACAACGCTGAAAGACATCCGCGACAAAGGCTTCTCCGGAAGCCATGTCAAAGTGCTGGAATTCCCGGACAACTGCGCCTATACGCCGAAATATGCCGATTTTAATCAGTCCCGCATGATTTTCCTGAATACGCGGACCGGAGAACTGACTCTCGGAGACATTTCCGGAGAAAACAGCTTGCGGATTCTTTCCACGCTTCCAGTCATTTTTTCGGAAGGAGCAGTCGTCGCGGCAGGAAACATGGTGTATTCCCAGAATCCCGCATACGGCACTGTCCTGCTCTACGGATTCCCCCTGCAGAAGGAATCCGCTGAAGGGAAAAAGACAAAAGGAGCGGAAGCAAAGCCGGAAACAGAAACGGAGAATTTCGGCATGAGATTTTTCATGGGGCGACAGCCGGACCGCTTCGACACAGGCATCGTCACACCCGCCAGCGCCATGATGAATTTCAACGACCGCTATCTCCTCGCCAACGGCATGCTCCTGGACATCTCCAATCCCCGCGCCCCCGAACCGGTCGGCGATCTGGAAGTCAGCGCGGCCGATCTGGATTTCAACAGCAGAAGCGGCCGCCTTTACATCGCGGCAGGAAAACGCGTGACCGTCGAGGACCTCTCCCGGCTCCCGGAATTCAAACGACTGGGAGAATACCGTCCCCCGGAAAGCCCGGGGAAACGCACGCACATCATCGCGGCGGAAGCCTCGGAAGACGACAAGACTCTTTCCATTCTGAACGGGAACAGAACACTCGAAATTCTCGATGTCTCCGATCCCGGGAACATCCGCAGGATCTCCGGCTTTTCCCTTCCCTCCGACTGTCTCAGTTTCACCTCTCAGGGGTCTTTCCTCTATCTTCCCTGCACACAGCCGGGAGCCCCGGGCTATTCCGCCTTCTCCCTCCTCCTGATTCTCGACATTTCCGATCCCGCGGCTCCCAAACTTGCCAGAACCATCTCCCGTTTCCTTCCCGGCCAGGTTCCCGCCATCCGTGCGGAGAACGGGAAACTCTATGCCAGCGCCCGGACGGGAATCTCGGAATTCGACCTCTCCGATCCCCTCTCGCCCGCCCTTCTCCGCCGCTACGGGACAGAAAACCAGAACTCATCCTGCCTCTTCTTGGACATCCGGGACGGTAAACTCTTCGCCAAACGCTATGGAGAAATTCAAATCTGGGAGCTCCTCAAATGACCGACCATCACAAACTCCTCCGATCCCTTTCCCGCACACTCGGACTCGGATTTTTCCTGATTCTCTTTTCTTCCGGAACACTGTCCACCGCAGCAGAAGAAGCCAAAAGTCCGGCACAATCCGGCGAGAATTCCTATCCGGGAACCGACATCTGCGCAGTTCCCAGCATCACAGCTGTCCGCGGGAATCTGCTTCTTCTCTCTTCCGGAGGAACGGACAACAGAAGCGTGGAGCCGGCTCTTCATTTCTTCGATCTGTCTTCCCGTCCCGATGCGCCCCGTCTCCTTTCCACCGTCCCCCTCCCCGGCTGTGTCCCGCAGGACATTGCTTTCGATGGAAACACTCTGTATGTTGCCGCGCCGCCGCGGATTTTCCGCATTGACATTTCCAATCCGGAAAAACCGCTTCTCACCGGAAGCAGTTCCCCCGCGGGAAGCCCCGCCGCAGCTGTCGGCGGAATAATTGCATTCGACGGCAAAGAGCTTTTCTGCGCCGCAAGAAGACTTTCCCTGCAGATCTTCTCCCCTCCCGAATCCGCTTTTTCCGGAGCATCCGCCGTTCCTTCCGCATCCGCTTCTTTCACTTCAGACTTTCTGCGTTCCCTTCACCGCTTCGGCAGGCATCTCTATGGAGCCAATGATGTCAGGGGAATCCTGATTTTCGATGAAAAGGGCAAGCTGCTGAAACGTCAGGACTCCGGACCGGGAACGGTCATGCGCATCCGCGACGACGGACAGAATCTTTTCCTTGCCAACGGATCCGGCGGATTCCAGATCCTTGCGCCTGCGGACCGTCACGGAAACTGCGCCGTCCTCGGGAAAATCCCCTCTCTTGGCACATACGAATGTTTCGGAACTTTTCTCTTCGACGTCGCGTTGAATAACGAAGTGTCTCCCGCACGGCACGTCTATCTGGCCGCAGGAGAATCCGGTGTCGCCGCGGCGGACGTCAGCCATCCGGAGAACCCCGTCTTGCTTTCGATCTGTCCGGAACTCTTTTTTGCCTATATCCGCAGTCTCGCCGTCAGCGGGCAGTATCTCTATGCGAATGACGACTTTTTCGGACTGCGCGTGCTTTCCATCGCCGATCCCGCTTCCCCGAAGCTGATCGATCCGGGCATCCCGTTCCCGAAGAAAAAGAAGTGAAGGGGGGGGTTCCCCCGCTAGAAAAAGTGAAGGGGTTTTTCCCCCCGCTTCTTTCCTTCCCGCTCTTTCTTCGTTTTTTCCCCTCCTCTCTGCCGTCTCCGCCCCCTCTTGCAGCTGTCCTTCCAAGACAGGAAAAACACTCCGGGGCAAGAGCAGACAGAAGGGGAAAAATCCGTGCCTGAATAATCCGGACCGGAGAAGGAGGGAATAAGGGAAAGCAGGCAAAAAGTCACCTTGATTTTTCAAAGTGAGAAAGAGCCGGCTTCCCAAGAGGATAGACATTGAATCCGAGATCATACAAAGCCCTGTGATCCAGCAGATTGCGTCCATCGAAGACAAAGGCCGGCTTTTCCATCAGGGAAAAGATTTTTCCGTAGTCGAGAGAAGCGAATTCCCGCCAGTCCGTAAGCAGCGCAATCGCATGGGCGCCGCGGACAGCTTCATAAGGATCGGAACAATAGTGAATCTTCCCAGCGCATCCGGCCAGATCCTTTCTTGCGTTCGGGATAGCTTTCGGATCGTAAACGGCCAGATCGGCCTGTTCCTCCAGAAGCATTCTGGAAACATAGATGGCGGGCGCCTCGCGCGTGTCGCCGGTATCCGCCTTGAACGCAAAACCGAAAAGGGCAATCCGTTTCCCGGCGACAGTGTTGAACATCGCTTCCACGATTTTCCGGACAAAACGCCGTTCCTGGAACTCATTCATCAGCACCACCTGTTCCCAGTAGTCCGCCACCTCCGGGAGATTGTAGCACTGGCAGAGATAGACCAGGTTCAGAATGTCCTTCCTGAAGCAGGATCCCCCGAAGCCGACGCCAGCTTTCAGAAACTTGGGCCCGATACGCGAATCCATTCCGATGGCTCCGGAAACCTCCGAAATGTCCGCATCGGTCTTTTCGCAAAGGGCGGAAATGCTATTGATGGAGGAAATTCTCTGGGCAAGCATCGCATTGGAGGCCAGTTTGGCCATCTCACTGCTCCAGACATTGGTGGTGAGAATCTTTTCCCGGGGAACCCAGCGGGCGTAAATGTCCACCAGAGTCTGAACAGCTTCATGCCCGTCTGGCACGGTCATGGAACCGATCAGCACACGGTCCGGATTGCGCAGATCGGCAATCGCAGTCCCTTCCGCCAGAAACTCGGGATTGGAAAGCACGTGGAACTTGAGCCCCCTGGTGTTGGACTGCAGAATCCGGTGAATCGCTTCGGCCGCCCGGACGGGAAGCGTGCTTTTTTCCACAACAATCTTCCCCTCCTGCGCATGTTCCATAATCAGACGGGCGGATTTCTCCCAGAAACGGAGATCGGCTGCTTTCCCGGCTCCGGCCCCGGAGGTTTTCGTCGGCGTATTCACACTCACAAAAATAATGGATGCCTCCCGGATGCCCGTCACCACATCGGTGGTGAAAAACAGATTCCGCCCGCGGACCTCTTTCACGATCCCGTCCAGACCGGGTTCATAAATGGGCAGTTCATCGGAATTCCAGGCGCGGATGCGTTCTCCGTCGATGTCCGCCACAGTCACCTTCCAGTCGGGACAGTTGAAGGCGATCATCGCCATCGTCGGTCCGCCGACATATCCCCCCCCGATGCAAAGAATGGATTTCTTCATTTCAGATCAGAGCGCTTTCCTGAATCACATTTCCACCTATCCCCTCAGCAGAAATCTTCCGCGTGAAACAGCGTCAGAATTCCATTTCCGCACCGGGGAAAAACTCTTCGGCTATCTCCTCCCGTTCCGCACCCGAGGCAAAAACGGCAATGCCCCCCAGATAGGAGACGGATCCGCCACCGGGCCCCGCCAGACGGGAATTGACTATGCGCATCGGCTTCAGCTCTAGCACATTCCGACCCTTCACCAGAGGATAACGCACCGCCTCGAACATCTCAATCCCATCCAGGTGCTGGGAAATGAACACAATGCCGTCCCGTTCCGATTCGATTTCGACAATCTGGAACACGGATGCGGCGGAAGCGTCCCCCTCATGCCGTTCAACCCGGTTTTTCAAAGAGAGAACTTCATAAAAGGCGCTGTTCCGTTTCTGCATCCGTCGGGATCTCCCTTCTGTCCATCATCAATGTCCATCGTCATCATTCTCGGGCCATCAGTCATCATGATCATCCGGGGCCGGACTTTTTCTTTCCGGGGGCCGGGTGTATAATAACCTTTTCCCCTCGTTTTTACAAATCGGAAATGCAGAATTCTTTTCCCGGGAGGGATGAGAAGAGAGCTTTCCTTCTCCCGGGAAGGACCGGAGAACTGGGCATTTTCACCAGTGACGGCGGAAGAATCCGGAGACCGCTTCCGCAAGGGAGCGGAAAATCACATACAGCCCCGGAATGAACATCATTCCCAGAACGGTCGCCACAAGCATTCCCCAGAAGGTCGTGACGCCGATCGACTGCCGGCTGCCCGCCCCCGCTCCGCTGGCCACAACCATGGGAAAGACTCCAATGACAAAGGAGAGCGCCGTCATCATCACGGAACGGAAACGGACGCGCATGCCGTTCAGCGCCGCATCGGGAATCGATGCTCCGTTGTCGCGTTCCTGTTTGGAGAATTCCACCATCAGAATCGCCGTCTTGGCTGTAAGCCCGATCAGCATCAGAAGTCCGAGCTGGCAGTAGATGTTCAGAGACATTCCACAGAATTTCAATGCCAGGATCGCTCCGAGTGTTGCGGTCGCCACAGAGAGCATCACGGAAATCGGCATGGTCCAGCTCTCATACTGCGCCACGAGGAAGAGATACGCCACCAGCAGCGAGATCATCAGAAGACTCACGATCTTCCCTTCGTTCTGGCTCTCCTGATAACTCATGTCCGTCCAGCTGATCTGATAGTCCTTCGAGAGATTTTCGCGGACAATTTTTTCCAGCAGCTGCATCATTTCTCCGGAACTGAACGACGCCACGCTCTGAGTGTTGACCGCGGCGGAGGGAAACATATTGAAGCGTTCCACCTGCCGCGGACCGAGACTCCAGCGCAGATCCGCCACTGCGCTGAGCGGGACGTTCTCTCCCGTGCTGCTGGTGACATAGAGCTGCTCAATGATGTTGAGGTTTTCCCGCAGTTCCGGAGCAAGCTGGGTCTTGACCTGGTAAGTCTTCCCGAACTTGTTGAAATCATTGATGTAATAGGATCCGAGCTGACTCTGGAGAGCGCTGAAGATCGAGTTCACGGGGATGTTCATGGCTTCCGCCTTGTCGCGGTTGATGTCCAGATAGAGCATCGGGGTGCTGGCGTCAAACGAGGTGAAGGCGTAAACCGCTTTCCCCGTCTCCATGATTTTGGAAAGCAGATGATTGGTCGTCTGAGAGATCTCCTGCGAATTCTGATCACCTGTCGCCTGCAGGGAGAAAGTGACGCCTCCTGTGGCACCCAGCCCCATGATGGCGGGAGGAACAAAGGTGTTCACCGTTGCGGAGGGAAGAACCGAAGTCCGGCGGATCACCTCGGCCTGAATCTCTCCGATCTGCGTTTCCGGACTTGTCCTTTCCTCCCATGGTTTCAAATCGAGAATCAGAAGCCCGAGGTTTTCCCCTTCGCCAGCCGTCAGGCTGCGTCCAGGGACGGTCATAATCTGGTTGATTCCGGGAATGTCGCGAACCAGGTCTGAAACCTCCGCAAGCGCTTCTTCCGTACGCGGCAGCGAAGCTCCGGAAGGGAGCGTCACTTCACAGAAAAGCGTGCCTTTGTCCTCCTCCGGCAGAAACGCGGAGGGAAGACGCTGGTAGAAGTAATAATTTCCGAAAAGAATCAGTCCGAAGAGGAGGATCGTCAGAAGCGTGCGCCGTACCAGAATGCCTCCGACGAAGAGATAGCAGTTCCTGGTCCAGTTCAACCCGATGTTGAACAGACGGAAAAGACCGCGCGGAGTTTTTGTCGGCCTCAGCACCAGGGCGCAGAGCGCCGGACTCAGCGTCATGGCGTTCACCGTCGACAGGCAGAGAGCTATGCACATCGTCACGGAAAACTGCGTGTAGATGGTGCCGACCATCCCGCCGTAAAACATGATCGGAAGGTAAATGGCGACAACAACAAGCGTGGTGGCAATCAGGGCTCCGGTCAGCTGCTGCATGCTTTTCATCGCGGCATCGAAGGGGGAAAGATGTTCCTCGTCGATCAGGCGCGTACAGTTTTCCGTCACGCAGATGGCGTCGTCCACCACCGAGCCGATCACCAGGATCAGCGCGAACATGGTCAGGGTGTTGATGCTCATGTTCAGCAGATAGAGGAAAAGAAAGGTGCCGATGAGCGATACCGGAATCGTGACCGAAGGAATGATCGTTGCACGCCAGTCCTGCAAAAAAAGATAGGTGATCACCACGACCAGGAGAAAGGTGAGAATCAGCGTTTCAATGATCTCCTGCATGGAAACCACCACGAAACGGGTTGAATCGTAACCGACTTCCCAGGTCAGCCCGTCGGGGAAGTTCCGGCGGAGCTCTTCGAGCGTCTTGTTGACGTTTTTCATGATTTCCAGCGCATTGGCGTCATTCAGCTTGAAGATCGCCAGGGCAACGGAGCTGCGGCCGTTGAACGTGCCCGTGCTGTTGTAGGTTTCGGCGCCGAGTTCCACTCTCGCGATGTCGGAGAGCCGGACCTGCCGCCCCTCTTCGGTGGATTTGACAACGATGTTCCCGAACTCTTCCGGCGTGCTCAGTCGTCCTTTGGCATCGACCTTGAACTGCATCCAGCGGCTGCTGGATTCGGTGCCGACCGAACCGGTGGCGGCCTGGATGTTCTGTGACGCCACGGCATTCCGGATTTCTTCATCACTGATGTTGTAGGCGCGCATCTTGAAGGGATCAAGCCAGATCCGGATGCTGTATTCCTGTTCTCCGAAGACAACCGCCTGCCCGACGCCGTCGATCCGGGCGATGGCGTCCCGCACGTGAATGCTGACATAATTGCTCAGAAAAAGCGGAGTATGCTCGGGATTGTCGCTGTAGAAGGCGAGGGTCGCGAGCATGTCGCTGGAGCGTTTCACCACGGTGATCCCGTTGTTGACCACATCCGTCGGGAGAGCGTGCTCGGCGCGTTTCACCGCGTTGTTGACATTTACAAGCGCCATGTCCTCATCGGCGCCGGATTTGAAGGTGAGAGTCAGAGTGTAGTTCCCCAGATTGTCCGACTGCGAGGAATAGTAGACCATGTCCTCCGTCCCGTTGACCTCCGACTCCAGCGGCGAAGCCACGGTATCGGCAATCACCTGGGCGCTCGCGCCCGGATAGGCGGCCATCACCATGATCGTCGGAGGAGAAACCTGCGGATATTCCGCAATCGGAAGACGGCTGGCGGCAATGATTCCCCCCAGCATCAGAAACAGGGAGATCACAAGCGCAAAACGCGGTCTCCTGATGAAAATTGCTGAAAACATGATTGCTTCTCCTTTGCTGATCCTTTATCTGAGCCCTTCGCCGGCAAACACCGGGTTGACCTTTTCACCCGGTTTGATCTTGTTGATGCCGGCAATGACAACAGTTTCTCCGGCCCGGAGGCCTGAAAGGATTCCCTGGCGGTCCTTCACCTGCGGCCCGATGACAACGTCGCGCCGCTCCACTTTGTTTTCGGGGGTGACGACATAGACATAATGGTGTTCCCCGTCCGTCATCAGCGCCGTGACGCTCACCGAGGGAAGCGCCTGGCGGAATTTCTCGCGGAACTTCACCATGACGTAGCCGCCCGGAATCAGTTCCATCTCGGGATTCTCCCCCACCAGCTGAATCATGATGGTGCCGGTTTTGGAATCAATCTGGTTGTCGATGAAATCGACTTCGACTTTGCCTTTGTAGGGTTCTCCGTCCGCACGCAGAATTTCAAGGCCATCGGAGGCAAGCTGTCCATTGCGGCTGTGCCGGAAGAAATCGGATTCGCTCATCGCAAAACGGATGTTGATCGGATCAAACTGGACAATGGTGGCAAGGGTGCCTTTTTCCGGAGTGATGTAATTGCCTTCGCTGTAAATATTTCTCCCGATTCTCCCGTTGAGCGGGGATTGAATCACGGTATAGGAAAGATCGTTTTGAGCAAGAACAAGATCGGCATTGGCTTCATCCAGTTTCCCGAGATAGACCTGATAGCTGCGGAGAGCGTCTTCATAAGTGGTCTGCGCTGTGGCGTTGGTCTGATAGAGCTGTTCGTAACGGACTTTTTCACGCGTGGCGTATTCAAGTTCGGCCTGCGTCTGCTTGAGCGTCGCGCGGGCGATATTGACATTCTCACGGTAGATCGTGTCTTCTATCCGGAAGAGAAGGTCTCCCTTCTTCACCAGACTCCCCTCCTTGAAGGCGGCCTCCCAGAGAACCCCGTTGATCCGGGCCACAATGTCCACTGTCTTCGAGGCGGACACCGTCCCCACGTACGTCTTCGCTTCGCTTCCCGTCAGCTCCGAAGCCTTCTCCACGCGCACGGACGGCAGGACGGTATCTCCTTCCGCTTCCCGAGTCCCGCCGTCTCCCAGTACAGAAACGGCGCTCAGACTGAACAGCGTCAGAAATATCCCGGACAAAATTTTTCTCTTCTTCATCAGACACCTCCTGAAAAACAACCTCTTTTATTTAGTTAGGAAACAAATAATACAATAAAAAACTTTCATTTTCCGTCCACTTTCCGCTTTTCCGTCTGGATTTTCTCAGTCAGCTTCCTCCCCCCGCTCAGTCCGGAGGGTTCCCCGAGTTTTTTCCTCAGAACTCAGAGAAGAAGGGGAAGGAAATGAAGCGGGAACAACAGAACAACAGGGGCGAATGCACATGTTTTCAGATTTCTCCGGCTCGCCTGGAAATCTGTTCGCAGTTCCGCAGAAAACGGCGGAGAGCCTCTTCGCTCATCGTGCCGCGGAGCTGTTGGATCATCTGTTCATGAACGGTCAGGAGCTTCGTCTGAATTTCCTTGGCCTTTCCGGTCAGGACGATCTTTTTCAGCCGTCCGTCCGAACTGACCGCTTCCCGGGTGATCATCCCTTCCTGTTCCAGCGTCTGAAGCAGCCCCGTCACGGAAGAAGGACGGATTCCGAATTCCTCTTCGATATCCTTCTGGAAAATATCCTGTTTCAGTGTGCTGATGGACAGAAAGGCCAGAAGTCTGGCCTGACTCCCCGAAAGCCCCGTAATCCGCGCCAGACGATCCGCCATCCGTTCCACACGCCTCGCCATGTAAAAAATCGTTCCAATCAAATCTCTCTGCTCAAGCATAGGCAATTCCCCTTCTATATTTATATAGTTTCCTAACTAATATATTTATTTTTTCCGTCTTTTCAAGGCATTTTCCGGAAGCAGGCGGGATTTTTTGAAAACTTTTCTGAAATTCTGAAATATGGAAAAGCCGGAGGGGGGGGGAAACTCATCCCTCTTTTCCTGTATCATGAGAAAAAGGAGGCGAAGGATAAAAAGAACTCTCCCCCCCACCCATCCTTCTGACATCCCTGAAATCCGGGACATAAAGTAAATGAGGAGGGAGAGAGAGGGGAAAAAACAAGGCTGAAAAACACCGGACAAGTTCTCCGGACCTGCCGCGGGAAACAACCTGCAAACAGGAACAGCCTCGTTTTCTCATTCGACGGAAACGCCCTGACGCTTCAGGATTTCCTGCACCTCCGGAACCGGAACCTCCCGCGGGCGGATCCTTCTTTTTGCGGCAAGGGCTGCGGCAACGCCGACCCCCTGCCCCATGTTCAGACAAATCGGCATCACCCGGTAATTGGAATGAGCCTTGTGGGTGCCGGAAATGCTTCTTCCAGCAAGGAGAAGCCCGTCGATTTTTTCCGGGACACAGGCTCGGTAAGGAATGGTGTAAGCGCCTTTGGAGCGGAATTTGCGCTGGACGCCATGTTCGTCGAGGCCGGGGCCCTTGAGGGAATGAATGTCGAAGTTGAAATAATTTTTTGTAGCGATCCAGTCCGGGAAGACACGGGCTTCGAGGATGTCCTCCGCAGTGAGCGTGTAGAGGCCTCGGAAATGCCTGGTTTCCCGCACACCGACATTCCGCGCGACAGCCACCAGATAACAGTTTTCATATCCGGGGACATAGCGCCGGAGAAAGGGAATGATCGCATCGATCTGTTTGCGGCAGAGTTTCTCGGCTTCCGTAAGCTGGCGGGCGTCTGTTCCGTCGAAACGGATGGCGTTCGTCATATTCACGCAGACCTCGCCCGGGATCCGGGTCCGGTACAGGAGGACGTGCCCGGCGGGATAAGGAAGAATGGATTTTCCGAGGGACTGGATCTCTCCGTCCGGAACATCCATGTAAGACTCGAAGGAAGGCGGAAAGATCGCCCGGGAATAATCCACTCCCGCGATGCGGAACATGAGCGTCATCGGCTGACACAAGCCGTCCTCCTCGCGTCCGGTACGGAAGGCGGCGCCGGCGCGGGCGGCGACATCGCCGTCGCCGGTGGCGTCCACCACGACTTCCGCTTCCAGCATTTCCCGACCCGACTTGCTTTCGGTAATCACGCCGCGCATGGTCCCGTCCTCCACCACGGCATCCGCGATCATCGTATACAAACGCAGTTCCACTCCCGCTTCCTCCAGCATCTGGAAAAGAGTGGATGTCAGGCATTCATGGGGAATGCAGTTCAGGCTGCCTTCATTGGGAACAGGAGGCATGGAGGGATTCTGAAGGGTTCGGGTCATGATTTCCTTCATGAGGGGGGAATCCGTCCCGGGACTCCAGTCCGACATCATTCCGGAAGTGGCCATTCCTCCCGGCACATTCGACTGTTCCACCATCAGCACTTTCGCCCCCGCCCTCGCCGCCCCCAGCGCCGCTCCGATCCCGGCCGGACCGCCTCCCGCCACCAGAACATCCGCCTGGGCTGTAACGGGGATTTGCCTTCCCTTTTCCGTGTAGGTTTTTCTCTCCGCTGTGTTTCCATTCATTTTTCAGGTCCTTTCCGTTTTTGCTTCCGTTTTTTTCTCCGGCGTTTTGCTTCATTCTTTCTCTTTACGATTGCTCTCTGGGAGATTTGGATTGATTCCGTTTCCGTAAAGCGGGAAAATTCCAGAGAGGGAAAAAGATGAGAGACAAGGCGTGGGAAAGGGTACTTCTGAAGAGTCCCTCCCCTCCCCGGATTTTTTCTCCATTTCTTCCCGGCGCTCCGGGAATCCGCCTTTTCCCATTTTCTCCTGTTCTTTCTTTCACGATCTTTTGCGATGAGGTAAAATAACGTTGCGGAAAAGGAGAATCCTTGACTTTTCCCGGAAAAAATCTTAAATTATCACAGATTTTAAAATTCAAGAGATCAGGAGTCCGTATTCTCTGCCATGACGCTTTCCGAAGCCATGCGTTTTTATGAAAAGAAATGGAATCTTTCCATCAGTCTGGAACCCTTTCACCCGGTTTTCTACCGGCAGAGTCCCCTGTCCCTGGCGCAGAACCAGTATCTGCACCATTCGGAATTCTGCAGGGGGATCAAGCTTTCAGGGCGTCTGAAGGAATGTTCCGCCCATAAAAGCGCCGGTTTTGCCAAAGCGCTGAAAGGGAAAAGCTTTTTCAGCACCTGTCCTTTCGGCGTCCGGGAATACTGCGTGCCGGTTTTTCTCCGGGGACAGCTGGGAGGAATTCTTTATTTCAGCGGCATCCCCCTTCGGGAGGGGAAGCAGTCTCAAGCATCATCCTTTCAGGAAAGCATGCGGGGGATCCGCCGGGCGGAAACCTTCCTGAAAGAACTGATCGCCGCGGAAGCCGAACTGGGATGCGCCGGAGAAGATGGAAATTCCGATAAAAAACACAGAAAGGAAAGTTTCTACCGGGAAAGCGCCCTGAATTTCATTGCATCGCATTATCCGGAAAACATTGCGCTTTCAGATCTGGCCGGACGGCTCCGCGTCAATCCGAATTATCTGGGAGGGATTCTCCGCCGTCAGACAGGAAAGACCTTCCGGGAACTCCTGACATGGAAACGCCTGGAGGAATCCAAAGTGCTGCTGAAATTCCACCGCCATCTTTCCGTAACAGAAATCGCCTTCCTCTGCGGCTTTTCAGACGGCAATTACTTTTCCGCCGTTTTCCATCGCAAAACAGGCATTTCCCCCCTTCGTTTCCGGAAGAGTTCGGCCCTGCCTCCGGAAAGCAGCGCTTCCCTGGAAGAGAAGTAGAAGAACCGCATCTTCTTCTCCACCCGGAGCGCAGAGAGGAAGAAATTCCCAAGTTTTTCCCCAAGTTTTCCCCAACATAACAAGTGAGAAAATTTTTGGAAAAACAGCTTGGAATCACGCTTTTTCTCCTTGAAATGCAAGTTTCCTGTTTCATTTTTCACTTTTTTTCATTTTTCGGTTTGCATTTGATTTTTTCAGGACCATATTTCTACCAAGTTTGATACACACGGTGTGTAACAGTCAACCAAACCAGGGAGAAGCGGGAATGAAATTCTACAACGTCAAGAAAAGAGAAAACGTCGAAATTGATGACAAAAAATGCACCAAGGTCGTCTACAAGAGAGAGACCAGCAAAGGCATCCAGGAACGCTATGCGGTCCGCGCGAAAGACGACGACGGAACAAATCTCACGAAATTTATTGCCAAAGCCGCTTATGACAAACTGAAATGCCCCGTTGGCAAGGCCTGAATTTTTTATCTTTTCCGCATCGCTCAAGATCCCGTCTGAAAAGGCGGGATCTTTTTTTTTTGCCGCTTCCGCAAATCTTCATGAGGGGGAAGAAGAATCCCTTTTGTTTCCTTCTGAATAATACAGACGGGGAAAAGTCGCTCCCGCGGATCATATTCATATAAGGAAAAAGAAAAACAAGGGCAGGAGAAGGAAGGAAAAGGAGAGCAAAGAAAGGGGAAAAAGGAGGGGAGGGAAAAACTCCTGACATCCTCATATTCATATTGATTGATTACAGGACTTGCTTGTATTGCAGAAGAGCCTCCTCAAAATGTCCTTACAGCAGCAGGGAACGCCGGAAGCGGCAGATGCTGCAGTCGAACGCAGTCGCTTCACAATAGGTCCTGCAGAGATGAATCGCCCCCTGCATCGAGGCGGCTGAAGGGAAAATTCCTCTTCGGGAAGAGAAGCAGAAAGAACGCATGTCTCTGAGTGTACGGTTCATTTCCAGAGCGGGGAGCGAAAGAAAGCAGGCTTCGGAAAGTTCCAGAAGTTCTTTCTCATGCCGGATCATGGCGGAAGCTCTGAGAGCCGGCAGAATCACGTTGGCGGCGATTTCCAGCGAACGGGCATTCCCGAGCAGTGCGGCAGGACGTTTCAGGGCGCCGGAGCGAAAGGATGTGTGAACGTCCCAGAAAGCATCATTCAGACGAAGGGAATTGAGAAGGAGCGAATAACGGGGGGTCTTTTCCTTCCTCTTTTCCTCCGCGGGGTTCTTTTTTTCTTCTTTTTCCGGCTTCTCTTTGTCTCCCGGGAGGGGAGAAGGATCCGCGCCGAGAAGCGCAGCAAAATGCGGAAGCGGATTTCTTCCCGGGAAACGTCTGAAAAACGCCGCTGCCATAGCGATGCGGCGTTCCAGACTGTTCAGCGGGCGGCTGTCATTCACCCAGGGGAGCGGAGAGGAAGCCTCCCGGCGCAGACGCCACCAGTGCAGCCAGAGCTTCTTCACGATTTTTTCCGCATCTTCCGGAAGCGGAGTCAGGGAAGGATCCGGCAGCAGGCCGGATTCTCCCCAGATAAGCGCTTCAAAGTGTGTTTCCAGACACTCCGGCGGATAGGCCTGCAGGCGGTGCTGAAGCACCCGGAAATTCTCCCTGTTCCGCCCACCTGAACCGAGAAAAGAAAGAAAAGCGCCCAGAAAGGCGTTTCCCGAGCCGGAACGGAGCATCTCCAGAAGGATCCGTTCCGATTTTCTTCTCATGCGTTCGAGTCCGGCATTTTCCAGGAAATGGATCAGAGCCTCTGCTGGAAGGGATCCGAAGAATGGAGCACATGCGCCGCAGGAAGCGGAAGAACGCCGTTGCGCGGGTTCCACCACAGGAAGGAGTTTTCTTTTCTTCTTTTTCCGTTCCCGTTCTTCCGCGACCCCGGAGGAAACGGGGGAAGAGAGAAAGGCGTCGGGTGAAACGGCGGCGGCAGCGGCAGGGAAGGTCTTTCCCGGAGCAGAAGAAGAGATTCCGGGATGGAAGGAAGGCGCCTTCCCCCGCGGAAGGAGGCAGACGGGAATTCCACGCAGGGCAAAGGAATCGCGGATGGATTTCTGCAGGATCTCCGGGAAATCATTGTTTTCCACGACGCGCAGAACGACATTTTTGTATACGGGTTCCTTTGCCGCATAAGCGATCCGGATCCAGTCGCTTGTTCCCGGGCGCAGCGCCACGTCCCCGATACGGGTTTCTCCGGAGGAACTGAAGCGGATTCTTGCGTTCAGGAAATCCGGTTCCGCGCCATGGTTCCAGACGCCCGGGGAAAGGATTTCGACTGTTCCCCCTGCAATCAGCGGAAGGGAGGCGGGAAGATCAAGACGCATCCAGGAACTCTGCATGCGCAGGAGTTGAAGAATCTCTTCCGGAAAGGAGGTCTCCTCTCCGAATCCGGAGGAAAGCGGAGAATTCTGATAATCCGTTTGCATTTTGCCGTCATTCCGGTTATTGTAGAGCGTTCTATTCTGTACTGTATGGTCCCAGGAAAATATGACAATGCTTTTTTCTTTTTCAAGGACATTTCTCCCCTGTATTGCGGGAATTCTCTTTGCCGCGGCGGGGCTGGCGTTTTTTCTGGCATCGGAATGCGGTTCCGGGGAGAAAGGCAAAGAGAAAGCGTCCTCCCGGGAAAGCGCCGTGGTGTCGATTCTCCGGGAAGCGATGCCGTCTGTTGTGAACATCAGCACGAAACGGATCATCAGGGAAAGCACTGGAGAAAACGCTTTTCCTTTTTCTCCGCTGCCTTCGGGAACAGCGGAAGACGGCGCTTCCGCGCCCGGACGGGAATCTTATTCCCTGGGGAGCGGATCGGTGATTGACAGTTCGGGTCTGATTCTCACCACGGCACACGTCATACACCGGGCGTCTGAAATCGACATTACCCTGAGCAACGGCCAGGTCTATCAGGCACAGACTCTTGCGGCCGACAATCAGAACGACATTGCGCTTCTGCGTCTGCTCAATCCCCCCGCGACTCTCGTCCCGATCCGGATTGCGCAGGTCAACGATCTTCTGATCGGGGAAACCGTCATAGCCGTCGGGAACCCGTTCGGGCTGGACAGTTCGGTGACGGTGGGCATTCTCAGCGCCACGCACCGGAAATTCACCTACCGGGGGAAAACCCTCTTTGCCGACATCCTCCAGACCGATGCCGGCGTTTACCCCGGCAACAGCGGAGGCCCTCTGATCAATATGGACGGCAACATGATCGGCATGAACATGTCCTCCTTCAAAGACGCGCCGCGCATCGGATTCGCCATTCCGCTTCTGCGCATTGAAAACACGCTTGCGGGGTGGATGATTCCGGAAAAACTGCATTCGCTGTCTCTGGGCATTCTGCCTCAGATCCGGGTTTCGGTGGAGGAGCAGAAACCTGAAATATTCATTGCGGAGGTGCTGGAGGGGAGTCCGGCATCCCGCGCGGGAGTCACTCCGGGAAGCGTATTGGAGGAATTCAACGGGGCGGACTGCAAGTCGCTGCCCGGACTCTGCCGCCAGATGACGGAGCTCAAGGCGGAGGAGACCGTCACCCTTCGCCTGCGGGGAAAGAATACAGTATTCCGACTCAAACTCGAACCGCTCCGTCATCCGGACGGCCTTGAACTGGCGGAAAAGAAACTTCATCTGAGCCTGCGTCTTCTGACTCCGCAGCTTGCGGAACTGTTGCACTTCCCCTTCCATTCGGGCGTCATTCTGGACGATCTGCCCGGAAATTCCGGACTGCCTCTGCGCAGAGGGGATATGCTCGTCTCACTCAACGCTCACAGAATCAACTCCCCGACCGACCTTGCACAGGCGCTTGAAAAAACCTCTCCGGGGGAACGGATTCAGGCTGAATTCATCTCCTTTTCCTCCGCCTCCGGAACTCCGGCGCCGCAGAGAAAAAACAACGGAGGAGGAGTCTTTCTGATCAAACGCCGTGTCATCCTTACAGTCCAATAAGGATTTCGATCGTTCCGCCTCCTTTTCCCCTCCCTTTTTTCTCCTTCACGTGGGGCGATATCCCCGCCTCAGACGAAAAGCAGCCGGGGAACTCTTTTTCACAAGGTGCTGACGCATATTTTTTCCTTTTTTTTCGCAACTCCCCCACATGCGGAATTCGGCAGCCGAGAGATTCAATGGAGTGAACGGCGGTAGGAACGACAAATTTCGGAAGGCGTTTTCCCGCAGCTACGCATCAGAAACGCATTCAGATGCGTCACATGGCGCATGCCCACTTCATAGGCAATCTCCTTCAGGCTCATGGAACTGTAGGCGATGAGATGCAGAATCAGGTGCAGGCGTCTTCTGCTCCGGTATTCCCCCGGAGTAATCCCGTACCGGATCCGGAAAGCGCGCCGCAGATGGTCCCGGCTGAATCCGGAGCGGCGGCAGAGTTCCGAGAGAGAATATTCCCATTTTGCATCCTCGTCTATCAGGCGGCGGAGAGATTCGGCAGGACCGTTTTCATCGGAAAACTCAGTTTTCAGGAAGGCGGGGAAGAGTGAAGCCAGCAGGAAATTCGCTCTCAGCAGTTCCTGCGGAAGAGCCGAACGGTAAGCGGATGTAATTTCCGAAAAGGTCCGGCGGAGCAGAGGCACTTCCATGGAGGAGACAAAGACCCTGTCCGGAAGAGGGCGGATGATTCTGCCGTCTTCCTCCGCCAGGAAGAGGCAGTGTCCCTCAGGATCGTATTGGAGTTCGGGGCAGTCCATCATGACCACCCAGTTTTCCCGCTCGTCTCCGTATTCAAAGTCGGTCGTCATCCCGGGATACCCGAGCGAGAGGTAAGGTCCGGTTTCAGGCCCGGTCGCATGGCGGAGCCTGCCGTCCGGCCA
>CAJMAW010000032.1 GCA_905211485.1 uncultured Lentisphaeria bacterium | reverse complement strand
GAGGCCCTGTTCAACCCCCCGGTGCCCAAGCCTGCCGCCGAGCAGAAGCATCGGAAATTGCAATATCGACATTGCAAATGAAATGCCCGCAATAAGAGTTGCATCATAGCCGAGCTTGTTTTCAAGAATCAAAGTCAGCAGCGGCCAGATAAGCGAGCCCATGCTTGTTACGATTCGTCCCCAGAAAAGGATATATATCTCCTTTCCGAGGTGTTTGTACTGTTCCAAAAACTTCAGTTTCATTTCTATGACCTACTCCGTGTTAATACTGCGAAAACCCGGGAACGGAAACCGCATTTGCGATATCTTATTTTCCGCAGTGCTTTTGTTTTTTTATTTGCCTGCCGCAGGGCAAACGCCGACAGGCCCCGTGCCGACGGAAAAGTTTCAAAGCAGTTCCTGCCGAAAGCAGCCGTTTAAGCTCAATCCGAATCGGGTCGGGATTTCGTGAGGCAAGGAACGGACAGCCAAACGGCAGACAGCCGATCCCGAAAGGGGCTTTCGAACTGCCGGCAGGGACAGGGGTGCATCCTTGCTTTGTATATTTAGTTTTGAGGAAATATCTCGCAAAATAAAACAAAAATCGCAAAAATTCCTCCGAATTGATTATATCACTTGTGATGTTCGGTTTCAACAGAAAAAGAATGCGGAAAAGGCAGCCGACACGCAAAACCTGCATGAAGGCTGCCTTACGAACGTTGAATTTGAATAAAGAAAGCCGATTGCAGCGCAGCAATTATGCAGCATTGCAATCATGCGGTGCCGCAGTTAGGCGGTGCCGCAATTATGCGGTGCCGCAGTTATGCGGTGCCGCAGTTATGCGGTGCCGCAGTTAGGCGGCTGTTATAGGGGACTGAGAAGGATCCTGAAGCTTTATTTCGGGTTTGCAAATCAAATTACCGTTCTCATCCGAAATTTCGAATGACACGGCAATTTCCCAAATTGCGGAAAGCTCGGTTTCAAGTGAAGCCGCATCAATTTCAATTTCAAAAAGCATACGATCATCACTTCGCAGAATTTTTGAAAAACTCACACATTCGACGGGCCGCCCGTTGATGAACAAACATTTTTCAAAGCTTGAAATGCTTATCGTCTTCCCGCTTTCGTTTTTGACGTAAACGAGGATAAGCGGATTTTTGTTTGCAAGATCAAAGTTCTCAATGGGTCCGGCAACCAACATGCAAACTCCGTTTTCATCATAATTGGCATACTGATTGGAAAAGTCAAAGTTTCCGACTCTGCCGGGAATCGCAACGGAAGCCGAACCGCGTGAAAGAATTTCGGCGTTTTCGTTTGTCAGCGTGATATCAAACTGCACATCCGCAATTCTGCCGATGCTGTATAAAAGCAGCTGTGCTTTCGTGAAAAGCGGAATGCTGATAACAGCATGTTTTTGCGGATGAATACGGAAGGCGGCATGATCAAATTCGTTAAAAACAACAAGGTTGTTGATTTTGATATAACCGATGTTCACCTCTGCGGGCTTGGCAGCGGCGTTTTCAAATTCAAGCAGCACACGGTATTTTTCGTTGACGGTGATGAGCGCGGATGAAGCAAGGCTCAATCCGTCGGATTCAAAACCGGGAGAGTCATTGAAAGCGTTCAACTTATCATAATGAATGGCCTGAGCAATATCGCCTGCAATGTAGCCGCTGTAATCATATGCGCCCGGTTCCCGCGGCTGTGCGGAAGCGGCGGACAGGTGGGTAAGCTCTGTAAAGTATTTTTCGCCCGAAGCGGCTGCAATGCGGAATTCAATGTCAATGGAGGAAATTTCCCGAATGCCGTACAGCATCATATCAAGAATCGGCATGTACAGACTGAAATCTTCGGCTCTGCCCGCAGCAAATTTGTGCCTGAAGTCAACTTCAACAAGGCAGTCGTTCACATAAATCGAAATATCGGAAACAAGCAAGTCATCCGACGATTTATTTTCCGCCGTAAGCTTCAGCACGGCAAAATCATCGATATAAACCAATTCGTTCGCCGAAATCGATATGCGATCATCATCGTGAAGAACCGCCCGGCTGACGGTCGCTGCCCTTGAAAAGGGTTTTGTCGAAAACTTTTTGTATTCGATCGCGGAATCCGTCGGAGTGGGCTGTGCGGTATCGGCCGCGCTCGGGAGCAGGGTCGGACTTTGCGACGGGATCGAATCCTCTCCCCCGTTTGCGCCGGGCGTGTCGCAGGCAAAAAAGCTCAGCAGCATAATGAGCGCAAGAAGAGCGGCGGCGGTTTTTCTTTTCCAGATACGTATCGTAATCGCCGAGAGAAATGCTCAAGGTTTCCGATTCGGCTTCAAAGGCAATGATGCAGTTGCAGACCCGGTTCAGAAAGTAACGGTCGTGACTGACCACAACCAGGGCGGAAGGATAAGTTCTCAGCGATTCCTCCAGCACTCGGAGGGTGGACAAATCCAGATCATTGGTCGGTTCGTCCAGGATCAGGAAATTGCCTCCGTCCTTCAGGATTTTCGCCAGAGCGAGGCGGGCCTTCTCGCCTCCGGAAAGAGTTTTCACGCGAACATTCATGCGTTCCTCTTCAAAGAGGAAACGCCGCAGATAGGAGCGGATGGAAACCCGTTCCTCACCCACCCGCACAAAATCCAGTCCTCCGCCGGCTTCCCCGCAGAGCGTGTTTTCCGGATTCAGCGTCGTCCGGGACTGATCCACATAGTTGAACTGCACGGTATCGGCCACGGCCACTGTCCCCTCATCCGGGAAAAGCTCTCGCGTGATCAGCTTCAGAAGACTGCTCTTCCCGCTCCCGTTTGCACCGACAATCCCCACTTTCAGATCCGCGGTGAATTCAAAACTGAAGTCCGAAAACAATCGCCTCCCTCCGAGCGACAAAGACACATTCTTCAAATCCACCACCCGGTTCCCGAGACGCGGCGGCGGCGGCAGAATCAGTTCCATCTCCCCCGGTCTCTCCGGAGCCGAACGAGCCTCGATCTCACGATAGCGGCGGATACGGCCGAGATTCCGGCGGAGACGGGCCTTCGGAGAACGCCGGACCCAGTCCAGCTCACGCCTCAGAAAAGCGCGGCGCTTCTCCTCCAGACGGTCTTCCGAATGATGCCGTTCCGCCTCTTCCTCCAGAAAGTCCGCGTAGGAGCCGATGACGGAATACAATCCCCCTGCCCCGTCTATGCCGACAATCCGCGTCGCGATTCTGTCCAGAAAGCAGCGGTCGTGCGTGACAAAAAAGCAGGCGCCACGGTATTCGGAAAGAAACTCTTCGATCCACTGCGCCGTATAGATGTCCAGATGATTTGTCGGCTCATCCAGAAGCAGCAGGTCCGGCTCCGCAATCACGGCGCGGGCCAGGAGCGTCCGCCGGAGTTCGCCGCCGGAAAGGGAGGAGGGAGCGCGGTCGGCGGGAAGTCCCAGTCTGTCCAGAATGACATCCAGCTTGTTTCCCGGATTCCATGCATCATGATGAGTCAGAAGATGTTCGAGTGCTTCATGTTCCGGAGAGGCCGCAGGCAGACTCTCATAACGTTGCAGAAGACCTTCAAAAAATGACAGACCTTCCCGCACCAGTTCCCGGACCGTTCCCTTCTCCGTCAGAAGAAGCGGTTCCTGATTCTCCTGCGGCATGAACGCAATCCGAAGTCCGCGGGCACGGCTGACCGTTCCGGACGATGGCTCCTCCAGTCCCGCCAGGACACGCATCAAAGTGGATTTTCCGCAGCCGTTGCGGCCTACCAGGGCAACGCGTTCCCCTTCCCCGATGCTCAAAGAGGCGTCCCGGAAAAGAATCCGGTCTCCCATACGCAGATTCAGGTGTTCGACCGACCAGAGAACTTTTTCCGCCATGATGAAACGCCAGAGCTCCTTATCCCATCTGTGTTATCAGGGGCATCCCAGAGAAAAAAACGGAGGATGAGGAATATACTCCGGAATTTCTCTGTTTGCAAGTCTTCTCTCCTCCCCGTCAGGCGGGATTCTGAGGATGAGTCTCCGGGGAAAGAGAGTCAAAGAAGGCCGAGCTTCCCAGCAAATTCCTTCAACGCGATTTCTTCGCCGACGATCATATTCGGGAAACGCGTTGTCAGCACCTTTGCAAAGATTCCGCTTCCGTTTTCCCTGATGCAGCGGCCGGAGGGAGCAAAGAGCTTCGCGCTCCCGCAGCCGCAGCTCGGAGACTTCGATTTGAACAGGAATGCGGCGATATCACGCCGGTCGAGCTGTTCAAGTTTTTCTTCGGCCCAGGCGAGAAGCTCGTCTGTATGATCCGCCCCGCTTTCACACTCGCGCAGGCGCGTCCCTTTCGGAGAAAGAACCAGACGCATCGGAGGACGGGGAATGGACAGGCCGCATTCCCATTCCGGACAGACCGGAATGAAGTCCACTTTGTCCCCGAGCAGACGGATCAGTTCGGCATCCATCCGGGAACTTCCGTCATAACGGTATTTCAATCCAATCAGGCAGGCGCTGACACCGATTTTCAGTTTTTTCATTTTTGCGGATCCTCTCATCTGTCTTCAGCCAAGGTACGCCGTGTTCCCCTCCCGGGCATTACGAACGGGAACGGAGAGCGGCGGGATCGCTCATCCCGAGTTCACGGAATGCATTGCTTCTGAGGCGGCAGCTGTCACATATTCCGCAGGGGGTTCCCTCCGAAGAGGGATTGTAACAGCTGTGTGTCATGGAGTAATCGACTCCGAGTTCGAGTCCGCGGCGGATGATTTCCGTCTTGCGCAGGTTCTGAAGCGGAGCGTGGATCCGGAATTTCCAGTCCTCATCCGCGGCGCGAGTCCCGAGATTCGCGCATTGCTCAAAGGCGCGGATGAACGCGGGGCGGCAGTCCGGATAGCCGGAATAATCCAGGGAATTCACTCCGATGAAAATATCCCTTGCCTCCAGAGTCTCGGCCAGAGACGCGGCAAAGGAAAGAAAGATCGTGTTCCTTGCGGGAACGTATGTTACGGGGATGACGCCGCTTTCCTCAAAGTCTTTCTCTGCGGCGGGGACCTCCAGATCATCGGAAGTCAGTGCGGATCCTCCCCACTGGCGCAGATCGAATTTGATCTCATAGAGTTTTTTCACACCGAGCGACTTTGCAATGTTCCGGGCGCAGAGAAGCTCCACGCGGTGACGCTGCCCGTAATCGAAAGTCAGGGCATGAAGTTCAAAACCTTCGCTTCGGGCGATGGCAAGGCAGGTCGCGGAATCCAGTCCCCCGCTCAGGAGAATGACGGCTTTTCTTTTCATTTTCCCGGCCTCGGCGCCATCGGTCTTTCCAGTTTCTTCGTTCATTCGGCAAAGTTCCTTTTCTTTCAATAAATTCCATTATAAATTCTTAATTATAAAATTGCAAAACAGGCAGAGCCCGGAACATTCGGGGAAGCCTTGGGAGGGAAAAAACGCAACGGCGGAAGAGATATCATCAGACACCTTCCTTCTCCGGCCCCCAGACAATCTTGTGCAGCTGGAGATTCAGCCTCGCCGGCACACGATCCGCAATCATCCGTTCCGCAAGAAACGGGAGGGAAATGGAACCGTATACGGGACTGAAAAGTAGGTTTTCCGTCTGCTCCGCCATGCGGAACTCACGGATTTTTTCCACGGAAAAATGGTAGTCCGCCTCGTCACCGATGACAAATTTGACTTCGTCGCTTTTTTTCAGTTTCCGGTAGTTCGGGAGATACATCCGCCCGGACTCTCCGCTCGAAGGGGTTTTGAAATCAAGGATCCGGATGACCCCTTCCGGGAGCACGGAACAGTCAAACGCTCCGTTGGTTTCGACGAGCACCCGGAAGCCCGCGGCCAGGAGTGCAGCACAGAGTTCGGGGGTCTCCTTCTGAGCCAGCGGCTCTCCTCCGGTCACTTCAACGAGTCCGGAGCCGCTTCCGCGGGCGGACTCCAGGAGTTCATCCACAGTCCGCTCCGCCCCTGCGGCGGGATCCTGCGCCTTCCGCGTATCGCAGTAGGAACAGCGCAACGGACAGCCGGCAAGACGAATGAAGAAACAGCGTTTCCCGGCATGAGTGGATTCCCCCTGAAGACTCGTAAAACATTCATAGACTTTCAAACTCATGGGTTCAGCTTCGGACTCCTTTCCCGGTTTCAGCGTTCCTGTCCCGGGAGACGCTGGAAAATGAAGTCCCTCTGGATCAGGAAGTTGGCCAGATACAGCAGCACTTCAGCCGCGAGCTTTGCAAAATACGCATTCATTCCTGAGCCGATCTCAATGGAATTCATGATGATGTACGATGCACAGCCGGAGCAGAGGACCAGAAACGCATATTTCGGAAGCGTGCTTGAAATGCCTTCCTTCGATGAGAAAACGACTCTCCGGACCAGCGTATACTGCACAGCCGCCCCCGCGACACGGCCTACCGCCACAGCCAGAACCTCGCTCCCGAAAAAGTACAGCACAGGAACAAAGACAATGTAGTCCACCACCGCCGTCACAATCGAAACCAGAATGTAACGGAAAAGCACGATGTAGATTTTAAATGAATCCAGAAGGGGATTGAAATGCGACGATGCGTTGTTGTCGATATACACCGTCCGGATCGGCAGTTCCGTGATCGCGCGTTTTGTGCGCTTTGCGCAGAGAAGCATTTCCAGTTCAAATTCATAGCGGTTGTACGGGATCGGCAGAAGGTCCGGGATGAAGGAGCGCGGGATTGCGCGCAGTCCGGTCTGGGTATCCGTGATCCGGATTCCGAGCAGGAAGCGCATCAGAAACGACGTCAGACGGTTTCCGAAACGGCTTCGGAAGGGGACGTCTCCTTCAAAGGTGCGCGCTCCGAGGATCAATGCTTCAGGGGACTTTTCCGCACCTTCGGCAAGACGCTGGATGTCTTCCGGCGTATGCTGTCCGTCCGAATCCGCTGTGATGACGTGCGTTGCATCCTCCAGATCGGCATACACATAATTCAGCCCTGTCTTCAGAGCCGCGCCCTTGCCCATGTTCACCGAATGACGCAGGAGAATGACATTCCTGAAGGAGGAAGCCTCCCGGAAGAGTCCGGCATAATCAGGTCCGCTTCCGTCATCCACAAGAACGATGGCGCGGAAATCCATTGTTTCGAGGGATTGAAGAAGTGCAGTCAGCTTCCCGTCCGGGTGATACGCGGGAATCAGGATGACGGAATGAGAATTCATGGGTTGTCTCCATCATATTTCAAAATTTCAATAAATGTATAAATATCTTCCTGGAAGAGAATCCTCAGGGAACCGCTGCGCTCTCTTGCCGCCACATCCTCCTGAATCTGCCCCATGGTATAGGAAGGCATCAGCAGGAAGCCCACTTCCGGATTGTGGAAAAGCGAGCAGTAGCTTTCCCATTCCAGATCGTTCCGCGTGGAAAATTCTTCATAATGAAGAAGCCCTTTCATCCCTGGAATCAGGTTGAAATATTCATAATCGGTGGCGATTTTCTTCATTTCCGGATGTTTCTCATGATAGGTGATGAGCTTCTTGTTCAAAGCCGGCACGCCGATTTCCAGCTCCTTGGAAAAATGCAGTTTTCTCCTGTGATGATCGTAGATGTTTTCAGGATGCAGAAGATAAAGGAGAAGAAGCGCGAAAAGAAGCAGTCCCCAGAGCGGAATCCGGCAAATCCTTCCTGCCCTTGCGGAAGACTCTTCCTTCCCGAGGATTCCGGCAGCTCCGCCGCCCGCGGCAAGCGCGAGAAACGGAATGGCAAGGGAGAGATTCCTCAGGTCATAACAGTAAAAGACGCTCCAGATGAGAAAATAAGGGATCCCGATGAAAAGCAGCGCAATCCTCTGCACGGGATTTTTCATGGCATAAAAAAGCAACCAGGCGGTCAGACAGAGCAGCAGCAGCCCCAGAGGCAGATGGTGACTATACAACTCCGCCAGAGCCCTGGGATACCCTTTTTCCTTGTGAAATTCTGCCCAGCGGGCGCTTTCGATTCCTTTCACGCCGGCTTCCATCTTCAGGAGAAAGAGACGGCCGCTGATGAGAAAACGGTCGAAATGAGTCCGTTCCCCGTAAATGCGTTCCGTAACGAAACGGATGTTGGAACGGCTCCTCCCGTCTCTGATTCTCTGCTGGACCAGAAGATAATACGGCGACACAATCACCAGTGCGAGCAGGACATGAATCAGAAGGATTTTCCAGCGGAACCCGATTCGGCAGTCCAGACGGCGGAAGGCCTCAGGAAGCAGAAACGCCCCCGCCAGAGGCATCACAGCCACCAGATACAAGCCTGCCTGCTTGGTCACGGCAGAAGCACAGAGCAGAAAGGATCCTGTCAGAAGACGGCGGAAGAGTCCGGAACGCGTCTCCGATTCGCGCGCATATAAAATGCAGAAGAACGACGCAGCCGAATAAAACGCAATCAGCAGGTCCAGATCCGCCCCGAAACGCTCATATTCCACATTCCGGAAAAAGAAAGCGAGGATCCCAACCGCCGCCAGCATCGGGAGATCCCTTTTCGCCAGACCTCTCTGCAGAAACAGCAGAAGCGTCAGAAGCGGGAAAAGCGAAATCGCGAATTTAGGCACGAACTGCAGTTTTTCCCCGATCAGCACATAGACCAGGGCCCAGTTCATCGGAACCATCTGCGGATATTCAAAACTCCGGGTGGGGAAAATGTTTTCGGCCCATTCCCCTGCCCAGCGGTTCCAGGAGAGAGCGGCATCCCAGAGCATGAAGATATTGTCCACGGCGTCCAGAAGCCAGCGGAGATACCAGCAGAGCCCGAGAACCGCGCCTGCCAGGGATGCGGCAAGGAGAAGGCGTCCTCCAGGAGACAGGGCGCCACTCCATTCGCAGAGATCCCGGAAAAGATTCCTTCCTCCTTCGGAAAAGCGTTCCAGAGGACGGGTCCGGAGTGAGGCGGAGAGCTCCTTCCGCCATACCCAGAGCAGCAGCAGGAGCGTCAGCCAGAAATAAATCCAGGAGGCTGTCCCGTTGAAAAATCCCCCCGCCAGCATCAGGGATACCGCCGCATAGTTCACCACAAGACTCAGCCCCGGCACCAGCAGAGCCGCCCTCCCCGCTCCCAGATCCGGACGCAGAAGCCCGTAAAGCAGAAGCCCGGGAAAAACGGTCAATTGAAACAATGAAACGAGTTCTCTGACAAATAGCATGATCTTTCTTCGGCTCCTTTTTCTCCATCGCTTCCCGGGATCGGGAACGCGTCTCTGTTTTCCTCAATGCTTCAGTCGGCTTCTACTGCCTTTTTCCCTCAATGACTGTATTTTCTCCCGGGTGTTCCGGCGCACTCTGCCCGGAGGTGGAGCGGAACAGAAGAAAAAAACAGACTGTGGACAAGATGCCTCCGTAAAGAGTCCAGGACAGATAACGGAAATCCGCCACAAATGCAAAGACCCAGTAAGTGGAAAGATACGAGAGGGCTGAAAATGCCAGCAAAAACACTGTCAAAAGCTCTCTGATCTCCCAGGGGGCGCGGCGGCGCCGCCGTTGTTTTCCCGGCCCCGGGATATCTGCTCCTCCGCCGCGGCGGCGGGGCTTTTTTCCCCTTCCTCCTGTCAGAATCATCAAAGCAGAAAAGAGAAATGCAATGAGGGATCCCCAGAAAACATGCCAGGGATTCAAGAGAGAAACCGGCATTTTGTATGTGCGCATCGTCCGGTAAAAAGAATCCCATTTCTGCTCCAGATATTCCGCGGGGTGCTCTTTGACTTTTCTCAACCAGAATTTTTTGAGTTCATGATAATGTTCGGCGGGGAGTTCGACGAGGCGGAGAGTCCCGTGAAGGAGAAAATCCGTATTCCCGTTATGTTTATGATACTGATAGCGGCGGTCGAAATCATCGCGGAAACGTTTTTCGAGGAATGCGGGCCATTCCCGGTCGCCGCTGAGCTGACGGATGGCAAGAACTTCCTTGAACATGGGATAACTCAACGGAGTCTGCGGGACCGTCTTGAGAATCGGATAATGGAAGACATACAGGAAAGAGACTGTCAGGAAAAAAAGCAGCGCACCGCAGAGAAGAGTTTTTCCGATTCCCTTCCAGGTCTCCACATCGAAAAACGGCAGAAAAAAGAGGCACGCCAGCGGGAGCGCCGCAAGAACGGCGTTGGACCGGACTCCGGTCCCGATCACGAAAAACAACAGCGCAGTCAGGAGCAGGCAGATTTTCCCCGGATCCAGCGCCTCGCCGCGGCGGGAAAGCGTTCCCAGATTCAAGACCAGCCCCAGAGCAAAAACATAGCAGGACACCAGAAGACAATCCTTCCACGCATACGAAAAGATGAACTGGTATTCCCGGAAGAAAAAAGGCGCGTAAGCCGGAAGCATCATCAGAAGGACGCCTGCGAATCCTCCGCCCCGCTTCACCGCATAGCGTGCCATCAGGAAGAAGCCGGTCCAGTAGGGAATGCGCATGAACAGGCAGAAGGGCTCCGCGGGAGAAAAGTACCCTGTGAGCCATTCCGTGAAACGGGTCAGATGGATCCAGAGAAACGCCATGATCGGGGGATGCCATTCCTGATACACTCCGCGCAGTCCCTGACGGAACTGACCGACAGGATCATTGGAATATCCCAGCTCAAACTGATGCCATGTCAGACAAAATCCCGCAATGGCAAGAAGAAAGGCCGCATGCACCGGAAGCCGGCGCGGCGCATAAAGTGTGAGAAACGCCAGTTTCCTGATATACAGTGCACAAAACAAGCCGGCAAGAAGGATTCCCGGCAGCGCAATCCAGTCCGCCGCCTGAAAACGCTTCTGAGGTGAAAGGGTCTGATCCGAAACGGGCAGAGCAATCGCGGCATAATCGCTTCTCTGTGGCACCGTCACCACGTAAGGAGCTTCCCCCGCGCATTCGATCTTCAGCGGCAGACGCCGGGTGCATTTCACATACACCCCGCTTTCCAGTTTATGACGGGAAACGGAAAAAAACATTTTTTCAAAATGAGGCGTCCCCAGAAAAAGATTCCTGAGATCCCGCTCTCTGTCATGCTCCTCATCCGGATCGAATGGCTCAAAGGAATGAATGCCGAGCAATGGCATGGATTTTTCCGCCCGGGGATAAATCCCTCCCAGGCGGATCTGTTTTTTGTTTTCCGGGACGGCCGGGGAAACGGCGAAACGCGTTTCCACGTAAGTATAGGGATCCGCATAAATCCAGATGCACCATGCGGCGCCCGCAGTCAGGAGAAGAGTCAGAAGCGCTTCCAGAGGTGTCTTGAAAAAGCGGACGAAGCAGCGTTTCATGCGATGCATCGCAATACAGCCGAAGATTCCGCAGACAAGAGTCCCGAAAATCAGCAGTCTTTCATAATTCCCGTGATGAAAATCCGGCAACCCGAAGGATTCGGTCATTGCCGCGGCAAGGGGAAGTCCGAAAAGAAGAACCGGAAGAAAACGTTCAGCTGCTTTTACTGCAAATGTGTTCAAGAAATTATTATATGGACTGTTCCACATCGTCTTCCTTATCGATCCTGTTTTTCCGCAGGGGGGACAGCGGTTCCATACTATACAGCCCGCATGACGCTTAGAAAAGCAAAGTTCAGAAAGTTCTTCGATTTTTCCTGAGTGATGCGTCAGGTCCCGGAAAGAAATCAGCGGATCTGTACCTGATCCGCGGAAAGACCATGGAGTGTTGGAGGCGATGGGGAAGCGGCCCGGATTCCTTTCTCCGGGCGGCCGGCATCATCGGCGGAGAGGATAAATAAAAAAGGCCGTGTCTCAACCTCGTCAGGAAGGACACGGCCCTGTCTGAACTCAGAGTAATGAGCGCCGGAAAATGAATTCAATCAAATCCCGGTGCAGCGCTGCTGCCGCAATATTCATTACCCTTTGCGGCTGCGGAGACGGCCCCGTTTAAGGAAACCGTCATAATTTCTCATGGTGAGATGCGATTCCATCTGGCTGAGGGTGTCGATCGTCACGCCGACAATAATCAGCAGACTGGTCCCACCGAAGAAGGAAGCCACACCGTAAGGAATTTTAAGCCACTTGGTAAGCAGCATGGGGAAGATCGCAAGAGCTGTCAGGAAAACTGCGCCTGCGAAAGTCACTCTGGTCATCGTGGTATCCAGGAACTCGGCGGTAGGCTTGCCGGGCCGGATGCCGGGGATATAGGCACCCTCCTTTTTCAGATTGTCGGAAATCTGTACAGGATTGAACATGTTCGCGACCCAGAAATAAGAGAATGCCAGAATCAGGAGCCCGTAAATCAGCATATAGGAATATGTGTCATGGGCAAAATAAACCGTCAGTGCCCGGATTCTGTCGACAGGGATGGCCTGCAGCAGCAGCGGCGGGAAGATCAGAATGGCTCCCGCAAAAATGATAGGCATGACGCCGGGGAAATTCACCTTTAAAGGCATGTAAGTGCTTCCTCCGGTCATTTTATTGCCGATGGTCTTTCTGGCCATCTGGATCGGAACACGGCGCTGGCCCTGAGTCAGGAGGACCGTAGCCGCGGTCACGGTGGCGAAAATGATCAGAAGAATCAGAAGATGAACCGGACGGAATCTTCCGCCCCCGGAGGTGGACCCGCTCATCGTGATTTCATACAGCTGAACAAGAGACTGGGGCAGACGCTCGATGATATTGATCGTGATAATGATCGAAACGCCGTTCCCAATTCCTTTCTCCGTGATTCTTTCTCCGAGCCAGACCAGCACCATGGTCCCCGAAGTCAGAATAATCAGAGACATGATGACAAAAAGCGGCCCCGGATTCGTGACCAGGGGAAATCCCGGTTCCGGCGCAGGCAGTCCCAGCCGATGGGGATTCATCATGGCAATGGAAGCCATCGCGCCCTGAATGATGCAGATCACAATGGTCAGATAACGGGTATACTGGTTGATTCTGGCTCTGCCGACCTCACCCTCTCTCTGAAGTTTTTCCAGAGAGGGAAGCACGGGGACCAGCAGCTGCATAATAATGGAGGCGGAAATGTAGGGCATGATCCCCAGAGCTCCAATGGCAAACTGCTGAAGAGCGCCGCCGCTGAAGATCTCCAACATTCCCAGAACTCCGGCCGTCGCCGATTCCGAGCTGAGGGTCTTGAAATAATGTGCCAAGTTCGCGGTGTCAACACCAGGACACGGAATGTTCGCCGCAATTCTGCAAAGGACAATCACCCCCGCAGTGAAAAATATGCGGTTTCTCAGTTCCTTTATTTTAAAGGAATTAATAAATGCTGAAAACATCTGTCCTCATTTCCTGGCGCGCAGAGCGCCCTTTTGATGATACTGGGAGTTTTCCCTCTCTTCTCTCCGGGTTACAGTGAGAAGAAGAGGGAAAAAAAGAAGACTCACTCGATCACTTCGCAAGTGCCGCCCGCTGCCTCGATTTTCGACTTCGCGGCATCGGAGAACTTTTCAGCCTTGAACTTGAAAGCCTTGGTGATCTCGCCGTTGCCCAGAATCTTCAAAGGAGCGACAGCCTTGCCGATCAGGCCCTTGTTGCGGAGAACGTCCGAATCAATGTCGCAGGCCGTTTCAAAACAGGCGTCGACGTCACCAACGTTCACAACATTGAATTCAATCTTGTGTCCGCTGTTGAAGCCTTTTTTCGGGATACGCCGGAAGGTCGGTGTCTGACCGCCTTCAAAATGATGCCGGATGGCGGCTCCGCTGCGGGATTTCTGTCCCTTATGGCCGCGCCCTGCGGTGCCGCCCCAGTTTGAACCGTCCCCGCGGCCGACTCTTCTGCGGCGCTTCTTGGAACCTTCAGTGGGTTTCAAATCACTCAAATTCATTTTATCCACCTTATTGAATTTTAAATCTTGCCGCGCGTTCTGAGGACTTCCTCCTTGGAACGCATCATGGATATGGCTTTGAAGGTCGCCTTCACAACATTGGACGGATTGCTGGAGCCGAGAGACTTCGCAAGCACGTCCACCACGCCTGCAAGACTCAGGACCGCACGCATGCTTCCGCCGGCGATCAGACCCGTTCCTTCAGAGGCGGGGCGAATCAGGACCTTCGAGCCGCGGAACTTCGCAAGCACCGTATGAGGAATGGTCGTCCCGTGAATCGGAAGGCGGATCATGTTTTTCCGGGCAGCCTCGCCCGCTTTTCTGATGGCGTCCGAAACTTCGTTCGCCTTGCCGTAACCGTAACCGACTTTGCCCGCCTTGTCGCCAACCACCACAAGAGCTCCGAAACTGAAGTTCTTGCCGCCTTTGACCACTTTCGCGCAGCGGTTAATGCTCAGAACGATTTCGTCGTTCTCTCCGGAAGCCGCCTTCTGGAACCCCGTGAAAGCCTGTTCCGCAGCGTTTGCGGCAGCTTCGTTATTCTGTTTTTCTGAATTCATTCTGGACGCTCCCTTAGAACTTTAATCCGGATTCACGCGCAGCATCGGCAAGCGCCTTGATCTTTCCGTGATATTTGAATCCCCCGCGATCGAAAACCACTTCGCCGATTCCGGCGGCAATTGCCTTTTCCGCGGCAATTTTCCCAAGAGCCTGGGCCGCGACAACATTGCGCTTCAATCCCAGAGTCTTGAATTCCGGAGAAAGGGTCGATGCCGCGGCAAGCGTATTGCCGGCTTCATCATCTATGAACTGAACATACATGTTGTTCGCGGTAATGCTCACGCAGAGACGCGGCCGCGCCGCTGTCCCGACGACTTTCTTCCGAAGTCTGAGGTGTCTCAGCACCCTTCTCTGATTTGAATTCCTTTGCATTTCACAAAACCTTTCCGCGCATCATCATGCGTTTGTCTTACCGGGCTTGATCACCACGTGCTCATCCGCAAAGCGGACCCCTTTGCCCTTGTAGGGTTCCGGTTTCTTGAATCTCCTGATCCGGGCCGCGACTTCGCCCACAAGACGTTTGTCGAACCCTTCAACCAGAATCTTCACTCCGTCCGTAATCGTGATCTTGATCCCTTCCGGAACAAGGTAATCAATCGCATGCGAATAACCGAGATTCAAGGTCAGCTTGTTCCCGGCAAGAGAGGCCTTGTAGCCGACTCCAACCACCTGAAGCTCTTTCTTATATCCTTCCACAACACCGATCACGGCATTGTTCACAAGACTCCTCGTAAGTCCGTGCATGGCCTTCGCTTCGCTCTCATCTGAATCCCTCTTCAGTACCACCTGGGACCCTTCAACCGACGCGGAGACATGTTTCTGAACCGGAATCGAAAGCTTCCCAAGCTTCCCTTCCACCACCACTGCCCCGTCGACAACGGAAACTTTCACTCCGGCGGGGATGGCAACGGGTTTATTACCAATACGTGACATGACAATTACCTCGCCTGATTACCACACGTAGCAGAGAATTTCTCCGCCGACGTTCTGTTTCACCGCATCCTTGCCGCTCAGAATTCCCTTCGGTGTCGAGAGAATCGCGATCCCCATCCCGTCTTTCACGCGCGGGATCTCCTTGCTGCCGCAGTACAGCCTGCACGACGGCTTGCTCACCCGTTCAAGGTCCTCGATCACCGGACGGCGATGCTCGTACTTCATCCGGATCTTGAGCGTCTTCTTCGTTTCGCCTTCCACGACAACGTCGCTGACATAACCTTCCTCAAGAAGAACTCTCGCAATCGCCTCCTTCATCTTGGAAGACGGCATCGTCACTTCCTTCTGCATGGACATGGCCCCGTTGCGAAGGCGGGTCAACATATCCGATATCGGATCCTGCATACTCATGTTTCAGACCACCTTCCTTACCAGCTTGCCTTCACAACCCCGGGAATCTGACCCGACGAGGCCATCTCCCGAAAGCAGATGCGGCAAAGTTTGAATTTGCGGATAAACGCCCGCGGCCTTCCGCAGGCCTGACAGCGGTTGTATGTCCGCACTGCGAACTTAGAACCGCGTTTCTGCTTGGCAATAAGACTTTTCTTAGCCATATTCAATTTCTCCTTTAGTGCGCAAACGGAACTTCCAGCATGGAAAGAAGTTCCTTCGCTTCCGCGTCGGTCTTCGCGCTGGTGACCATGGTGATGTTGATGCCAAGCGGATATTTGATCTTGTCCAGATCAATCTCGGTGAAAATCGAAACATCCGGCATCCCGATATTGTAGTTGCCAACGTGGTCGAATCCGCGTTTCGGAACCCCGCGGAAGTCTCTCACACGCGGAAGGGCGTTGTGCACAAAGCGATCCAGAAACTCGTACATCCGGTCTCCCCGAAGCGTCACCATCAGACCCACAGGCTGACCAACGCGAAGCTTGAAGTTCGCAACGTTCTTCTTCGCCTTCGTCACAACTGGCATCTGCCCCGCAAGCGCCGTCAGATGCGTCTTCGCCTCGGCAAACGCGTCCTTCTCCATTTTCGAGCCGATCCCGGTGCTGATCACAATCTTCTTCAGCTTCGGAATCTGCATCACGTTCTTGTAGCCAAGCTTGCTCATCAGCGCAGGCCTGACTTCCTCATTGTATTTCTTCTTCATGTCTGGCATAATCGTATCTCCGTAAGGACGCTCAGTCCTTCTTCCTGACGTTGGAAACGTGGACGGAGACAGACCTGTCAACAAGTCCACCTTTCGGGTTGGCCGGATTCTTCTTCAGGGTCTTCTTCCCCACAAGATCCTCCATCTTCTTCGCAGAAACTCCCTGCATCTCGAGAACCACCCGGTCCTTCTTCTTCAGGATCGCCACAACCTTGCCGCTTTCCTTCTTCCAGTCGCCGCTGATCACTTCGACCACATCGCCTTTCTTGACGTGATAAATCTTGCTGCATTTATCCTGGACTGTCATCAGAGCACCTCCGGCGCAAGCGATATGATTTTCATGAAATTCTTCTCGCGAAGTTCGCGGGCGACTGGTCCGAAAATGCGGGTCCCTTTCGGGTTCTTCTGATCGTCGATCACAACAGCCGCGTTGCTGTCAAACTTCAAATACGAACCATCCTCGCGGCGGATCTTTGACGCCGTACGGACTATTACTGCCTTCACAACGTCGCCTTTCTTCACCGCGCCTCCGGGAATCGCTTCATTCACAGCCGCCGTCACAATATCGCCGATCCGCGCAATGCGTTTCCGCTGCCCAAGAACGGTAATCACCGTAATCCTCTTGGCGCCGGAATTGTCGGCGACCTCCATATTGGTCTGCATCTGTACCATGTTTCAGTTCCTCCAGACCGCTGCCGTCATACGGCGCGGCTTATTATCTCTATCAGACGCCAGCGCTTCATCTTGCTCAGCGGACGCGTCTCCCCGATTCGGACCATGTCTCCGACTTTGGCCTCGTTGGCTTCGTCATGCGCGGCATAGCGCGCTCTCGACTTCACAACCTTCTTGTAACGTTTGTGCGGCGAACGGCGGAGTACTTCCACTATGATGGTCTTGTCCTGAACATCGCTGACCACCTTGCCGACCCTGCTCTTGCGGTTGCCGCGGACGGCCTTCGTCGTCATCTCCGCCGCAGCTGTGCTTTTAGTCTCGTCCATGGCTCGGTTTCCCGTTTCTTATTTGATCTTTTCTCATCTTCTTCTGAATGTCTTGCTCAGGCGTTCACTCTGAGCTTCTGTTCCGTAAGAATTCTGGCAACATCGCGGCGAAGCTGTCTGAGTTTCGCCGAATTCTCAAGCTGCCCGGTCTTCGCCTGATTGCAAAGATTGAATTTCTCCTTCCGCATCTCTTCCAGCTGCGCCAGAAGCTCCGCGTCGGACATTCCCTTGATTTCTTTCATCTTCATCGTCAACAGACCTTTCCCTTACGCCGCACCGTGACGCACTATAAAACGGCATTTCACAGGCAGTTTCGAAGCCGCAAGTCCCATCGCTTCCTTCGCAACGCTCTCCGTGCAGCCGCTCACTTCAAACAGCATCCGCCCAGGCTTGATCGGTGCAACCCAGTATTCCACGTTGCCCTTCCCTTTTCCCATTCGGACTTCCAGCGGCTTCTTCGTGTAAGGCTTGTACGGAAATACCCGGATCCACACCTTACCATGTCTCTTCATATGACGCGTAATCGCGACTCGCGCGGCTTCAATCTGGTTCGCTGTCAGATACGCCCTGTCGAGGGTCTGCAGCCCGAACTCGCCGAAGTCCAGCTCATTGCATCTGCGTGAAAGACCAGCGTTGTTACCGCGCTGCACCTTTCTGTGCTTTACTCTTTTTGGCATTAACGGCATTTTGCATTTCCTCCGTGGGTTCTTTATGGCATATCCAGACCTTCACTCCAATTTTCCCTGCGGTCGTGTCGGCCTCTGTAAATCCGTAATCAATGTATGCTTTCAGCGTGTGAAGCGGCGTCCGCCCTTCCTTGTACTGCTCCGTGCGCGCAAGCTCGGCGGCCCCGAGCCGACCGGAACACTGTATCTTGATCCCTTCCGCTCCCAGATCCATCGCCGTCTGAATGGCTTTCTTCATCGCACGGCGGAATCCAATGCGTTTTTCCAGCTGCGCGGCCACGTTCTCGGCCACAAGCTGCGCGCTCGTTTCCGGCTGTCTCACTTCCACAACATCCAGAATGAGCTCATGCCCCTTCGCAAGAAGTTTGGAAATGTTCTCTTTCAATGTTTTAAGTTCAGTCCCCTTGCGCCCGACCAGAATCGCGGGGCGAGCCGTGTAAATCGTCGCACGCACACGGTTCACATAACGTTCAATCAGAATCTTCGATATGGCCGCATGTCCGAAATTCTTCTTGATGTAAGAACGAATCTTCACATCCTCATGAAGCCAGTCTCCGAAATTTTCCTTCTTGGCGAACCAACGGGAACTCCAGTTCTTGTTCAGGGCTAACCTCAGCCCGACAGGATTGACCTTCTGACCCACAATAGCACCCTTTCTTATTCGTCTGTGAGTATCACGGTAAAGTGACTCATGCGCTTGCGGATACGACCCGCCATGCCGCGCGCCTTGGGACGAAACCTCTTCAGCATCGGCCCCGGATTCGCAACTGCCTGCTTGACTTTCAGCGCACCCTTGTTCAACTCATAATTCTTTTCCGCCGCCTGATATTCGGCATTCGCCAGCGCACTCTTCAGCGTACGGGCAAAAAGCCGCGCAGCTTTCCTCGGACTCAGCTCGGCAATCGCCATCGCCTCCGCCACAGGTTTGCCCTGAATCACGCGGGAGAAATCGGATGCCTTGGAGGGAGATATGCGCACATATCTTGTGACCGCCTTAACTTCCATCTTGCTCTTCTCGCTTTTCTTTCTTGTTTTTATGTTTTCAATCTCGTTTGACAGATTTCTGCCCATTCGCTTCCGGATCCATCGACGCCTTCACCGGCATCCCCGGAAACAATCCCTTCCATTCGCCGCCGCTCCCGAGAAGCGCCCCGGACACATACGGACGAACCGCAACCACTCTCAGAAGCTGACTCGAACTGCCTTCCCCGGCCCTCAGACTCATTCCAACCCGGATCCCGTTCCAATATCCCGCCGAAACCACAACCAGTTTCAGCTCGTCGTTCAGTTCCAGAATCCTGCATCCCTCAAAACTTTCCGGGCCCGCAGGCTGAACCGTCAATGCCGCAAAACGATCCGAAATCTTTTTCTGTTCGTCAAGCGCAAGACGCAGTCTCGCGGTTCCAAGTGGATCCAGTTTCAGTGCAGAAAAGTTCTCAAGAATCATGCCGCGAATCTCAAGACTCTTCGTCAGCAGCTTCTTTCCGGTCTCAAGTGTCAGATGCAGGGATGCCAGCAATTCAGCATCCCTGGCGCCCGCGTAAAGGGGCTGGAGGGTATCCAAAATCCCGGCGGCACTCAATTCCATCTCTTTCAGCTCTTCGCCCTGTTTGGAATATTCTTCGAGTGTTTCAAGCAGCTCCATGCGCAATACCGAGTTTTCTTCTTTCGCAAGCAATAACTCGTTTTCAAGCCTGAGCCGCTCTTCTTCCAGCCGGTTCTTTTCAGATTTCACCTGAACGTTTTCAGCCCGCAGCCGAACGTTTTCAGACTCTAATTTCGCAAGTTTTTCCCTGTTTTCAGCCAGCCGCCCTTCGGTCTCGGGATCTGACAGGCTCACTTTCGCCGTCACCTTCTCAGTCTTTTCCTTGGCTGACAATGTGTACAACGGTGAAAACAGAGCTGTTAATATAACGCAGACGCAAAGAAATATCCAACTCTTTTCCCACTTTTTTTGATTTTTTTTCACATCTGCAGACATATTCGCATCCTTTTTCACAAGATCTCATGTCGGTCTCCGCTTCCCAATCCCATGTCTCCAGGAGAAAGGAAACGCAAAAAGGGAAACGGAATATATCACGTAAAAACGTCCTTTTCAAGAATTCAGCTTCCCCGGAAAAAAGCGGGTCGCTCCTTCTCAGTCTTCCCGTCTTCCCGTCCTTCAGATTCTCCTTTTCCGCTCTCTTCCATGTTCCCGGGTCACGGTTTTCTTCCCCTGTTCTTCCTCCCGGGGGCGCAGCAGCGGGATGAAGAGGGAGCTCCCTGCGCCTGACGGCTCGGCTCTCCATCCGCGGAGGTAAGGAATCATCTGATAAAACCGTCCCTCTGAGACAGCGATTCCAGCAGATCCGACGCCGCCGGATCCCCTCCAGACGCCGCCCGTTCCAGCCATTCCCTCCCGAGACGCGAATTCCTTTCCACTCCCCGCCCTTCCAGATAGCAAAGCCCCAGACGGCGCTGCGCCATGACATCCCCGTTCTTTGCCGCCTCCCGGAACCAGTATACCGCCGCGGATTCATCCTTTCCCAGCGGCCCGTCCTCCTCCAGATACAGCACCGCCACATTGTACTGTGCGCGCGCATATCCCATCTTCGCCGCCTGGAAGAAAAATTCCGCAGCTCGTTCCGGGGACTTCCTCATTCCGATCCCCTCCCCCGCAAACACGCCCAGCTTGAAAAATGCCTGCGGACAGCCGTTCAGTGCGGACTTCCGATACCATTCAAGAGCATCTTTCAGTCCCTTGCCTTCTTCCTTCCCTTCCGCAACCATATCCCCGTATTTCAGCTGAGCCATGGGGAATCCAGCAAGCGCGGCCTCCCGGTAGAGTTTCAGAGCACGCGCCGGATCCGCCGCCACATGAAGCCCGTATTCATGAAAATGCGCAAGCTTCGCCTTCGCCTCGGGATCCTGAAGAGAGGTGGCCTTTTCCAGATAAAAAACGGTCTTCGCCGGATCCGGGTCCGTGCCGAAGCCCCCGTAGTAACAATCCGCAAGAAGACGGAACACCCGTGCCGAAGCCTCCGGAGACGCAGCCAGACGGCTCAGAATGTCAAAGGCCCGTTTCCGGTTTTTCTCCGAAGAGGAACGGTCTGCCAGGATCAGCACGCAAAGCTCCTCTTCCGCCGGAGCGAAGGAGGATGCGGACAGATATTCCAGAATCTCCAGGGCCTTGTGCGGATCGGGCTTCAGCGCATCCGCTCCACCGAAGGATTTCCCGTCGGCGGAAGGAATTCCGCGGAGGAGCATCAGGGCACAGTTCAGCAGAGCGGGTTTGAAATCGGCTTTCGCAGCTTTTTCATACCAGGAATAGGCCTGAAGCGGATTCCGCTCGACTCCCAGGCCGCGGTCCAGACAGAGCCCGTAATTGAATTCCCCTTCCGGTACGCCCGCATCCGCCACCTTGCGGTACCAGTATGCGGCAAGGGTGTAATTGATTCTGCGTTCCGGCGTCCCGTAAAAATATTCGTTTGCGAGTTTGAACTGAGAGGAGAGATCCCCTTTTTCCGCGGCCGCGCGCAGAGAATCGCCTTCCGCCGCCTCCTCCGCGGAAACGGCCGGAGAAAGAGAGAAAAGCCCTGCGGACAGAAGCAGAAACAGAATTGAAAGAGGCTGGATACGACGCATGGAAACACCCTTTCCGTACGGGAGATCCCTTCTGAAAAATCTTTTATGAAGCTTGGAAATATACTCCTCAAAAAGGTGTTTGAAAAGAAAAAAACGCAAAAAAAACGTTTTCGGTGGAAAACAGGTAAAAAAAACGCTTGCATTTGCGGAAAGCAGGGATACAAATGTACTCAGAAACAATATCTGAGGAAAAAACATTTCCTCAGAACAGCATGAGGAGGAATCTGCCATGAAAAAAACCTTCGTTCTTGACACCAATGTGCTGCTTCACAGTGCCCAGTCCATCGAATCCTTCGACGACAACGAAGTGGTCATTCCCATGGCGGTCATCGAAGAACTTGACAAATTCAAGAAGAACCAGGATGAACTCGGACGCAACGCCAGACACGTCATCCGCAAACTCGACACCCTCCGGAGCCGGGGAAAACTTTCCGAAGGCGTGAAACTGGACAACAACCCGGATCCGGATAAATGCGGCACCCTCAAAATCGTTTCCAGCGACGGAGAAATGCTGCTCAAGGACATCAGCATGTCCGCCGCCGACAACCGAATTCTGAGCGTGGCTCTGAAGCTGATGAAGGAGGCGAACGGGAAAGACGATAAAGTCATCTTCATCACCAAGGATATCAATCTGCGCATCAAAGCCGATGCGCTGAACATCCCCGTGGAGGACTTTGAACGGGAAAAAGTCAATTTTGACGAACTGTATTCCGGATTTCTGGAAATTTCCGTCGACACGGACATTCTCCAGAATCTCTATCAGACAAGAGTTCTCACGCCGCCTGCGGACTTCCCCGAACTCTCTCCAAACGAATTTCTCCTTCTCAAGGACAGCTCCAATGTCAAGCATTCCGCGCTTGCCTGGTTCCGGAACGGAAAAATTGAGCTTCTTCCGCCCGACGGCGTCGCGGACAAGGTCTGGAACATCACGCCCCGCAGCAAAGAGCAGAAAATGGCGCTTCAGCTTCTGATGGATCCCGCCATCCAGGTGGTGACTCTGGTGGGACAGGCGGGTTCCGGAAAGACTCTTCTGGCTCTGGCGGCGGCGCTGGAACAGGTCATGCAGGCCACGGAGTATGATAAAATTCTGGTCACAAGGCCCATCATTCCTCTCGGAAACGACCTCGGCTATCTTCCCGGGGACAAGGATGAGAAGCTCGACGCATGGATGCAGCCCATCTATGACAATCTCGACTATCTCATGCATACCGAAAAAAAGGACACCCAGTACGCACGGCGGCAGATTGAGGAGCTCAAGCGCAGTCACAAACTTGAACTTGAGGCAATCACCTACATCCGCGGAAGGAGCATTCCCCGTCAGTTCGTGATCGTCGACGAAGCCCAGAATCTCACTCCCCACGAGGTCAAGACCATTGTCAGCCGCGCAGGCGAAGGCACAAAAATGGTCCTGACCGGCGACCCCTGCCAGATCGACAGCCCTTATCTCGACGCCTCCAGCAACGGACTCACCTACATCGCCGAACGCTTCAAACAGCTCCCCATTCACGGGCATATCACGCTCCGGAAAAGCGAGCGGAGTCCTCTTGCCGCTGCCGCTGCTGAGTATCTCTGAGTCCTCCCCCGGAAAATTCCGCAGATGCGGAGACTGATGCATGGACGGGGGAAAGGAGAAAATGGGAATTTCTTCTTTCCCCCTTTCCTCCGTATTCTTTTTCCCGGTCTTTCCATCCGCTCCGCATGAAATATGGAATAAATTTCAAAATACGGCTTTTCTGTTTTCTCATTCCGGGTATATAGTATCTTAATTCTATAAATATATTGTATCGCCGGAGTCATGGAACGTAAAAACAAAAAACATGCAGATAAAAAAACACAGGATGCGGAAAAGATGAAATCGGATGTGATCCATCAGTTTGAAAAACGCTTTGGGCGGAAACCCGCGGTATGCGCAAGCGCTCCGGGCAGACTGGAAGTGCTCGGGAACCATACGGACTACAATGAGGGCTTTGTTCTCAGTGCGGCGGTCGGACAGAAAGCCGTCACGGCCATGGAAGGGACGGAGGGAAGAATCTGCACCGTTCATGAACGCGGGAAGGATTATTTCATTGACCTCGACAACATGGAGAAAGCCGTCAAAGGGGACTGGACGAATTACATCAAGGGGCTTCTGATTGCGCTGCGTGAACGCGGCATTTCCTGCGGGGCCTTCAATGCGGTGTATTACAGTGATGTACCGCTTTCGGCGGGAATGAGCAGTTCCGCCGCGCTGGAGATGTCGGTTGGATTTGCGCTCCGGGAACTCTTTCATATTGATCTTCCTCTGGCGGACTGGGCGAGAGTGGGGCAATCTGTCGAAAACAGATATCTTGGGTTGAATTCCGGGCTTCTGGATCAGTTCAGTTCCATTTACGGGAAGAAAGACGCGCTGATTCTCTGCGATTTCCGAACGGTGGAGGTTCTCAAGACGGTTCCGATGCCGGGCGGCTGGAGCATGGTTGTCGCCAACACGATGGTCAAGCACAATCTGGTGGAATCCGATTACAATCTGCGGAGGAAAAGCTGTGAAAATGCTCTCGCGGCCATCGCTTCGGAACGGAAGGACATCAAAGCGCTCCGCGATGTGGATTATGCCACGCTCGAACAGTTCAAGGACAAGATGGATCATATTGATTACCTGCGTGCAAAACATGTGGTCGGGGAAAACGAACGGGTCATGCAGGGGGTGAAATGCCTGGAGAAGGGGGACATGCAGTCTTTCGGAAAACTTCTTTTTGAAAGTCATGTCAGTTCCAGGGATTTCTTTGAAAACAGCTGTCCTGAACTGGACACGCTTGTGGAAATTGCGCATTCTCTTCCTGGATGCGCGGGAGCAAGACTCAGCGGCGGAGGATTTGGGGGGATCAGCATCCATCTGGTGAGAGAAGAACTTGCCGATGAATATTGCGAACGCCTGAAAACGGCTTATCGTTCTCTCACGGGCAAAGAGACAGAAACCATTGTCTGCTCCATTGGTGACGGAGCCAGAGGCGAGACTCTTTCCGCTGAATGAGTGTAGAAAAAATCGTTCTGAAGAAAGAGAAGATCCCCCAAAAATTCCGGTAGGCAATGCCTGCCGGGTGCAGGGAATGCAGCGAGAGCCGAGGAGTATGAGGGCGAGGAGCCCTCATGCTTTTTTATTTTTTTAAGATTTCGTGCTCCGCACGACCAGC
>CAJMAW010000031.1 GCA_905211485.1 uncultured Lentisphaeria bacterium | reverse complement strand
TCTCCCGCGCCTTCCCCAATGCCGGCATCAGCATTGCCGCAAGCAGAGCTATGATGGAGATCACGACAAGAAGTTCGATCAAAGTAAAGGCAGCCGCATTTCGATTCCGTCTGGGGGTAAAAACGCTCTTCAGAATCATGAAACAGCCCAACCTTCCATATTGGAAATACAGCTTGATTTCCATATTGAATATATTAGCAAGCAATACTTTCTGAATATATTTCTGCTATTCCGGCTTTACAAGAAAACACCGATAGAAAAATAAGGAAAAATCATCCGGAATTTCATATTTGAAAAAAAAGGCGGAAAATCATCTAAGAATGCCGGTCTTTTGCAGAAAATGCGCGTTTCTTTTCTCCTCTTCCGGACTTCTTCTTCCCTGCTTCTAAAAAAAATGACGGGAAAACTTCACGCGAATAAGAAAAACGCGGAAGGAATAATGCTGAAAACGGAGAAAAGTAGAACAGAAAAACGGAAGAAAAAAACTGGACTTTCCCCATGTCCACCGCCATGGGTCAAAAAAAAGCAAAAAAGTCTTTCCCGCAACGGAGAGCGGAACGCGTACACAGGCTCTCAACAGAAATGGAGGATCTTAGAACTGCCACCAGGATTTCTTACGCTCTTTCCCGGAAGCTGGAGAAGAAAGGGAAGCGCCTTTCCCGCTGCGCGGAGAAAGCGGAGTCATGATGATGTCGGTCTGATCGGAACTGATCAGTTTGAAGACATTTCCGGCAGACATGGGATTGTCGTTCGGCAGATGCCTGTCAATCACCTCCTTCGCCTGGCGCATCATCCGGACCGCTCCGCCCAGGGAAGGATCCACAGGAAGAATCACCGCCGCCTCAAAGCGGAAATCATAGCCCTGAATACCGCGGGATTCCATCTTGATGTTCACTTTCCAGCAGTCGATTCCAGCAAAACGATCCCGGGCCGAAAGCACGGCGGAACCTTCAATATTTTCTTTTTCCGCCTTGATTTTCCGCGTCTTCAAGGTATTCAGAAGGGAATCGGTACGAATCGGCCACTCCTCTCCGAGAGAAAGAAGGCAACTGGTGCCCAGTGTGTCCGAAAGGTGTTCCTCCACGGCCGGACGGAACATTGTGCCAAGAAAAATTTCCGCTTCGGGAGATAAACGAATTCCGGAAGGATTTTCCCCGTTTATCCCATCCGTCTTCCCGTCTCCGGAAAGACTTCCGCTGTTCCCGGAACTCTTGGATGCGGCAGAGGATCCCCCCAGAACCGCGGCTGGATCAAAAGCGTTGCCGCCGAGCTGAGAGGAAGAGGAGGAGGAATCTTCCTTCAGGCGGAAGAGAGGGACAGTCCCGGTCAAATCGGCGGAAACGGTCCGTCCCCTCAGGTTCGCGCAGTCGAACGTCTTCCCGTTGATCTTTCCCCGGAGAGCGTCAACTCTGAAGTCGAGTTCAAGCGGACTTCCCCAGGCATTGACCTTCTTCAAGGTCAGAATCCCTTTGGCGGAAACATCGATTCCTTCCGTCCGGAGCGCTTCCGTCTCCGCCCCGGGAACGACAAGCACATATTCCAGAAGACGCACACTGTGAATGCTGAATTCAAAACGATCCCCGGAACGGGCTTTCCCGGAAAAAAAGACCTCCTGCTGTTTCCCGGCTGCCGGCAGAAGAAAGGGGACGGCAGTGAGAAGGAAGAGAGTCATGATGCTCGTCAGAAAGGGAAAAACGGCGCCTCTCATACGCATTGATCCATTCGTTCTTTTCAGTGGATATTTTTTCAGATCGGGCTTGACGGAAACGGCATGGAATCTCATTCAAATTCAAAATCATCCATCGTCGCCAGTTCCTGCTTGATGAACTCCGCGGCAAGACGGAAGGCACGGGCCCTGTGGCTGATCCGGTCCTTCAGTTCGGGCGGCATCTCCGCAAAGGTCTGCTCGTATCCGTCCGGGACAAAAAGAGGATCGTAGCCGAAACCGTTTTCTCCGCGCGGCGCCTCCAGAATGGTGCCGGACAGCTCCCCGCGGAAACTTTCCACCAGATCCCCCCGGTACGCAAGCGAAATCACCGAAACAAATCTCGCCCGGCGGTTTTTCACTCCCTCCATCTCCTTCAGGAGCTTGGCGATGCGGTCGGCGTCCAAAGCCCCCTCCCCCGCATAACGGGCGGAAAAGACCCCAGGCGCGCCATGGAGGGCTTCCACTTCCAGACCCGAATCATCCGCAAAAGCCGCCATGTCCGCATAACGCGAAGCCTGACACGCTTTCAAAACGGAATTTTTTTCAAAGGTGTTTCCGTCTTCAATCAGTTTCGGAAAATTTTCAATCGAATCGGGGGAAATGATCGAAATCTTGTCCTCCAGACCGGAAAACATGTCCCGGAACTCCTGGATTTTATGTTTGTTCGTCGTAGCGGCCAGCAGTTGAAGCATTCTTCCTCATCTCCTTTAATAGGCCCGTTCGTTTCGGCCTTCTATGAAATTGACGAAGGAACGGTTCACGACGCGGCTTCCGCCGGGCGTCGGATAGTTCCCCGAAAAATACCAGTCCCCTTTGTGATTCGGGCAGGAATCGTGCAGTCCCTGCAGAGTCTGGAAAATCACCTCCACCTCCGCATGCAGATCCACCGGACGCAGAAAAAGGGAGATCTTCGCAGAAATTTCCGCTTCCGTGAAAGGCTCGTAGATTTCCTTCACATAATTCGGAATTCTGGCTTCTCCGGAAGCGAGAGCGGTTTTCGCCTTGCGGTAGACTTCATCAATGATATGTGAACGATGCGTTTCCCGGAGAAGCTCGACCGCGGCACGGAAAGCGACCAGATCACCCAGCCGGGCCATGTCGATCCCGTAACAGTCCGGATAACGGATCTGAGGCGCGGAGGAGGCGACTATGATCTTCTTCGGACCGAGTCGATCCAGAATTTTCAGGATACTCTCCTTCATCGTCGTCCCGCGGACAATCGAATCGTCCACCACGACAAGGGTATCCTCCCCGCGGACAATCGAATCATATGTAATGTCATACACATGCGTAACCAGATCATTCCTCTGCGAGTCATCCGCGATAAACGTTCTCATTTTCACATCCTTCACGGCGATTTTCTCAAAACGCGGCCGGAAGTGAAGCAGATGAAGCAGTTCAATCTGCGTAAAATCGCTTCCCTTGAGTTTCATGACGTTTTCCGCGATTCTGCAGCAGCAGTAAGTCCTGAGGGCTTCGGAAAGTCCGTAAAAACAGCTCTCCGCCGTATTCGGGATGAAGGAAAAAACCGTGTGCTCGATATCTTCGTTCACCGCCTGGAGGATGCGCGGCATGAGATGTCTTCCGAGTTCCTTGCGTTCGCGGTAGATGTCCGCATCCGTCCCGCGGGAGAAATAGATGCGTTCAAAGGAACAGGGCGTCTTTTCGGGAACGGGGTCGGCAAAAGGCTCCAGAGACGTTCTCCCGTCCCGGCGGATGACAAGCACATGCCCCGGAGGAAGTTCATGAACTGTTTCGGACAGTACGTTGAACGCCGTCAGAATCGGCGGGCGTTCGGAAGTCACCACAGCGACTTCATCGTCCAGATAATAATACGCCGGGCGGATCCCGTTCGGATCCCGGAGCACGAATGCGTCTCCATGCCCGATCAGCCCGCCCATGACATATCCGCCGTCCCATCCGCGGCAGGATTCCCGCAGAATTTTCATAACGTCCAGATGTCTTGCGATATACGCCGCAGTCTCTCTTCTTGACATCCCTTCTGCCCGGCAGCGGGATTCGAGTGCAGTATTCTCCTCATCCAGAAAATGGCCGATCCTTTCCAGAATCGTCACAGAATCCGAACGGTTCTTCGGATGCTGCCCGATATCCACGAGACGCTGAAAAAGCTCGTCGGTATTGGTCATATTGAAATTTCCCGCGGTGATCAGCGTGCGGGAAATCCAGTTGCTTTCGCGCAGAAAGGGGTGACACGCCTCCAGAGAGTTGCTCCCGTATGTCCCGTAACGGAGATGGCCGAGAAAGAGTTCCCCGGAAAAACGCACATGATCCTTCAGCCAGAACGGATTCCCCCTCAGAGTTTCCGGAGCGTTCCCGCGGACGGCTTCAATTTCTTTCGTGACAGCCGAAAAAATATCCTTGATGGGAGCGGAAGAATTGGACTTCTGAATGGAAATGTATTTGTTCCCCGGAGGGACATCGAGTTTGACATTGGCGATGCCTGCTCCGTCCTGTCCTCGGTTGTGCTGTTTTTCCATCAGGAGATACAGCTTGTTCAAGGCATAGAAGGCAGTTCCGTATTTCTCCGCGTAAAAATCCAGCGGCTTCAGGAGACGGATAAGGGCGATGCCGCATTCGTGTTTGATTTCCTCACTCATGGCTGAAGATTTCTTTCATCATGAAAAACCATTTTGATATCGGTTTAATGTAGCCTCGCGCATTGTTTTTCGCAATGGGGGAGCCGTTATTTTCAGAAAATATTCCTTCCGGGAGTAAAAAAAAACGGAAAAGGGTGTATAGTATATGCCACGCTGTCCCGAAACGGCGCGGCACTGTGCAATGAGAACAGAGTTTACAGAGTTTTTTGAATTTGAAGGAGTATATCCGGTCCCATGATGCTTCAGATGATCAAAGGAAAAATCCACCGGGCCAGACTGACCCATTGCGACCTGGACTACGAAGGCAGTCTCGAAATTGATCTTGATTTCCTTGACCTTGCCGGGATCCTGCCCTATGAAAAAATCCTGGTCGTGAACGCCACCAACGGACAGAGGCTGGAAACCTACGCCATCCCGGGTGAACGCGGTTCCAAGGTTTTCCGGCTCAACGGCGCCGCCGCGCACAGAGGCCGCATCGGCGATATCGTGACCATCATGTGTTTCGCCATTATGGACGAATCAGAAGCAGCGGGCTTCGCCCCGAAGGTGATTGTCCTGAACGAAAAGAATGAAATCATCGCATCCCGGGAAGGCAGAAAAAAAACCGCAAATTGATGATTCACGCCGCCGTTTCCCGCTTGACACAGAAGATACTGCATGCTATTATGGTGCTGCACTGACATGGAGAATACCATGGAGAATACGCCTGTGAAGATGCGGAGGAAACAATCACGCGGAAACAGCGGGCAGATCTTGACGGAATACGCGCTCATGCTGGTCGCCTTTGTCGCTGTGACATGTCTTCTGGTTCTGCTGCTTGCCGCCTTCACGGAATACGGCTGGCGTCTTGTCTCCCTGGTGGCCTGGGAGCCGTTTACCTGATTTTCTTTCCTGCTTCCGGCCCCGCTGGAGAAGACGGATGTGGGAAAAGAGGGGAAAAGGAATCGCGGCTCCCGGGGAAAAAACGGGGAAATCACCGGGAAGAAGATTCGCTGGATTCGGAGAAATACGGAAAAATCTGTTCCTGAAAAAGAAAAGTTCCCCGCCCGGACGGAAACTATAACGCAAGGAGATAAAAAATGGACATCAGAATGAGAAGAAAACTGGCTCGTCGCGGAACGAAAGGACAGGCGATCGTGGAATATATCATCATCGTTGTGATTGTTGCGGTTGCCGCACTGACGGTGCTGAGCATTTTCAGTGACGCGGTCCGCCAGAAGATTGCCGGCGTCGCCTCCATTTTCGGTGCTGACAATGCGGAAGACGCCGCCAGCACCGGTTCTGCGGAAGTGCTGAAAAACCTGGAAGCGGACGGAAGCGGAGTCGATTTCAGCGACTGACGCTTCGGATCGACGCGATGCCAGTCCCTTTCCCTGTATCAGCCACTGATCCTGCCTGACGGACAAACTTCTTTCTTTCCGCCGACATTCCTCCTTACACAGCTCCAGCAGTACCTGCTGCCGGATTTCCTCCCAAAATCCGCCGCAGGAAGCAAGGAGGAGAAGGGAAAAGGGAGGGAAAAATCCTGATGTTCCCGGGAATTTTCGGGAACATGTTCTTTTCCGGCGTTTTCCCCGGCCGGGGTGGATTCCGGGAAAGAAGCGGAAATGCGAGGTGCTGCGGAGTATGAACAGGAAAAAAATCCGGATGAGACATTCCTCTGAACGAGGCTCCGCAATGGTGGAGGCATTGTTTGTCATGCTGCTGCTCTGCCTGATTCTCTTCGGTCTTCTTCAGCTTTTCCTGATTTCTGCGGGGCAGATGATTTCGGATTATGCGGCATTCCGTTCGGCGCGGTCTGCGGCGGTCGGCTTCAATTCGTATTTTGTGAACCGGGAGGGACGGGTGAAGGCCATCGGGGCCTCCGGGAACATGGTGGAGCCGGAAAATTCCTCTTTTTTCTCTTCCAAGACCCATCAGTTCGCCTATGAAACGGTGGCGGTGGAGGAATTCCTGGACGGAAGGCGTTGGCTCAACTACGAGTTCTGGGATGGATCCAGCTCCATGCATACCAATTACAAATGTCCCTATTACGGGCAGACGCGCGGGAGTTCCTCCTGCCCGTACTGTCCTGCCAGCCGCAAGGGGACGAATCTGGAAATTCACGAACGCAGTGCGGGACGGGAAGCGGAGGCGGAACTCCGCTTCAGGAATTATCCGCTGAACATGCCGCTTGCCGATTTTCTTTTCGGATCTGACAGTTTCGACCTCAGCTCCATGAGCGCGAAAACCGCCGATTACGCTTCGGACTATCTGGAGGACTGACGCCGTGCCTGTGCCGAATTTCCGTTTCCACTTCAGGAACAGACGCCGGGAATCCGGCCAGACCCTGCTTTTCGGGGTTCTATCGCTGATTGTCATTCTGATCGGGATTCTGATTCTTTTCGACATTCATTCGGTCATCCGGGGGAAAGTCAAGGCCCAGACTGCCGTGGACGCTGCCGCCGTTGCGGGCGCGAACTGGCAGATGCACAGTCTCAATCTGATCGGGGAACTGAATCTCATCAAGGCCTGTACCGTGCTAATTTCGGACACGGTGTACGGCTGGGGAGCCGATCCGGAAACCGTGGGGCAGATCAAGGAATATTCCGAATACGAGTCTCCGGAGGAATTCCAGGCGGATATCACGAGAGTCGAAGAGGAGATGACCCGGCTTGAGGAAACCGCGGAACTCCTGACCCAGATGCAGACCCGTGTCTCATTTGTCGGCCCCCTGATCGGTTACGGAGCCGCCCAGCAGGCAGCCAAGAACAACGGGCTGACCAGCAATCCCGATGCCGGGGAGTTCAACAGAATCTTCCTTCAGGATATTCTGGATGAGACCATCTATGGTCATGAATCCGTGCCGCAGGAGATTCACGGCTATTTCTGGCGCATGCCGTATGCGTCCATGCTGGAGAGCATTCTGGACGTCCGTTTTCCCGAATCCGGGTCCGGCGAATCCACCAATATCAAAGGGATCGCGGTCGGGACAAAGATTCTGCGTCTCGGGACTCCTGAGATCTACTGTGATCCGCCCTCCTCCCCTGATTTCACGTCCTATCTGACCAGTAAAAGCCTGTATGCCGCGATTGCCGCGGATTACTGGTGCGCGCTCCGCTCCATTCTGAAAATGAGTTACGGTCCGAAATGGTGGGGGGAACTGCGCCTGGGACGGAACGACACCTTTATCGGAGAATCAGAGGTTCTCCCTCTCCACACGGAATTCTTTTCCGGTCAGAGCCCCTACGACTCCGCCGACGGCAGCGGAGTCCTGGACGCCATTCTCCAGACACGTTCCGGACTCAGCAAACACACTTCTCTTTCCGACAGCGAAAATCCCTATGAATATGAAGCCGTCCGCGACGAGGAAGGGAATCTGATTCAGATTCTGATCAAGACGGATCCCGCCACCGGGGAACCCGTCCGGAATGCGAATGACACGGATCTGCGCTTCAACATCCTCCCCCGCATCACCTGGGCCACCTATGACAGCTACTGGACCAATTACGACGAAGAAACCAAAAATCTCTGGACTTCCGACTATCTCCGGGGAAATTTCCAAGATGGCATGGAATATTATTCCGGCGCTCTCTCCTATTTTATCGGCAGCCAGGAAACCACGACTCTTTCGGGATCGCTGGGAAATTTCCCGGACAATGCCAATGACCCCTCGCGCGAAAATCTCGGGGAAGCGCTGGATTTTCACGGGAAGGGCTCTCTGGGGAGCCGGGAATCCGCTTTTGCCTCCCGCATGAGTTCCGCGGAAAACTCCATGAAACGGACAGTTCCGGAAATTCAGGTGGACGCTCTGGCAAAGCCTCTCGGCAGAATCAAAGTGGAATCTTCGTACAAACCGCCTTTTTACGTGGGTATGGTGCTTCCCGTCTTCACGCGGGCCTCGCTGATTCCCGTGGCGCTCGAACCCGTCTACGGGATGTCCTCCATTGATCTGGACTGGTATCTGTTCATTACAAAGTTCCTCCCCGCCCTCGGAACCGTGGACAGCATCGACGCAGCCCTGGCAAAACTGGATCCCGACACACGGAAAAGAACTTCCTACTATGCCAATCTTTTGAAAAAGCTTGACGACCCCGAATGGCGTCAGAAAGGGCTCGACTGGCTGGCGGAAGAGGTTACCGGGCACTACGTTTACGATAACGATGGACACCGGATCGGATACGTCGTGGATTCTACCAATGAGGACCATTGCGATGACTGGCCTTCCGGAGGCGGCGGCGGATACAGAACGGGCCCGGGGAAACTTCATTGAAGACTCCCGTTGACCCTCATTCATTTTCACAGTCGGAGGATACGTCCTGTCCCGTACGGAATGTGATGCGTTTCCCGTTTTCCATGCATGCTTCCGCACAATAATACGCGGCGCCCGGCGGATTATTCCCCTGTGTCGGCAGGCGACGGGATGCAAAAAAAGGAGGGGGCTGCTGAGGGCTGAGCTGATATGTCTCTCTTCATCATTCTTTCCCCCTCCCCCGGCGGGAAAGAATGGTGGAGGCGCCATATTTTCTTCTTCTCGGGGGAAAAGCCCCGGAAATCGGGGGAAGATGAGAATGGGCGAACACGGAAAAGAAATAAACTTGTCATACCGATGTCTGGAATCGGATGACTGAAAAAAACGAAGGAAAGAAAAAATGCCAGCAGAAGATTTCATTCAACGCTTGAGCGTAGGACTGCTTGAGACCAATTGTTATCTTGTCCGCCCGGAAAATTCCGGGATCCTGTTTATTGTGGATCCCGGAGGCGCTCCGGAACAGATTGCGGATGCGGCGGAAGCGATGGAGGACTGCGAAAAAAGGGTGATTCTGCTGACTCACGCGCATGTGGACCATATTTCCGGAATTCCGCTTCTGATGGAGCGTCTGAACATTTCCGGGGTATACCTTCCTCCGGGAGACCAGTTTCTTTACAGGAGTCCTGAAAATGCGATTCTTCCGTACATACCTGCTGCGGAAAATCTTCCCGATGTGAAATGGCCTCCCGCATTCCCGGGGATCGAATGCATTCCCTGCCCCGGCCACACGCCGGGCGGAGTATCCTACTTTTTTCAAAGCATGAATGCCATCTTTACGGGAGACACGCTGTTCCGGGCATCGGTCGGCAGGACGGATCTCCCGGGAGGCGATTCGGATGCACTGATGAGCAGTATCCGGGAAAATCTGATGTCCCTGCCCGATTCTCTCATCGTCTATCCCGGGCACGGACCCGCAACGACAATCGGAGAGGAGCGCCGTCAGAACCCCTATCTGTTCAATTCCTTCGGAGACTGACAATTCATCCGTTCTTTTTTGCTCTTCCACATCTGAAACTCTGAAATCCTCTTTTTTCTCTCAGCGGGGCGGAAGAAAGAAGCGGAAAGAAGGACTGTTCCCGGAAGACTTTTCCCCCTTTCAGCGTCCGGAGGACGAAGCCCCGGATGCCTTGACAGGATAAGGATTCCCGGACGGAAGAACCGGAGTATATTTCGGAGTCGGCGAGGACGGAAGCACCCTGGGAGAGGAAATCGTCCCGCTCACGGAAGCAGGCGTTGTCACCGTCGGAAGCGTGCTCTTCCCCGCCGAAGCCGGAGAAAGTGTCTTCTCCTGACGCCTGTTCTCCATGATGGAAACGCCCGGAGATACCGATGAATTGGGAACAATGACTGGATACTCCTGTGCTGCCGTCCCTCTCCCGTTACCCGCGGATCCCTCTCCGGCAAAAGAATAAAACTTTGCCCCGAATGTCAGAATCACAAGAGTGAAAAGCGTTTTCAGGCAAAATCCTGCAGTGGAAAAAACATTCATCCCGAACATCCTTCTTCTTCTTTCCATTTCAAAATTCTCATACTCTAAAAGAATTCTCATGCTCTGAAAATAAAATCCATACCGGATTATAAAGTACTCTCATCGGGGGAAAAAGTCAATTTTTCTCCTTCGCCTCTCCTTCATTCTCCTCCGCTTCTTCCCCCCTTGGACACTCTCCACCCTCTCCGCCACCTCATCTTTTCCCGGATGCCGGGAAAAGAAAGAAGACGGCGTCCCCAAGACTGACGCAAAAGACACGCAGCCGGGAAGAAAAGCACGGAAGCCTTTCCCGTTTTCGGAGCAGAAAAAGAAACAGGGTGAAATGAAAGAGAAAAATCCTCCGGCTGAAGATGATGAGGGAGTGGAAAAAGTTTTCCCTCCTCTTCTTCTCTACACGGAAAGGCAAAGATCGCTGCAATGAAAAAAAGAAGCACATAAAAGAATGTGCTTCTTCGGGATCTGTTCCTTCCGGATCTGTTCCTTCCGGATCTGCGCCTTTCTCACTTTTCCCTGATTGTGAAAGGAAGGAGGGACAATGAATGGTGAGAAAAGCTCTCCTTATTCCGGATTACCCGCTTCCTCTTCATCAGGACGGGCCAGATAGCTTGCGGAATTCGCCATGATCCACTGCATGAAGGCCGTGGCGGCGGTCTGACGCTTGCTCATCAGAGCCATGGATTCAAAGAGGGGCCTGGATTCCTCCAGAAGCTTTGCATCCGGCTGGATACGGCTGTCAACGAAGACAAGCAGAACGCCTTCGGGAAGATTCTGCGGCTGGGAAAGTTCACCCGTCCGGGTCGATGCCGCCATGCTCCGTGCAATACGCTCCTTGATGTCCGCGGAAGAAGGCGCATCCCGGAGAGTGAAATCCTTCATGCCTGCAACCTTCGCCTTGACGGATTCCGCCAGGGACACCAGATCCTTTCCGGGATTTGCGGATTCCGAGAGGAGAAGCGGGAAATTTCTCGCAGCTTCTTTTGCACGCACCATGCCTTCCTGGCTCACCCGGACTTTCCGGACCTCTTCCCTGACATCTTCATACGGGGCCGACACAGGTTCTCTGCGGTTCTTCAAAACCGCAATGAAGGAACCGTTGGTCCCCTGGACCGTGGAACTGATCTGGAGCGGCTTCTCCAAGGAGAAGAGCGCGGCGATCAGCTCCTTTTCCGGACCAATGTTGTCCATTGCCTTTGCGGAAGGATGCACATCGCGGACGGGAATGAAACGGTATCCCTTCTTTCCCATTTCGGAACGGAGCGCGCCTTCGGGGTCGGACGCGTATTCAGCAGTGTCCGCGAGAGTATACAAGTCTTCGCGGAAAGCCTTCGCGGCGGCATTCGCATTTCGGCGGGACAAATCGCGAAGAAGTTCATTGCGGATCCTTGCCGTTGATTCGGCAAGCGTCTGGAACGAGCCGTCCTTTTTCTTGAAGGAATCCCTGTTCTGTTCATAATAGGCGCGGATCTGCTCATCCGTAACGGCTGAAGCGTCCGGCTTGTAATCTGCATTGAAAAAGGCGATGATCTCTGCATCGACCGCGGGTTCGGTCATAAAGAGAAGGCCATTCGCCTTGTGGAAAGCGATCAGGTCGTCTTCGGAGAAATCAAGACCTTTGGAAAATTCGTCGTAGGGGAAAAGCACGGTTCTGGCCTTGTAGGTTTCCATGGCGACTTTTTCGTATTCGGAAACTTCCGAATCCGTAACAAGAACTGTTTCCGTAAAGCGTGAGGGAAGCGTTACTCTGGCAATTGCATCCCGGAATGCCTCCTCCAGATCGTGCTTGCTGTATCCCAGCGGCGCCAGGAATTCCTTTTCATACTGATCGTACAGAGTTACGTCAAAACCGTTTTTCCCCTGGAATGCGGGCAGAGACTTGATCTGCGTGACCACCTCTTCATCGGAAACGGAAACGCCCAGCTTTTTCGCCGCCAGAAGCACCGCATAGGATTCAAACGCGTTTTTCGACGCATATTCCATATAATTCCGCGGACTCCCCCCGTAGGAGGCCCCGAGAACAATCGCATCACGCCCGATATTCCGCCTCAGATCCCCGTTCCTCACTTTCTGACCGAAAACCTGGCCCACTACCGCATTCTGGGAGGAGGCGCCACCGGAAAAAAACATGGATCCATCCATTCCGGGAGTGAAGAACCACACAAACGAAATAATAATGACCCCCGTGAATACGCCGAATAATGTTTTGCTGTGCTTCACAAGCACATTGTTCATTTTCATGATGACCATAAATTCGTCAAGCCTTCTTTGCAAATCTTGTTCAAACAATTCAAATCCGGTAAAAAGCAGAAACGGAAAACTCAGGTAATCTACTCTCCCATTCATCCATATTCAACTCCGCGGAGAATGAATTTCCAAAATATCCCCATATCCCCCGCAACGGCCGCATCAGGCTCTCATTTCTCCGGAACGCATTGATTCCAAAGAACGGAAAGGGCCCGCAGTTTTTCAAGAGTTTCTTTTTTCTGGGGAAATTTTTCCAGAACGCGGTTCAGGAACAAAGATTCCTCCGGAAGAAAGGCGGATCGGGACATCTTCTCCGGAAGGATGGAATCCGCCCGCCGAGAGGATTCTCCGGAGAACACGGGGCAAACGGCGGCACCCGCTCCGGAAGCGGAGGACTCCCGCAGCTCACCCGGTCTCCGGGCTGGATTCCTATTCCTGTTCGAGGATGCGACTTCCGCCAGTTCTCTGGTCTCCCGATGCGCGTTCCTCCCCAGCAGGGTCAGAGAAAACGCCTTCAGATATAGAACGCTTGGAAGAAGGGGACTGCGGGCCGTCCGCAGCATCTGCACATATTCCTCCGGCAGAAATTCCAGCGCACGTTCCGTGCTGCCGGCAAGGATCAGGCTCTCAGCCAGACGCAGGGCATTGACCGGATCAAAGGTGTCACGCGTATAAATCTCATACTGAATCCGAACTGCCGCCGCGTAGTCCTTCATCGCGCGCTTCACTTCTGCGAGCAGAGCAGCGCTTGCCCCGTTCCGGGCTGAAGAGGGAAGTTTCTCCAAAACCGCTTCCGCCTTCCGGTATTCCTTCCGCCTGAGATGAATCATGGCGGCGAAGCACGAGAGGCGCGGATCAGTACCCGGAAGAAGGCGTTTCGCCTCTTCCAGACTCGAAAACGCATCGCCGTATTCGGATGCCTCCAGTTCAAGCATTCCTTTGCGCAGAAACAGTTCCGGATCATGCGGAGAAAGTTTCACCGCCGTTTTCATGTCTTCCAGAGCTCCCGCCAGACGGCCGGACGCGGAACGGACTTCAGCACGTTCCGCATATACCGGAGCTCGGGGACCGCCGATTTCAAGAACGGCATTCCAGTCCTTTTCCGCCGACTCGAATTCCCCCTGTTCCTTCCGCAGGGAGGCCCGCATCGCATAAAAAAGGGCATTCCGAGGATCCTGCCGGATCAGAAGATCAAGTTCCGCAAGCGCCCGGTCCGTCCCGCATGCAATGGAGAGGCGCTGAAGAAAATTCACTGCCATCATTTCAGCCGCCGCCCGTTCCTCCGTCTCCGGAGCCGTATCGGCATAGGTTTCCCGGAGCAGGGAAAAGGCCCCGTCCCATTTCCCCCGGGCGAAATACAACTCTGCAAATCCGAACTTGTTATCGGGATCATCGGGGAGAATCGCCTGGGAACGGATCAGAAGTTTTTCGGCCTCTTCAAGTTCCATATTCCTTCTGATCCAGAAGACGGCAAGAGCTGTCATGCCGGCGGGAGAGCCGCTCTCCGCAGCGAGGCGGAAATGACGGGCTGCGGCGATCTCATCCGGATTCCCGTTCGCCAGTCCGCGCTCAGCCATGATTCCAAGCAGGACTCTGGAAGCGGCCCTGCCATCGTGCTCCGCCTCTTCCGTCAGAAATTCCCGGGCCTTTTTGTAAAGAATTTCCGCTTTACCGGGGTCTTTTTCAAAAGCAGCCGCACGGAATGCACATTCCCCGGAGGAAAGTCCGGAAGTGAGAACTCGTCCGCAATGACGGCAGAGAGGATTCCGGAAACCTCTCTCCGGAAAGTCGGGGAAAGAGAGATCCGGTGAAAAAAACGGATCCGGAAGACGGGAAAACGCCTCCTCCTTTTCCTTCGCCTCCGCCAGATTCCTTTCTTCCACGGAGCCGGACACTTTCATTCCCGGAGCACAGGAATGAAAGTGGAAAAAGGCCATGCTCAGCAGAAAAAAGGCAGACAAAGTGCCGATATTACGGGTCAAACTCATCATCATAAGGCGCAGAAAACAATCATTTTTCCGTATCGGGCGTCTTCCCCGGACGGAACAGAGAAATCAAGAGACTCACGCAGAAAAGAATGCACGAAATCAGCACCACGGTCGCCCCGCTCGCCGTCCCCGCCCATTCCTGCGCAGACACAATCAATCCGGACACGGCAGACACATAAGCCACGCCCAGCGATATCCAGAACATTCCACGCGAACTTCCCGCCAGATTCCGCGCCGTCGCCGCCGGAACCACCAGCAGCGCCGTCACCAGAATCACCCCGACCGCACGGACCGAAAATATCACCACCAGCGACAGCAGCGCCGTAAAGGCGTACTGGTACACCCCCACGGGAATCCTGTGCACGCTCGCAAGACGCGGATTCACCGAAATGCACAAAAGACGGTTGTAGGAAAAATACTGAAACACGCAGAACAGAAGAAAAAGGAAAAACAAAATCGCAATCTCCGTTTCCCCGATCGTCAGGATATCCCCGTACAGAAACATCTGCATATCGCGCGAGACCGACTTGTTCCGGCTCACTATCGCCAGCCCGAACGCCACCACCGCAGAAAAAATCACGCCGATCGCCGTGTCCGAGGAGAGACGGCTCCCCCGTTTCAGCGCCATGATCAGAATCCCCACCAGCAGTGCCAGCAGCGGCATCGTCCAGTTCGGACTCACGGCAAAGATCAGTCCCAGCGCCACCCCCGCAAATGCGGAATGCCCGATTGCGTCAGAAAAAAACGCCATCCGGGAATTCACCACCTGCACCCCCGTCACCGCCGCAAGGGGCGCGATCAGCAACAGACCGATCAGCGCGCGCTGCATGAATCCCAGACTCATGCAGTCAAATGGAAGACAGAAGGAAAGAAACTCCCCCGCTTTCTGTATCGCCTCATGAAGCATTTTGTGTTCCTCCGTTGTTTTCCCGGACTTGGGAGGATTCCGCGTCTTCCTGCAACAGAAATGCCGGGGATGAAGTTGAAGACGAGGCTGCAGCCGAAGATGACGACAATGCCTGACTTTCCCCAGGAAGAACCCCCTCTGACGGAACGGAATCATGCAAAGAGCCATGGAAATTTGAATCCGGCTTTGCATTTGAACGGGAATGAGAATGGGAATGAAGCGTACAGTCCTCTCCGCAGACAAGCGCATCGCCAGCAATATCCTCCACGGAAGGGATTCCCATATGAAGTCCGAAGGTTTCGGAGAGGACTTTGTGCGTCAGCACATCCCTGGGACGCCCCTCTGCATACACGCGGTGATTCAGGCAGATCACATGTGTTGCATGCGCGGCCACGGTCGCGAGATCATGACTGACCATCAGCTGGGTGAACTTCCGGCTTTCCCGGATTTTATTCAGCAGTTCGCAGCAGATCTGGCCGCCTTTGAAATCGACTCCGGCTGTCGGCTCATCAAGGATCAGGATCTCCGGTTCCTGCAGCAGAGCCTGTGCCAGAAGAACGCGCTGGATTTCTCCGCCTGAAAGCGCACCGAAGAGACGTCCGGAAAGCCGGGCGCATTCGACTTCCTCAAGCATCGCCTCCGCACGGCGGAGAAGTCTGGAGGATTTCCCCAGAAAAAGCGGCATGCGCTGCATCCCGGAAAGAAGGAAGTCCATGACCGTCATCGGCATATCCCTGTCAAACTGAAGCACCTGAGGCACAAATCCGAAACGCGGTAAACGTCTTCTCCCCGTGAGGCACGGAAATTCAATCCTTCCCCGGTACGGCATCTGCCCGAGAAGCGCCAGAGTCAGACTGGTTTTCCCGGCCCCGTTCGGCCCCACCACCGCGGTGGAACTCCCGAGAGGGATCCGTGCCGTCACGTTCTCAAGAATATGAACATCCCCCATCGAAACGTTCACATCCCGGAAGAGCACGGCATTTTCACAGCAATTTCCCGTCATTCCGCCAGAAGCCTTTCCAGTACTGAGAGATTCTTCCGCATAACCGATTCATAATAATCAAGCGGTGCATCCGCGCGGCCGTTCGCCACCGGGTCGAGAAGAATGACCGGCACTCCCGCCTCCCGCCCGATCATCTCCGCAACATCCGCAGGATACTGCGGTTCCGCCAGAATCAGGGAGATCTTCTCCTCCTTCGCAAGATGGATCAGTTTGATGATTTCCGATGCGGAGGGATTCTCCCCCGGTTCCGTCTGAATCACGCCGACCATCTTCAAGCCCAGCTCGTCCGCCGGATATTCAAACACATCGTGCTGTGCAAGAACGCGCTTCCCGGAAAAATGCTTCGCCATGCGTGACATCTCTTCCGAAAGAAGCCGCAGTTTTGACAGATAGTTCTCCGCATTCTTCCTGTACAGTTCCGCCGAGGACGGATCCTCTTTGCAAAGATGCGATGCAATGCCCTTCACCAGTTCCGCAGCGTGTCCGGGAGAGGCGAAGCTGTGGGGATTTTCTCCTCCTGTCCCTCCATGCCCATGATGATGATGGGAATGCCCACCCGGACAGGCGGTCTGCCCATCTCCGTCGCCAGAAGTCCGGGAGAGCACCGCTCCGGAAGATCCGGCGGAAGGAGACCCACCTTTCGTCGCTCCGGCAAAAGCACCTGTTGTCTCTTCCTCTCCGCCTGAAGCGTAGCAGACCCGGAGCGAGGAATTCGCCTTTTTCAAAGCCGTGCAGACCGCATTGTCCAGACCGGCTCCGTTCGCAATCAGAAGCGGACTCCCGGAAGAAACTTTCTGAAGATCCTGCGGCGTCACCGCATAATCATGCGGACAGCCGAGATTCGCAGGCAGAAGCAGTTCCGGTTGCTGCGGCGCTCCCTGCATGATGTTCCGGGTGAAAAGGTATATCGGGAAAGTCGTGCAAAAGACTTTCTCGGCCGCGGCAGATGCCGCGGTGGCAAAAAGCTGTGCGGCAAGCATGAAACAGATTCCTGTTGCAATCGGGCGTTTCCGCATTTTCACGGTGTTTCCTTTCTTTCTCTTCGGCTCCGTCCGGAGTCTTCTCAACGGAGCCTGGAATTTTCCATCATATTTTTGATTGTCTGACTGTCTGATGATTGTACCGTGCCGGATCTTCTCCCCCGGAGGGGGCGGGCACGCTGCGCTTCCTGACTCTCCCGTCACCGGGAGAAGATGTGTTCGTTCCCTTTATTTTCCGCGTTTGCGCCGTTTCATTCCGGTAATCCCGCTCCTGCTCCTGCTTTCCGCCGCCGAGCGCAGAGGACGGGATTCGCCGCATGGGGAAGAATGCAGTCCGGATAAATCCGGTCTGGAGCATTTCCGCTGCGGCTCCATCTCCTGCAGCTCCATCTCCTGCGGCTCCATCTCCTGCGGCGACGTTTCCGGATCCTGCAGATGCTCCGGATCATTCCCGGAAGGAGAATGGCACTGTGTGCAGTTGATTTCAAATCCGTTGCAGGTCTGGCAGCGGATCAGCGTATGTTCCTTCAGGAAATGGCGCCAGTGCATCCGTTGATGGGGATTGAGAGTTCCTGATCCTCCGCAGAGCGGGCAGGACTCGTCCAGAGCAGAGAGCACCGCCGCACGGATGAATTCCGATTTGTTCGGAATCCGTTCCAGCGCTTCAAGCATGTCTTCATCTGCCTTGAACGTGATCACGCCTTGCTTTTTCATAAAAGCGGCTCCTCTGCTCCATTGACATGGAATGACCGGGGGGGATTTTTCCACGGAGGAAGTTCATGGTTTTCTCCGGCTGGAAGGGAGAAGAGAAAAATTCCTCTCAGCAGAAAGGGGTCCTGTTTTTCCCGCCCGCACCCATGTTGTCTTTTCAGGTAAGGTAATACAAAATAATACGTTTTTCAAGTCCTCCTTTGGAATTTTCCTTCTTTCTCTTGACGGAAAGGGAAAACGGGGTTATCTTTTCCGGATTCAAACGCTTGTTCAGGAAAGGATTGTCATGTGCCTTCTTTTTGACACGCACCTGCATCTCCCGCGGAGGGAAGAGGGGAAAGAGGGGGAGGAGACGGGATTCGATCCGGAGGAATTTCTCAGACGGGCTCAGGATGCAGGAGTCGAACGGCTTCTGCTCTGTTCCTCCGGGATGGAGGACAGTCTCCGGGCGGCGGACTTTGCCGGATCACGGAAGGACTCCTCCGGAGTCTTTTTCGCCGCCGGAGTCCATCCGCACGATGCGGAGGACAACAGAAAAAAACTCTTCTCCGCAGAGGATTTCAAAGTTTTTGCAGAACGGAAAGGATTCGCCGCGATTGGAGAAATCGGGCTGGATTTCTACTATGATTTTTCCGATCGGGCAACCCAGATCTCGGTTTTCCGCGATTTTCTTGCAGTGGCGCTGGAACTGGGCGTACCCGCATGCGTGCACTGCCGCGATCGCGACGGAGAAGACTCCGCTTACGACATTGCATTTGAACTCCTCCGCGACTTTGCCGCCTCACATGGCGTATTTGTCCTCCATGCCTTTGCAGGCAGTCCGGAATGGGCGGATAAGTTCATCCAGCTCGGCGCTTACTTCGGCGTCGGCGGAATGATTACATTCAAACACGCGGACAAGATCCGGGAACTGGCCTGCCTCTATCCGGAGGACCGCATTCTTCTGGAAACGGATTCCCCTTATCTGGCGCCCGTCCCCTTCCGCGGCAAAGAAAATCATCCCGCCTACCTGCCTCTGATCGCGGAAAAGCTCACCCTTCTGCGGGACATCTCCCTGGACGACTGCGCGCGCATCACCACGGAAAACGCCTTCCGTTTCCTAGGGAAACGGGCCTTCCGGGAAAATGCGCCGGATTCCTCCCTCGCCGCCGCCACGGAGAAAGGGCTAAGATCCAGCAAGGCGGCTGAAAAAGCAGATGCGGCAAAAAGAAATGCAAGTGAAAATGCAAGTGAAAATGATGACGAGAAAGGGGAAGGAGGATCCGCCGCATGAAATTCTCCAAACTGCAAGCCTATCTTCAGCTCTTCAGGGTGCCCAATCTTTTCACAGTTCCCGGGGATGTGCTGGCGGGATTTGTCCTGGCGGGAGGAATGAGTCATTCCTGGCTGGAGCTCGGGGGACTCTGCACGGCATCCCTCTGCGCCTATATTTTCGGACTGATTACCAATGATCTGGCCGATCTGAAGGAAGATACGCTGGAGCGTCCTGCCCGTCCGCTTCCCTCCGGAGCCGTTTCCCGGGCGGGGGCAGTGACGGCGGCAGGGGCTTCCGCCATAACGGCGCTGGCGTTCTCAAGCGTCACGCTGCGCACACTGCTGCTTTGCGCCGCCATGCTTCTCTGCATTCTGCTTTACAATTTTGTGCTCAAGAAAAACGGCGGCGCATGGGGGACGGCCGGGGCGGCGGCCGGGATGGGACTCTGCCGGGGATTGAACGTCTGGCTCGGGGTCCTGCTTGTCGCGGAACCGGATTATCTTCCCGCAGTCTGCTTCGCTCTTGGAGAAGTTCTCTATATTGCCGGGGTCACGGCCGCGGCAGAGGAGGAAACCAAAACCCTGGAAAAACGTCCGGGGCGCGTTCTCTTCCTTGTCGGCGCAGGGATCGCCTATCTGACTCTCTTCGCCATGGTTTCAGTTCAGAAAACGGATCATTTCCTGATGCTGGCTTCGGGCTTCCTTTCCGCGGTCTCCGCGGCGGTGTTCGTGCTTCTTGCCTACTGGGGATTCCGCATATTCCGTAGGCGCTGTTCCCCGGGAGAGGTCCAGGCGTGGATCGGGATTCTCGTCTGGAACCTGATCTTCCTTCAGGCGGCGGCCGTCTCCGCCCGGGCCTGGATCCTGACGGCGGCAATCCTGCTCGCAGCCGCCTTCGCCGCAAAAATCACTGCTAAAAAATTCTATGGAAGCTGAAACTCTCCTATGCAGAACATGGATGACTGGATCGATATCCGTAAGGATCCCGCACACGTCGCACGCGAACGGAAAAAAGCGCGCGAACTGAGAAACTCCGCATGGTGGAAGGCTCTTCTGGACAAGGGCGTCTGCCATTACTGCGGGAAAAAATTCCCCCCGGAAGAACTTACCATGGACCACATTGTCCCTGTCGCACGCGGAGGAAAAAGCTCCCGGGGCAATGTCGTCCCCTGTTGCAAGGAATGCAACAACCGGAAAAAGTATCTGACTCCCGCCGAAATCCTGATCCAGCAGATGGAAAGAGAGGCCGAGGTGAAAACCAGGGAAACTCTTCCGGACTCAGAAGAAAAGATGTCCGGGGAGAAGGAGGAAAACAATTCTTCCCTTCCCTCTTCCTGATTCCGGTTTTTCAGGCGGGAAGGGAAGCAGTCCGGCTCTCCCCGTGATGATGTTGCGCACGTGATGTTGTGCACGCCTCCCCCGCCGCTCCGCTCCTCTCAGAAACTGTGCATGGAATACAGTTCCTTGTAGTATCCGCCCAGAGCCAGAAGTTCCTTGTGGGTGCCGGCTTCCACGATTCTCCCGCCGCGGATGCAGCAGATGGTGTCCGCATTGCGGACCGTGGAAAGACGGTGGGCAATGATGATGGTGGTGCGTCCGCTGCAGAGGCGTTCCATGGAATCCTGGACCAGAGCTTCAGACTGGTTGTCCAGCGCGCTGGTGGCCTCGTCGAAAATGAGAATCGGGGGATTTTTCAGAAAGACGCGCGCAATGGAAATGCGCTGTTTCTGACCGCCGGAAAGTTTGACGCCGTGTTCGCCGCAGACGGAATCGAACCCGTCCGGCATGGACATGATGAAATCATAGATATTGGCATTCCGGGCGGCATTTTCGATTTCCTCCTGCGTGGCGTCCGGACGGCCGAAGAGAATATTCTCCCGGATCGTGCTGTCAAACAGGAACGGAGTCTGCTGAACGATTCCCACGCAGGAACGGAGGAATTTCTGTTCAAAATCCCGTACGTTGATTCCGTCGATGGCAACGCATCCCTCATTGACTTCGTAAAAACGCGGAATCAGAGCCGCCATGGTCGTTTTCCCCGCGCCGGATTCTCCCACCAGGGCCAGAGTCTTTCCCGCGGGAACCTTCATCGTGATGTGATCCAACACCCAGTCGGGAGAAGACGAATTCTTTGTTGTATCGGCGGCGGCAGAAGAAGCGGAAGAGGACGGCCCGTTGTTCTCTCCTTCCTTTTTCACCTCAACCGGATAGCGGAAGCAGACGTTTTCAAAGGTGATCTCCCCCCTCAGAGGATTCGGAAGGGAAGAAAGCGCCCCCGGCTTGTCCATGATTTCCGGCGCTTCCAGCATGATTTCATGGAAGCGCTCGAAAGCGGTCATTCCCTGCTGATACTGCTCCACAAAGCCGACCAGACGGAAAACAGGCATCGTAATGTATTTGGAATACATGAAGAAAGTGATGATTTCCGGCAGGTTCGCCCGTCCGAGATAAATCAGGACAATCCCGATGATGATGAAGATCAGAGAGTACGTCTGAATCAGGAACATCATCCCCGAATGAAAGAGCGCCAGAATCCCGCAGACATTTTCCCGCGTGACCCGGAAATTCCGATTCACGGAATCGAATTTTCCGATCTCATATTCCTCATTTGTGTAAGATTTGACTTCGCGGACGCCCTGAATGGAATTCTCCACCTGGCTGTTGATTTCCGCAACGTCTTTGCGGACCTGACGGAAACCGCGCCTCATTTTCCCCTGGAAAACGGATCCCCAGAGAATGATGAGCGGAAGCGGGACAACCGTCATCAGCGTCAGGAGCGGATTGATCCAGAGCATGACGCCGAAACCTCCGATCAGCATGAGAGTCGCCGAAATCAAATCCTCCGGGGAATGGTGCGCCACTTCCGCAATCATGGTGAGGTCGTTGGAGATTCTGGACATGATGTGCCCCGTCTTCGTCCGGTCGAAATACGTGAACGAGAGCGACTGGATGTGACGGAAGAGATCCCCCCTCATATCCGCCTCCATCCGGACACCGAGAATATGTCCCCAACGGGTCGCGATATAATCCGTCACCGCCACCATCAGCGAGAGAATCAGAATTCCCGCCAGAGCCCAGGCGATCATTTCCTTGTTCTTCTGCGGCAGATACTCATTCAATGTCTGGAACACCAGAAGCGGGAGCGCCATCGTGAAGACCGGACTCGCCACAATCACCGCAATATCCAGATACAAAAGTTTCTTATGCGGAAGATAATAACGGGAAAAGGCCTTGATCAGCGTAATCTGTTCACGGATTGAGAATTTCTTCGGTTCTTCCATTGGCGGCGGCGGCATCAGTCGGCTCCTTTCAAGACAGAATCCATCGCCTTGCGGCTTTCCGTCTCCAGAACGGGATCGAGAATCAGATCCAGGTTCCCTTCCATCACTCCGGGAAGATCATGCACGGAAATGCCGTAGCGGTGATCCGTAACGCGGTTCTGCGGGAAATTGTACGTGCGGATCCGTTCGCTCCGGTCTCCCGTACCCACCTGCGAACGTTTGGATGCGGCCTGTTTCTCGGCCTCCTCCCGGTTCCGGATTTCAAGAAGTTTCGATTTCAGAATGCGAAGCGCAATTTCCCGGTTCCGGATCTGGGAACGCTCCTGCTGGCTCGCCACCACAATCCCGCTGGGAAGATGATGGATCCGCACCGCGGAATCCGTCCGGTTGACGTTCTGCCCGCCCGGACCGGAGGAACGGAAAGTCGAAATCTCCAGATCTTCCGGACGGATGTCCAGTTCGTCCAGTTCATCCGCTTCCGGAAGGACGGCCACCGTGATCGTCGACGTATGAATCCTCCCCCCCGCCTCCGTCACAGGCACTCTCTGCACCCGGTGCACTCCGCGTTCATATTTCATCCGGGAAAAGACATCCTCTCCGGAAAGGGAGAAGACCGCCTCCTTCACCCCCCCCAGTTCCGTTTCCGAAAGATCCAGCACTTCCAGCTTCCAGCCCCGGCGCTCCGCATATCTGGAATAGGCCCGGAAAAGATCGCCGGTGAACAATGCGGCTTCCTCGCCACCCGCCGCGCTGCGCATTTCCACAATCGTATTGCGCGCGTCGTTCGGGTCCGGCGGCATCAGCGCCAGCATCAGAGCCTTCTCCTCCGCGGCGGCCTTGCGCTCCTGCTCGGCAAGATCCGATTCAATCATCTGACGCAATTCCGGATCCTGTTCCTCCTGAAGCATGGCATGATTCTCACGGACCGAATCCAGCGCATTCGTCCATGCGTCATAGACCGTGAAAAGGGAGGAGAGATGTCTGCGTTCCTGCGTAAGCTTCCGGCAGAGCGCCGGATCGGAATACACGCAGGGATCTCCGAGAGACTGTTCGATCTCCCGGTAACGCCCGCGCATCCCATCCATGCGTCTCTTCAGATCTTCCGGCTTCACTTCGCTGGACTGCTCCCCGTCCTGTTTCAAAACATGAAAAACCCGTTTTCACGCTTCAGAGACAGTTCCGATGAAACGGCCGGAGAAGGGGGAAAACGGGATTCTTTTATGAAAAAAAAGGAGTTATGCACCCTTCTTTTCATAACGGCGGCGGAATTTCTCCACACGGCCCGCAACGTCAACCAGTTTCTGCTTCCCGGTGATGAACGGATGGCATTCGGCGCAGATACCGACTTTCTGTTCCTTCCTTGTGGACATGATTTCCCAAGTCTTGCCGCAGGCGCAGATCACTTTCGCCGGCCCGTAGTTCGGATGAATTCCAGATTTCATTTTGCAAACCCCGTAAATATGGTTATTGTATTGCATCAAAAAAAGAAAGTTTCCGGTCCGGCGCCATCCGCAGTCCATTGCGGCAGCTGTGTCCGGGAATGAAAAATATACCATGCCTTTTTTGTTTTTCAATGCGGAAAATCCATAATTTTTCAGGAGAAATACCATGAAAAGAAGCGGACAACCGCTCTGGGCGCCTTGGCGCGGGGAGTTCATCCATTCGCGGAAAAGCGGCGTATGCTTCCTGTGCGGGAATGAACGGGCTTCGGAAAAGCCCGAGGAGGAACTGATTGTCGGAAGGCTGCGTCATTGTTTCATCATGCTGAACCGCTATCCCTACAACTGCGGGCATCTGCTTGTCGCACCCTACCGCCACACGGGGGATCTTTCCGGACTCGGAAAGGAGGAGCTCCATGAGCTCATGGATGGATGCGTCGCGGCAAAGGAAGCTCTTTTGCAGGCCATGGCTCCCGAAGCGTTCAATATCGGATTCAATCTCGGCACGGCGGCGGGCGCGGGGGTGGCGGATCACCTGCATCTGCATATCGTCCCGCGATGGAACGGAGACACCAATTTCATGCCGGTGATCAGCGACACGCGGGTCGTCCCAGAAATGCTTGCACGGACTGCGGAACAGCTCCGGGCCTTCTTCTGATCCGGGAGGGAAACGATCCGGAGGAAACACAGAAAAAAGCTCCGCGCCCGGTCGCGAAAAGAAGAACGCTTATGAATTATCGGAGCGCGCGGAGAGGAATGACCGCCATGACCGCCGATGTCTTCGCAGACGTATAGGCCACATACAGATTTTCCCCTTCAACCCACGCGGAAGGATAACTCCATTCCGGAGAGGCTTTCAGTTCCGCGTCGCCGCCGCACTGAAGGAGCCGGACTCTGGAAAGGAGCGTTTCCCCGGGCGCGGCGGCCCAGGCGATCATCAGACGTGTCCTGCGCCCGTTTTCCACGGGATTTCCGATCACATAGCGGCGGCCGTCGGGCAGGATTCCGGCTGCAGCTTTCACCGGAGCCAGCGGCAGATTGTGATAAAAGGGACCTTCCCAGCTTTCTCCGCAGTCACGGCTGCGGAAGAGCAGAGGGGCGCCATGGTCGTTGCGGACGAAGGCGGTAATGCAGTCGTCCTCGACCCAGAGTCCGGTTTCGGGGAAGAGGAAGGCGGATCCGTCCGGG
>CAJMAW010000030.1 GCA_905211485.1 uncultured Lentisphaeria bacterium | reverse complement strand
AGCGGCCGCATGGGATACGCGATTGCGCGGGAGGCGATGCTCCGCGGCGCGCAGGTAACGCTGGTGACAGGCCCGGTGTCACTTACGCCCCCGCAGGGTGCACAGGTAGAGCCTGTGCGCACCACCGAGGATCGGCTGGAGCGCATGCTGGCGCTTGCGCCCGAGCAGGATATTGTCATTCAGGCCGCCGCTCCGGCGGAGACGCTGGACAGGAACCGGATCATCGAATCCCCGATTGTAGGGACCTTCTACCGATCCAGTTCACCCGGGGCCGATCCGTTTGTGAAGGTGGGATCGAAAGTGGAGCCGGACACGACCGTGTGCATTGTGGAAGCAATGAAGGTCATGAATGAAATCAAGGCGGAGAAATCCGGAGTCATCAAGGAACTTCTTGTGGAAAACGGCCAGCCTGTGGAATACGGCCAGCCGCTTTTCATTCTGGAATGAGGACAGGAAAGAAGACTCCGTTCATCAGATTAACCAGGAACAGCCCGGAAGCGGAATATGTTTAACAAGATACTTATTGCAAACAGGGGCGAAATCGCCCTGCGGGTGATCAGAGCCTGCAAGGAAATGGGGATCAAAAGCGTAGTGGTCTATTCGCAGGCGGATGAGGACAGTCTTCCCGTACGTCTTGCAGATCAGGCGGTCTGCATCGGACCGGCGCCGAGTTCCGAGAGTTATTTGCTGATTGAACGGATCATCAGCGTGGCCGAAATCTGCGATGTGGACGCGATTCATCCGGGCTATGGATTTCTTGCGGAGAACGCCCATTTTGCAGAAGTCTGCCGGAGCTGCAACATTACCTTCATCGGTCCGTCTCCGGAGCAGATGCGCGCGATGGGGGACAAGGCCGTGGCGCGGGAAACCATGCGCAAGGCCGGAGTTCCCATCACGCCCGGGAGCGACGGAGTCATTGAGACGGAAGAGGAGGCGCTGAAAGTGGCGCACCGTCTGAAATATCCCGTCATCATCAAGGCTTCCGCGGGCGGCGGAGGGCGCGGGATGAGGATTGCGCACAACGATCCGAGTCTGATCCAGGGATTTCACGCGGCGAAGACCGAGGCGGAACGGGCGTTCGGGAACGGGGAAGTGTATATTGAGAAGTTCATTGTGAATCCGAAGCATGTGGAAGTGCAGATTCTGGCGGACGCGTACGGGAATGTGCTGTTTCTGGGAGAACGCGACTGCAGCATGCAGCGGCGTCATCAGAAACTCATAGAGGAATCTCCGTCTCCGTCCATATCCCCCGGGCTCCGGAAAAAGATGGGCGAGGCAGCCGTGAAGGCGGCGAAGGCGGTCGGATACGTGAATGCGGGTACGATCGAGTTTCTCCTTGGGCCGAACGAGGAATTTTATTTTATGGAAATGAACACCCGCGTTCAGGTGGAGCACACGGTTTCGGAAATGGTGACGGGGATTGACATCATCCGCGAACAGATCCGGATTGCCGCCGGCGAACGGCTCGGGATTCAGCAGAAGAATATTGTTTTCAACGGGCATGCGATTGAATGCCGGATCAATGCGGAGAATCCGTACCGGAATTTTGCGCCGTGTCCGGGGAAGATCACGTTTTACAGCCCTCCCGGAGGGCTGGGTGTGCGTGTGGATTCCCATGTGTACAACGGGTACCGTATTCCGCCGTATTATGACAGCATGATCGGGAAGCTGATTGTGCACGGGGCGAACCGGAAGGAAGCGCTTGCGCGCTGCCGGAGGGCGCTGGAGGAATACATGATCGAAGGGATTCAGACCTCCATTCCGTTTGAACAGTTCCTTCTTGACACGAAGGAGTTTATCGAAGGGAACTATAATACGGGGCTGATCGAACGTCTGGTCAAGGGCGGATTTTTTGAGCAGCAGAAACCGTCCGGGAACGAATAACACAACGTTTTTTAGTTCAGGGAGTTTGAAAAAAGCATGAAAACTGCGGCGAAAAAGATATCGGACGGGTTTTCGCAGATGCCCGGGCTGGTGACAGGAGACGGAGTCCTCGCCGGATATGTGAAGATTTACGAGGGTGCGGTCGCCTCGATTGTGAAGCATGCGGTCGGGACGGTGAAAGGCGTGACGCGTCTGAGCGGGAGTTCCTTTGTGGACAATCTTGCGGAGATCGTCGGGAGCAGGAAGATCAAGGACCGTTCCATTCAGATACAGATTGCGGAAGATACGGTTTCTGTGGAAGTGTCTGTGAACGTGGCGTATGGGGTGCATCTGCCGACGGTCTGTGCGGAGGTGCAGCACAGCGTGTCGGATGAGATTCAGCGTCTGACAGGGTTGAAGGTCGGGAAAGTGAATGTGGTGGTCCGCGAAATGGAGGAGCTGCAGGACGAAAAGTCCGGCAGCTGAAAGGATCCGGGCGGACGGAATAATCTTGAGGAGTTGTTTCCATGCTGAAAGAGAAAGAATCAAACAAGTCGCTGCAGTCCGGCACGGATGACGCCGCGGCCGAGGAGGCCGCCCTCATTGTGGGCGGAGGCGCGGCGGACTGCGGCGGCGTGGTGAAGGTACATGAAAGCGTCCTGGCATCCATTGTGAGAAAGGCGACCTGCTCGGTGGAGGGCGTGACGCGCCTGAGCGGGAGTTCCTTTGTGGACAACATCGCGGAGATCGTCGGGAGCAGGAAGATGCTGGACCGTTCCATCGTGGTGGAAATGGGGGAGACTTCCGTCCAGGTGGAGGTGCGGATTGTGGCGGCCTACGGCGCTTATCTGCCCTCCGTGGCGATGCAGGTGCAGGAGGCGATCATCGGAGAAGTCACCCGGATCACGGGCATGCATGTGGGGCGCGTGAACGTCCTGGTCATGGATCTTGACGACGTTTCCCCGCAGGAAAATGCCTGACGCCGGATTCGTGTGTTTTTTTCTGGGAGAGAGGAAGAATCCGGGAAGGGGAAACGGTCATCATGAAGGAGAAAATCTGCGGTTTTCTGGGGAATCTTTTGGATGGAGCGGGGAACGACGGGTTCGTCTGCGGCTATGTTTCAGGTTTTGCGCTGCTGCTGATCCTGGTTCTGGCGCTCTTCCTGATTTATTGTTTCAAACTCCGTTCCAGACGGGTTTCATCAATCCTCATACCCATGCGCCGCGGGGTCCTGGAGATTTCCGCCGGGGCTGTGGCGGATCTCATCAAGAGACTGGAACCGGAATTCCGCGGAATTGAAATCTGCCGAGTTGGGCTGTTCCGCCGCCGGGGGGCTGTCCGTCTGGAGATCGTGCTGAATTTTCTTTCCGCGACAGAGTCCATGCCGGAGATCGCTGCCGAAATTCAGCAGAAGGTCTTTGACGAGCTGAAGAAATCCTTCGGCATCGAAACGGTGGAGTCGGTCCTGATCCGGGTGAAACGGGCTCCCGCGGCAGTGTCTTCCTTCTGAAGGGAGACACCTTGCCTGCCATAGGCGTGTGTGTGCCCGGCTCTGTGTTTCGCCGCTGCATTATATCCATGCGGACATGTGGTGCTTGGTGAGGAAGAGGGGGGAAGAGAGAAGAAAGAAAAAATGCTGGGGGGGAAATGGGGAAAGAGAAAAACAGGAAGGGATCCTTCCTGTTTTTTTTATTGTTTTAATTAAAAGCCTCTCATCGACCGACTGTCGAAAAGACTTTCCCGTTCGGGAATAAGAATGGAGGGGGGCGGCAGATTGCTGCTTTTCCCTTTCAGAACGGCGCCCGTTTCCAGATTCCCGGAGGCGAGACTGTTCAGCTGTGAGATGCAGTCCTCATAGGCGTCCCTGATTTTTTCCGGTATGCGGGAGGCTGGTGAGCGCTTGTAGAGTTCGTATTCGGCGATCCGGAATGCCCATTCGGAAACGAGTCCGGTTTTTTCGAGCGGAGTTTCAAAGCGTGCGGAAGCGAATCCGTCGACGAGAGCTTCCGCGCGTTGGATGATGCCCTCCGCCAGTGCCTCCTGTTCGGAAGAAGGGACCGCACAGAGACTTTGAAAGCGCTCGCTGCCGACCCGCTGCTCAAGTTCTTGGACTGAGATGTAGTTTCCCATGAGAAAAAGCTCCTTTTTGTTTTTTGTGAAGAGAGAATGGGGTGAAAACGCCGTTGTGCTTATTCTTTTCCGCTTCCTGTTCCGTTGTTTTCCCTGCGGATTTCTGTTCCTGCCAAAGGGAAGAGGAGGGGGGTGAGGAAGGAAAAGGAAGCCGGGGGGAAGGAAAAGGCCAGGGGAGCCCTGCCCGGAAGAGAGTTCTCATGCCGGAGATGGTCATGAGAAGAAGAGTTCCGGGAGGAGCTCCCCTGTGCAGGGACGGGAGAGGCAGTTCTGTGTGTGTATGTGAAGAAGGAGGAAACGGGAGGGAGACTCTCCTCCTCAGAGGGAAGTTTCTCCGCCCCTGCAGATGAGATGGGGGAAGGCGAGGAAGGCTTCTCCGCGTGCGTCGGTGCCGTAGACGTATTCCTTCCGGCAGAAGACGTTTTCATCATTATCCCTGTCGAGAGAAGTCAGGACGGGTTCCTTTCTCTGCTGGACGAAGACTGGTTTGACGACGCCGTGAGTGCATGCGAGGAACCAGAGGTCTTCCCTGTCCGCACCGCTGAGTTCGGGAAGGACAAGCAGTTCCGCGCTTCCGTTCCATGGGTTGTCCGTTGCGCCGACGCCGCTGCTTCCGAGGGCCTTGAGCTGGAGACGGTCCTTCAGGATTCCGAAGGCGGTCTCCTCGTTTTTGGGTCCGACGATCAGAAGATCGGGAACGACGCAAAGACTTTTTCCATTGTGTCCGCGATATTCCATCATGGTCTTCCGCGCGGCGGCGTAGTTTGCGGAGCTGAGGGCGCCGGAAACTACGTTGGAAAGCGTATGGGATCCATATTGACGCGAAGCGGAGAAGAAGGGAAGTCCGTCAATCCAGTTGCCTTCACCGAGAAGGGCTTCGACGGCGAGATCCTGCCAGAGTTTCCCGGCGTTGTATCCCATCTGAGCGATGAGAGTGCCGTAGATACCGAACTGGTCGTCCTCGATATCGTTCCGGGAGATGGCGATGCTGTCTTCAAAGTCGCGGTTGACGACTTCGATCTTTCTGGTGGAGAGATTTTTGATCTGACGGTCTCCGAGCCATTCGCGCATGCCGCCGAACTGTTCGAGGAAGGGATAGACGTTGGAAGCGGAATTGGAACGGATGACGCCGCAGAATTTCTGCCAGGTGTCCGGGACCTGTTCAAACCCTTCCATGAAATTGAGATGGAATCCGGTGAAAAGGCTGTCGAGATTTTTTCTGTTGATTTCCATAAGACTGATGAATTCTCCTTTGTGAACTTGGATCAGATCGGATTCAATTGGATCAGGCTTCTGTTGAGTCTGCGGAGGAGATGGTGCCGGCGGGGAAGAGGAAGTGATTGCCGATTTCGACAATGACTTCCGAGGGGGAGAGAATGTCACGGAGAATGCCGCAGGGGATCTTGTTGCTGCCGCCGTTTTTCCCGACGGTATGATCGTCGACGACATAGACGAGTCTGTTGATGTCCGCGTTTCCGAGCGCATCGCCGGATGCGGCGTTGTCATAGATGAACATGCCCGATTTGACGATGATTTTCCCGTTCACGGTGAACGCGTCCGCCCTGCCGATGACGACAAGGTTTGCCGTGTCGGACGCCGGCACCGCCTTCCCCGCCTCATTCAGGGCCACGATGGCTCCGGGATGAATGACGGATCCTTGCGCGATTTCTTTGACTCGGTGGAGGTTCAGCGCATTGCAGAAAACCTCCCTGGTGTTCCGTTCGGATGTGAGGGCAGCCATGCTTATTCGGCTCCTTTCCTGTGGTTGATGTGGTTGAGTTGAGTTCTGTTGATACCGAGAAGCCTGAAAATTTCAAGCTCCTGTTCGGTGAAATGAGCTCGGGCTCGGGACTGGGCTGTGCCGGGTTCCGCTTCCTCGATTCCGGAATTGTCGGGAATGGCGGGAGAAGCGGAACGGGCCCAGTCCCGGAAGGCTTCCGGATCGCGGAGAGCAAAGCGTTTCGCCCAGGGACGGCCGGAAACAGGGATTTTCCCGTCCGCAAACGCTTCGGAAACGAGTTCCTCGGCTTTGCGTTCGGCCAGTTCGGATTCCAGGGCAAGTTTGCTTGCTTCAGGAAGCATGCGGGCGATTTCATCGGAGGCGGCTTCCAGATCGGAGAAATGATGAGTACGGAGAAACGCGTCGAGTTTGTCCCGTGTTTCGATCAGCGCGCAGACGGCGTCCTGAATCGCCTGGATCCTTTCCGCCTCCTCCGCCTTCCCCGTCACGGAAGAGGAAGGATCCTTCTCCTCCTCTCCTTTCGAACAGAGATTCAGGAGACGCATCAGATGCCGGATCAGGCGTTCCGCGCAGTTGCCTCCCTCTTCTTCTTCCCCGGAAGAAGCGGAGGGCGGATCCTCCTCCTCCGGACTCTGGTTTCCGGGATCCCTTTCCGGATTGTTTTCCGCCTTCTGTTTCCGGGATCCCTCCTCCGGAGCGGGACCGTGCGCCGGGACGGCGGATCCGGGGGAGGAACTTTCCTTCGGATGAACTGAGGAGTTTCCCTCAGGAACGGAGGCGCCGGAATCTTTTGCCGCAAGCGGGACGGCATTGTGCAGAGCGGGATGATTCGTCAGGGCCACGGAATGAAGAGAAGAGATGTGTTCACCGTCTTCCGTGAAATACAATGTCGGGGAAAAATAGCGGTATTCCTTTTTCCGGATGTATTCCGCGGCCTCTCCGGTCCAGCATTTGATTCTTGCGAGCAGGCCTTCGGCGCTTTTTTCCAGGGAGCCGATCCATCCTGCGGCGGGAGCTTTGGCACCGGAAAGGGACTGATGTTCAAAATCAATGACCAGATCGCGTCCACGGGCCTCGAAATCGGAGATGATTCTGTCGGCATCCTCTTCGGAGAATTCAAATTCTCCGCGGACTCCGTCCCTGGTATAGGGGACCTGCCCGTAGCGGATCAGCAGAAGGGAATCGGGTGGCGGACAATCCTTTCCCGCTTCCGCCGGAATCGTTGTATTGTCCGCTCCTGACAGAACAGGCTGCGCAGAGGGCGGAAGGATGCGGAGTTCCCTGCCCTCGAAACAGACGAGAATCTTTTCTTTCATATCTTTCATAAAACCTCCTCCGGAAGATCCGGTGTTGTATTGCTTTCCTTTTCAAGAGAAATCCCGAATGTTTTCACGATCCATTCCGGAGCGGCGCGGAATCCGGATTCCGAAAGGAGACGGACGATCTGGGCCTTCTCCAGCAGATTTTCCGGAGAGGAATAGTCCAGATGGAAATGAAGGGTTCCTTCGGAACCGAAAAGCCAGCGTTCGAGCGGATGGAGAATCTGCATGTCGACACTTTCCATCAGACTCCGGCAGTCGGCTTCGATGAGATCGCGTCTGACATTTTCCTGCTGCTGCCCCTTGCTGAATCCGGAAGCGTCCCCGCTGCTTGCGGTCTGCCCGAGGATCAGGAGCGCGCAGAGCCTGTCAATGTAATCCATCCACGACTGGTAATCGTTTGACGAAGAGCCTGAAGCGGAACTGAGAACCTGCATTTCCGCCCCTTCGCTCAGCAGTCCGACTCCGTCGGATCCCATTTTTGAAAGCGAGTTCATCACGGCGGAACGCAGCTCTTCCGATTCAAAGTCCTCCCGTCTGATTTTTGCGGCAAGGAAGGGAATTCCGTAGCGTTCCAGATATCGTGCGCGGTCGCGCATCGCGTAATGTTTGAAGAAGTAAACCCAGAGCAGCGACCGGAGCAGCCCTCCGCGGGCTGGAGAACCGCTTTTCAGACAATGCACGTGAAACACAAATTGAAACGGATGATAGGATGCCAGCGGCTTTTCCCCCCCGGAAAGGGTCAGCAGCGCCGGATTCCCCGAAAGATCAAAGACCCAGTTTTCCGGCAGAATCCTCTTGAACTCCCGGATCCCCGCGCCGCCCTTTTCCCAGACAATGGCCGCTCCGGAATAACCGAATGCAAGCGCATCCAGAAGATGCCGGAGAAGAGCGTGTATTCCGGCTTTTTCCAGAATGGATTCGGCTTCGCCGGCTTTGACGGAATCCTCCCCCTGCACGGACCAGTCGCAGGAAAGCACCGAAAGAATGCGCGTCTGCATGTGCGCGGCGATCGCGGGCTCCTTTTCCAGCATTTCCCGGAAAAGGCAGGCAAGGCCGGAACTGCTCCCCCGGTCCGCATCGGAAAGCAGATGCCGGAGCGTTTCCGCGCTCAGACGCCATTCTCCGTCCCGTCCCCAGCTCGCAATGAATTCGTTAAACTCCGCGCCTCTCCCCGAAGGAGCCGAAACCCCGTACCTGCGCCGGCGTTCCTCCGGAGAAAGTTCTCCTCCAAAACGCGCCGCCGCAAAACGTGAAATGTGATTGCCTGCAAACATAACTCAGCAGCTCCTCGTTTTTTTCAGCTGTTTCTTATTCTGGCGCATGCGTCAAATAAACAATGCGCTTTTCCCCTTTCTTATTTCCTCTCCACCCCTCTTCCTTTGCCCTTTGCAGCACCGGAAAGAGCAAAAAAGAGAGGAAAAAAGAGGACGAAAAAGAGAAGTGTGAATGATGAGAAAGAGTAAAAAGATGGGAGGAAGAGGAAAAAAGATGGGAGAAAGAGGAAAGGGAGGAAGCGTTTGTACTGCCCTTATTCTTCCAGGGAATTCATGGATTTCCTGTCAGATCAGTTCGCCTGCGAGCGTGTTCCAGAAGAGGAGTCCTTTGTGCGTGGGGCGGACAGTGTCTGAAGACAGTTCGAGGAGGTCGTCATCCGCGCAGCGCTCGATATCCCGTGCAAAGCAGTCCCAGGCTATGCCGCCCGAGGCATCGCAGAACTCCTCCGCGCGCCATCCCCGGACAGTCCGGAGGCCCATGACAAAAATTTCCCTGGCTCTTTTTTCTTTCGGGAGTGGATCGTTTTCAGGAGGGGCTCCGGAAAGCCAGGCGGAGAGGGAGGGAATCTGCGTGAAACGCAGTGTTCCGTCAAAAGAGGCGGCGGCGGGTCCGAGTCCGAGAAGGGTGTCTCCGTGCCATACATTCTGATTATGGCGGCATTCCCGGGAGCTGGAGGCGTAATTGGAGATTTCGTAGCGGGGGAGTCCGGCTTTGCTGAGCAGGATGTCTCCTGCGGCTTCCCACATGTCGGCGGCGGCTGCGTCGTCGGGGAACTTCTCCGGGTTTTCATTTTCCCTGAACAGGCTGTCCAGACGGCTTCCCTCCTCCAGAGAAAGGGAATATGCCGAAAGGTGATCCGGTTTCAGGGCGGCAGCCTGTTCCAGATCGTCAGTCCATTCCTCAAGCGTCTGTCCCGGGATGGCGTAAATCAGGTCGATCCCGATATTCCGGATGCCGACGCTTCTCCAGAGGGAAAAGGCCGGTGACACTGAACGGAGATCTCCGCTCCTCCGCCCGATCCTCCGCAGATTTTCCGGCCGGAAGGACTGAACGCCCATGCTAACCCGGTTGACGAATCCGGCGGCGGCTTCCGCCTTCGCTTCCGTCAGGGTTCCGGGATTGCATTCCATGGAAATTTCCGCATCCGGAAGGATGTCTGCAAGGGAGCGGATACGTCCGAAGAGGCGTTTCAGAAGGGGGACGGGCAGAAGAGTGGGGGTGCCTCCCCCGATGTAGATGCTGCGGAATGCCTCGCAGTCCGGGAGCGCCGACTCCAGGTGGCGTGAAAGCTGGTCCAGCCACTCTTCCATTTTTTTCGGCGAAGCGTTCTCCAGAGAATAAAATGCGCAGTAGGCGCATTTGCTCCGGCAGAAGGGGACGTGTATATACAGATTCCGGAATTTCATTCTGCAAGCGGAAGATAGACTTGGAAAACCGTGCCCTCCCGAGCGGACGAGGTGAAACGCAGATAGCCGGAAAGATCCTTGACCTGTTCCAGAACCGCCGGAAGACCCAGCCCGAGATGAGTGGAATCCTTGGTGGAGAAAAAGGGTTCAAAGATCTTTTTCAGATTTTCTTCCGGAATGGGGGCGCCGTTGTCGCGGACGGAAATCAGGCAGTAGGTGGATTCCCCGACAAGGAATTCATCCCTGAAAGCCGCGTCAGCCTGATATTCCGAAACAGAGACGGCAATTGTCTTCTGGGAAGATTTCGTCTCGTCCGCCGCCTCCTCCCCGGAAGAAGACATCAGCGCTTCCGCCGCATTACTGCAGAGATTCATGACAATCGCCTCGACTTCCTCCGCAGACGCATGCACCGGAAGCGGTTTCTCCGGGAGGGAAAGCTCCAGTTCAATTTCACTCGGCAGAGTTTCCCTGCAGGCGTTCAGGACGTCCAGGACAAGAGGGGGAATATCGACTTTCCCCCTTCTGGCAGAGGGATCATCCCCCCGGAATCCCGGAAACATGGCATGAAGTCTCCGCAAGAGTGCATCCGCGGTCTTGTAGGCGCTTTCCGCGGCCTCGGCGGCCTGGGACGCGTTCGGATCCTCTTTCAGAAGGGAAAGATAGGGGGAAAGACTGTTCAGAACGTCGTGGAGATCCTTCCGGATGCCGGCGGCGAGATTCCGGAGAACTTCCATTTTTCTGGAAAGGATTTCCTTTTCATCGAGCATGTCGTCGGAAGTGATGTCGTCGATCGAAAGAATCACAAAGGAAGGCTTTCCAGTTGGCCCCGCGACCGGGGAAAAGTAAATGTTGACGGTGCGTTCACGTCCTTTGTCCACGGAAATCTTTTCCCGTTTCTTTTCCTTTCTCGTTCCGGAATGCAGAGCCGCCTCCATCTGAAGCTGGTACGGTTTCAGCTCCGGAATCAGCATGAACAGATTCCGCCCGGAAATGGCGGAGGGATTCTTATAAAAGAAATTCGCGGCCTTTTTATTGAAATCCATAATGTTGCCGTCTTTGTCCAGAGAGATGAGAACGGAATCGATCGCTTCCACGAAGGCCTGAAGTTTCCGCTGCTTCCCTGTCAGGCGTTTTTCCAGAGATCGGCTGATCCGGTCATAGCGGAACAGAATCCCGTAGGAGATGGCACAGCCTATGCAGAGGATGACCATCAGAATCAGAAAGAGAATCTGAATCGTCAGATTCCGGTTGTCGATGGTTTCTTCGAGATCCTCCACGAAAACCGCAAGTTTCCGCAGAAGAAGTTCAGAAGCGTTGTCAAAGGCTTTTTCCAGGTCTGCCGTGTCTTCGGAATCTCCTGAAAGATGCTGGTAATTTTCTCCTAGGATTCTTTTGAATTCAGCAAGTTCCGTATCAATGTTCGCTTTCGGGTCGATTTCCTTCAGATGGGCGGCGGTGGCGGCGGCTTTGTTCAGGCGCGCCCAGAGAGCGTCGGGGCTGTGATCACGGTAGCCTGAGGCCATTTCCCGGAACATCAGATTGACCTGGAGAATTTCCGTCTCAAATTTTCTGGCAGTCGTATTCAGATCCGCAAATTTCCCTCCCAGTCCGCGGACCGCGAAGAAGGAAAGAAGATTGATCCCGATGACAATGAGAAAGATCAGCCCGATCAACAGATAAACCGTTCCGAAAAACTGCCGGAATGTGCCCTTGCTCCTGTCCATGTTTTCTGCTCCCTATATTTGATGAGTAGTGACGTAGTAGTGGTCGTCGTGGTGGTCAAGGCAATATTTCTGCTCCGTTTCACTTTCTGCCGGGGAAAGAAGGCGTTGCGGCGGGGAGGGATGCTTTCCCTCCTTTCCCGCAGAGTTCCGGGGAAGGAGGAGCGGAGAAACTCTCCCGTAACTGATAAACAGCTCTCCGGAAAGGGAAAATCCATTGTTTCCGGCTGTGTTCCCGGCTTTTCATCATCTTCTTCATCTTGTCACAGACGTCATAACGGCTGCCTTTGTTTATAATAAACCGACGGAAAGCAAAGTCCAGAAAAAATTTAGGAAATAGAAGTGTTTTTTTGCTTTTTTCCTCTTTTCAGAGTCTTTTCCGGAGTTTTCTTCGTTTTTCCCCCGAATTCAAAGGAACTTTTTCAGAAAGTTCCCTGTCAAAAAAAAGCCGTGCAAATATTTTTTTCTGAACTTTTCCATCAGGAAGGATGGGTATCATCATGGGATGCGGGCGAGCTTTGATCTGTCTTCTGCTGCCTCCTCTTGCCGTTCTTGACAAGGGATGCGGCGCGGTTCTTTTGACCACCGTCCTCTGGCTCTGCGGATGGATTCCGGGAACTATCGCAGCCATTATTTTCTGTTCCCAGAACGATGGTCACAACAATGACGGGAACGGAGGGACAACGGAATAAGAAAAAGGGAGAAAAGGGATCTTTTCAGTTCGTCGTCATGCGAGTCCCCTTCCCCCTGTCCCCTTTTCCCCCTTTTTCTCCGCTCTCTGCGGCGTTTCCTTCTTTTCCGCATTCCCGAGTCCGTCGGATCCGGATGGCCGGGACGTGAGTTTTACTCACGGAGAATCCTCAGGCATCATTCCTTCCCTGAAGAATTCTCTCCAGCCAGCCGCGGGCGTGCGGGAGGGGCCGGAGTGCACGGTTGCGCAGCGGGGGAGGGGAGATACATCTTTCCTGCTGTTTCTTCATCGTACGCAGAAGGAAAAAAGTGAGGAGTCCCTCTCATTCTTCTTCCCCCTCCATGAGGCTCCCCCGTCGGTGTTTCTCCAGGCTCTGCGGAAGGATTCTCCGCCGAAAGCTGTTTTCGGGCTTTCCGCTTGAAAAAAAGAAACAGCCCGTGTACATTCCTCCTTTCCTGATCATAAACGGTGTGAACAGAAAATTGAATTCGGACGGCAACGCGGGGAGCGTGAAAGTGGGAAAACGTATTCTGGACGGGATCGACTCTCCGGAAGCATTGAAGAAACTCACGATGGATGAGCTGAATCAGCTTTCCCGGGAAATTCATTCTGAAATCATTGAGGTGGTTGCCCGGAACGGAGGGCATCTTGCGCCGAATCTCGGAGTCACGGACCTGACAATCGCGCTGCACCGGGTGTTCGATATGCCGCAGGACAAAATTATTTTCGACGTCGGGCACCAGTCCTATCCCCACAAACTTCTGACAGGCCGCCGTAAGGAATTCCATTCCATCCGCAGGGGAGACGGCCTTTCCGGCTTTACGAAGGCCGATGAATCCCCTTACGACCCGTTCGGCGCCGGTCATGCCGGGACGGCCATCTCCGCCGCAATGGGCTTTGCCGCCGCCAGAGACCTGAACGGGACTGAGGAACATATTGTGGCAGTGCTCGGAGACGGAGCGCTCGGATGCGGCATCTCCCTGGAGGCGATGAACAATGTGCGTTCCAGCTGCCGCAATCTGATTATCGTGCTCAATGACAACAAGATGTCCATTTCGAGAAGCACGGGGGCGATTCCGAACTATCTCAACAGCATTATCACCGGACGGAATTATAACCGCTTCAAGGCATTCACAAAGATGTCGATAGAACGTCTGCCCGGCGGCGGGGAGATTGTGGGGAGCATTCAGAAGCTGGAGACCTCTTTGAAAAGCCTTTTTGTACCGGGGCTTTTTTTCGAGGCAATGGGCTTGCGTTACATCGGCCCTATCAACGGGCATCAGCTGCCGGAACTGATCGAGACCTTTGAACGGGTGAAAAAATTCAACCGACCCGTTCTGGTGCATGTCATTACGGAAAAGGGGCATGGGTGCGAATACGCGAAGGATGCTCCGGAGAAGTTTCACGGAGTCTCCAGCTTCAACCCGGAAAACGGGGCGCCGATGGCGCAGGGGAAGGGAGAGACGTTTTCCTCTGCATTCGGAGAAGAACTTGTCAGGCTTGCGGAAAAAGATCCCCGGATCGTCGGGATCACGGCTGCCATGTGTGCCGGAACGGGGATGACTTCCTTTGCCGCGAAGTTCCACGACCGCTTCTTTGATGTCGGGATTGCCGAGGAACACGCCCTGGTGTTTGCGGCGGGACTCGCCGCGGCGGGGAAGCGGCCGGTTATCGCCATCTACGCGACTTTTCTGCAGAGGGCCCTGGACTGTGTGTTTCATGACATCTGCCTTCAGAATCTTCCCGTTGTGATCTGTGCCGACCGTGCCGGCATCGTGGAGGACGGCCCGACTCATCACGGAATTTATGACCTTTCCTTCCTGCAGGCGATGCCGAATCTTTCCATCCTGGCGCCCCGGAATGAACGGGAACTGGAAAGGATGCTCCAAAAGGCGCTTGAACAGGAAAAACCTGTGCTCATCCGCTATCCGCGCGGAGGATCGGGAATGACGGCTCCGGGAGGAGATCCTCCGCAAATTTCCCCGCTGGAATGGGGCCGTGCGGAAATCCTCCGGACAGGTTCGGACCTGGCAATCTGGACCTTCGGACGCGAAGCCGTGACGGCCTTGAAGGCCGCGGATCTGATCCGGGAAAAAACCGGCCGGGAAGCCGCTGTCGTGAACGCCCGTTTCCTGAAGCCTTTCGACCGCGCGCAACTGGAAGCTCATGCGGCGCTCATGCCGATTGTCACACTGGAGGACCATATCAAAACCGGGGGGCTCGCCTCAATTGCGGAATCTGTCCTGGCCCGGATTCCTCATCACGGGCTTCTGAGCTTCGGATGGGAAGCGGAAGACATCGTCCAGCACGGATCACCGGATTCCCTCCGGAAAAAACATGGCATGTCTGCGGAACAGATTGCCGGAAGCGTGGCGGAGCGCTTCTTCTCTCCGGAAGGCGGCCATTCGGCAATCATGGATGCTTCCCCCCCCTGTCCGGAACGACCGGAGGGAAGAGAAGGATCCGTAAGAGATGGAAATGAAAGAGAGTTGTAAAAAAAAGGAGAGTGGCGCACCTCTCTTTTTTCTGTTGCAGCATATTGAAAAGCAAAGAACTTTGCGACGGTTCGGGAAGGGTCCCCTTCCCCATTGGATGCAGAGAGTTCCCTGATCCGCTCCGAGTCCGCCAGAAGCGAATCCCTGAACGGCATCCCGGACTTTGCCACTCCATTCAGACCTGAACTGTAAAATGAAAAACTTCGATTGATTTGAAAGTGTTTTCATGATATAGTAATGCATGCGCCCCGGAAAAGGAAAACAGAGAAGCCGGGCCTCCCGGCCCTGATGACCAGCGGCAGAACGCAAATGAAACGAAATCGGATGACTCCCTCATGACGGAAGACAGCACAGGAACTGCAACAGGAATCGGACGTTTCCGTCTGGAAATCATTTCAGGTCCCCTGAAAGGCACGTTCTATCCCATTCTGGACAAAAAAGTCACGGTGGGCAGATCGCTGGAGGCTGACATCTGCATAGACGACATCCTGATTTCCCGACAGCAGTGCATTCTGACCTTCAGCGGCGGCCACTGGTTCATTGAGGATGCCGGCAGCACGAACGGCACCTGGCTGGTCGGACAGAAACTGAAAAGCCGTGCCCTTCTTCCGATCAATACGCCGGTGCGGATCGGGAAAACCATGTTTGAGATTTTTGATCTCACGCGGGACAAGACGGAATTTACCGGCAGAGACTGGCGGATTCTTCTGAAACTTTCCGGAGATCAGATCGTGGACGAGATGGATTCTCCGGAAGCGTATGATTTCGGAGGAACAGGGAGCGTGACGCGCCTGCTGGACGGGCTTTACCATTTTCAGAATACGATTGCCGGAGTGCAGGACGAACAGGAACTGCATCCGAAAATGCTTTCCTCGCTCTGCCGCATCATGCCGGACTATGACGTGTATTCGTTGACCTATGATATTGAGAAATCACAGTTTACCATCAAGGCGTCCCGCAATGCCGCGGGTTCTCTGAAGAATGCGTCGATTCAGGATCTGAATCTGGATCTGGTGGATTATGTGAAGGAGACCCGTGAATCGGCGGTGTTTCAGAGCGAGCAGGAGAAATGCGTCATTATTCTTCCCATGCGCGGGAAACAGCAGCTGAACGGGATTTTCTATCTGTCCGGGCTGGCGAGCCGGATGCGCACTCTGAGCGGAGAGGAACTCCGGATGCTTTCAGTGATCGGATATATTGCAGGGATGGCGGTGGAGCACAACCGCGTGATTGAGGTGAATGTAAAGAACCGTCTTCCGGTGAGGGGGAAAGCGGGGCTGGAGCTGTCGCATTATATTCAGAACATCATTACCGGACTGGACGGCTGCGTCAATCTTCTGCGCCTCGGAATGGATGAGAACGACAGGAAGCTTTCCGATGAGGCCTGGGGACTGTTGAACAAAAACCAGCGCCGTTTGAGCGGAGTGGCTCTGGATCTGTTCACACTTGTAAATGAATACGCTCCTGAAATGGAAGTGCAGGACATCCCGGCATTGCTCCGCGAAGCCTGCAGTACAGTGTTTGATGCGCTTGCCGCGGAAAATATTCATCTGGAAGTGGCGGAGGAATTATGCTCCGCCGATGTTCCCCTGATGGCGGAAATCGACGCTCCGGGCATTCAGAGAGTGCTGCAGAATCTGATTCTGAATGCGGAATATGCCATTCTCTGCCGCCGGACGCGGCCGGACGACAGAGAACCGAAAGGGCTTGTCCGTCTTTTCTGCACGGTGAGCAGAACCAGGACGGAACTGACTGTCAGTGTGAAAGACAATGGAGTGGGCATTTCACCGAAAGTTCTGCGGAAGCTGTTCAACCTGTCGCTTCCTGCGGGATCGACTCCCGGCATCGGGCTGGGGCTGGCCGTGTGCAAAAAGATTGTGGAGGCCCATGGCGGAAGAATTTCAGCGGAGTCGGATCCTGGAAGGGGTTCGGTCTTTTCCTTCTGCCTGCCCGTCACCCGCAGAAACGGCGACACGAGCACGCGGTCCATCAAACGCTTTGAGTGAGAGAAAGAAAGGCCGTTGAGCGGATGCGGGGAAAAAAAGACGACGCATCGTTCCCGCCCCCGTGAGAGAAGACGGCAAGGAGTTTTGTTGTATGCAGCGTATTTATGAACTGATTCTGTCGATTCCGCCGTCTGTGCGGACGGTGCTGCTTCTGATCTGTTCCAATCTTTTCATGACCTTTGCCTGGTATGCTCATCTGAAGAACATGTCGGAGAAGCCCTGGTACCTGGCGGCCGTGCTCAGCTGGGGGATTGCCTTTTTTGAGTACATGCTTCAGGTTCCCGCCAACCGGATCGGATATGGGGCGATGAGCCTCCCGCAGCTGAAAATTCTTCAGGAAGTTATTACGTTGTCTGTATTTGTGCCTTTTTCAATTTTTTATATGAAAGAAGGATTCAAGCTGGATTTTGTGTGGGCTGGATTCTGTCTGGTGGGGGCGGTCTTCTTCATGTTCCGTTCCGCGTGATGTGTTTTCCGCTTTTTTCTTCTCTCCGGAGGAATCCCTGCGGAGCGGAGGAATGAGGGTGGGGGGGAAAAAAAGAGCGGGAGCTTTCCGGGGAGGAGGAAAGGGAAAAGGAACGATTTTCCTTCGCACGCCATTTCTTCAAGTTCAGCACGGGGTCCGGAACAATCAGAAAGTCAGGAGACACCCTGGAATGGATACGAAAACAGAAATGGGGACATATCGCGAGCGTTATCTTGCTGAACTCGAACACAAGGTGATTCCCTTTTGGGAAAGGCATTGCCCGGACCGGGAATACGGGGCATACTTCACCTGTCTGGACCGGGACGGAAGCGTCTACGACACGGAAAAGTTCATGTGGATGCAGTGGCGGATAGTCTGGATGTTTTCCGAACTGTATGTGAAGCTCCGCCCAGAAGAGTCCTGGCTGGATCTGGCATGGAACGGGTACCGTTTTCTGACCCGTCACGGGAAGGATGCGAAGGGGCGTTATTACTTTTCCCTTCTTCGGGACGGGACACCTTCCATGGCGCCCTACAATGTGTTTTCCGAATGCTTTGCCTGCATGGGGGCCGCCGCGCTGTACCGGGCGACGGGAGACGAATCCGTGCGGGCAGAAGCCGTTTCCGCATTCCGGCAGTACGTTTCGCGTCGGGAGAATCCGAAAGGGGAATGGAACAAGAATCTTTCACCAGTCCGCTATCAGACGCTCGGCTTCCACATGATGCAGGCGAACATGGCCTCCATCATGAAGGAATGCCTGGGGGAGGATTCCTATGAAGAAAGTGTTCAGGAGACTTCCGCATACGTTTTTGACACCTTCTGGAATGCGGAACGTTCCCGGATGTTTGAAAACGTCCGGGAGGACGGTTCCTTCGATCTGGGAAGCATGACGGGCCGCCAGCTGAATCCGGGGCACGCGCTCGAAGCCATGTGGTTTCTCATGGACGCCGCGGAAAGACGGAATGACGAAGCCGCCATCCGGAAGGCCGCGGACATCATGCTGGCCACACTCCGGAACGGCTGGGATGAAAAATACGGGGGGATTTTCTATTTCATGGATGCCGAGGGGAAACCTCATGTGGAACTGCAGCATTCCATGAAACTCTGGTGGGTTCATTGCGAGGCCCTGATCGCGGCCCTGATGGCGTATCGGTATACGGGGAGAAGCGAATTCCGCGAATGGTTTGAACGTCTGGATGAATGGACCTGGGGACATTTCCCGGATCCGGAGTACGGGGAATGGTTTGCGTATCTGGACAGACGCGGAGAACCATCCTCCTTCCTGAAGGGGGGAAAATGGAAGACGTTTTTCCATCTGCCCCGCATGCTGCTGGTCTGTTCGGAACTCTTTGTCGGAACGCATCACTGACGTTTCATTACGGCTTCTTTTTTCCCCTTCTTCGTCCCGGGAAAGACCCCCGGAAGAGAACAGAAAACGGCGCGCCTTTTTCCTGCCCCCGAAGCATAATCCGTCATTTTTTTTTGTGACGGACGGTTGACGGTTGATATTTTCTGATTTCAGGCTATCTTAAAAAACATGAAATTTGAGTCTGAATCAGAGACCGGAACCAGAAAAATGACGGATCAGGAAATCATTTGTGTCTCCTCCATTGACGGATTGAAGACACATCATATGACGGATATTGCCGTGGCTGCCGGGATTTTTGACGGAGTCCATTCCGGACACGTGAAACTTCTGGCCACGCTGAAAACGCTTGCTGCTGGACTGCATGCCGATCCCGTGGCCATGACGTTTTACCCGCACCCCCGGGAACTTCTGGACCCCCGGAACGCGCCTCCGATGCTGGTGAGTTTTGAAAGGAAAGCCGAGCTTCTCCGTCTGTACGGGATGAAAGCGCTGATCCGGATTCCTTTCACCCGGGAATTCGCGGCGCTGAAGCCGGAGGAATTTCTGAAGACGAGTCTTTTTTCATCGGAATTCGTCCGTCTGCGGGGACTCTGTGTCGGTTCCGCCTGGCGTTTCGGCGCCGGAGGGAGCGGGGACACAAGTTTTCTTGCCCGCGCTGCGGAGGAACGGCATTTTGAATTTCTTGCCGTGGAGGAGCAGAGGGATCATGGCGAAGTGGTCAGCAGCACGCTGATCCGCCGTGCGATTGCGGAAGGAGACATTCCGAAAGCGAACCGTCTGCTGGGCAGGCGCTACCAGCTGATCGGGGAAGTCCGGCACGGAATGGGGGTGGCGGGAAGCCGTCTGGGACACCCGACCGCGAATCTGGACGTTTCTTCCGGACTGACTCCGAAACACGGCGTTTATGCGGGGATTGCATGTTTCGACGGGGAAAGGCATCCGGCCGTCGCCAATATCGGATTCGCCCCCACTTTCCCGGGATACGGCCTGAAAAAAGCGCGAGTGGAGATTCATCTGCTGGACGGGGAACGTGCGCTTTACGGGAAAAAAATCGCCTTTGAACTGCTCGCATTTCTCCGGGAGGAAAAGCGCTTCGACAATCCCGAAGCCCTTGCCGGACAGATCCGGATAGACGCGGACCGGGCCTCCCGGCTTCTCGAAACCCTTTCCTGAACTTTCCGCAACAAGAAAAACAGAGGAATCCAATCCATGCCAGAGGAAAAAAAATATTCTGTAATTGAACTTGCTGAAATCATCGGAGTCCCCCGGACGACCATCAACGACTGGCTGGGCAGATATTCCCAGTATATTGATTTTGTCATGCAGGGAAAGCGCCGTGCCTATACGGAGTCTTCGGTGCAGGTTCTGAAGGAGGTCTCCGAACTGCGCAATGCCGGGAAGTCTTCCTTCGAGATCGAAAATGAACTTGCAAAAAGATATGCAGTCCATGCGGAACCGGCTCCGCCGGAACGGGAAGACTCTGTTCCGCCGGAGCGGGGGGAACAGCCCGGAATGCGTCCGCAGGTGAATCCTATGAGGAGAAGTTCTTCCGAACAGTCTTCCGCAGGGGGGGGAGCCGCTCCCGGCCCCGGGGCAGACACGGCGGCAGCGGCGGGGACGTTTCCGGAGGGATCCGCTCCGGCGGAGAATGCGGACAACAGCCCCAGCGCTTCCGCTTCATTCTCCGGGGAAGACGCGGACGCGCTCTCCGGTTCCCCGGACGGTGCTTATCCGCTTGTCTCCAGAAAAGCGAATGAAGAACTGGGGCGGATGATTGCAGAACACATTCAGGGAATGTCGGAAAAGATCCGCGTCATGGAAGAGGAAGCCCGCCGTGCCAGGGGCAGAATGTGGCTCTGGTTTCTGCCTCTGCTGCTTTTGCTGGCGGCCGTTTTTGCGGTGGCGGTCTTTGCCGTCGCGAAAATGCGCTCCCTGGAGGAGAACGGGCGGAATATGGCCAGAGACGCCGAGGAGAAAGAGCGAATGCTTGAGGTTTTGAAGGATCAGACCATTTCCCTGGGCGGCAGCTCCGCCGAACTTCGCGAGTCTGTCCGGATTCTGGAAAACGGACTCGAGGAACAGAAAAAGCAGTTTGAAAAAGCGCTTTCCGAGCAGCGCGGACTTTATGAAGACGCCCGGAATGCCGAACTCGCGAAAAAAGAAGCTGAATTTGCGCTGGAACGCGAAAAGTTCGCCGCGCAGAAACTGGAATATCTCCGGAATCTGGAGCGTCTCAGTTCGGATCATGAACAGATTGTGAAGGAGCTGGAAAATCAGATCCGTGAACTTCAGCAGCGCCAGGAGGGAAAGGGCGCTTCTTCTCCTTCTTCATCATCATCCGGAGCGGCCCCCGTTGTCCCCGCGGATGCCGCCGCGGGAGATGCCGCGGGGAAAGAGATGAAAAAAACTCTTCCGGATTCTTCAGCACTTCCGGAAAAGAAATCCGTTTCAGGATCGGGAGACAATCCGCCTGCGGGCGGTGATTCTTCCGGGAAGGCGGCTTCCGCGGCGGCGCCGTCCGCGGGATCCGCCCCTCTCTCCACTCCGTCTCCCTCATCCGGGAAACCCTGAGCATGAACGGGTATTTTGACAACGCCGCGGCCGTCCCAGCGGACGAAGACGCGTTGAAGGACTTTCTCCGTTTTTCCGCCGACTGTTACGGAAACCAGGAATCGCCCGGGTTCTGCGGACAGCGCGCCGCGGCGGCCATCGGGGAAGCGGAGGAAAGAATCCAGTCTCTTCTGCTGGGGGAAGATCACCGGGCGGAAATGCTCTGGATTTCCTCCGGAACGGAGGCTTTGAACGCTCTGTTTGCCATTCTGCGGAAACGTTTTCCCGGAGGCGGGGAAATCGTTTATACGGACGGGGAGCACGTGGCGTTCCCTGCCGCGCTGGAAAGGATGCTGCCTCCTGAGAAGTTCCCGCGCCGGAAGGTCCCGCTTCTCAAGGACGGGGCAATCGACAGAGAAGGTCTGAAGGAAATTCTTTCAGGGAAAACCCTGCTTCTGGCGCTGCATCATGTGCAGCCGGAAACGGGCAGGATTCAGGATCTCTGCGGAGCAAGGGAATGTCTGGACCGGACGGCGCCCGGTGCGCTGTTTTTTTCCGATAGCGTTCAGTCGGCCTGCAAAATGCCGATTCCCTGGCGCGAGGCGCGTCTGGACTTCGCCATGCTTTCCGGACAGAAATTCGGCGCGCCCTCCGGAGGAGCGCTCTTCTGCAGGGGAAAACGGAACTGTTCCGAGGTGCGCCGGCTCAGAAAGGAGGCTCACGCCGTCGGACGCGTCCCGCCGCCGGTGATACTCACTCTCACCGAACAGGTCCGCCGCCTTGTCCCGCGGATGGGACGCAATGCGGAGAAAATGAACCATCTGAAACGGATTTTCCTGAACACCCTCTCCGCGGAACTGGGGGAGGAGCGTTTTTCCAGGACGATTCCCGATGAGGCGGAATCGTCTCCTTATATTCAGCATCTTCTGATCCGTCAGTGTCAGGGGGCGATTCTTTGCCGTGCTCTTGCCCTGTCCGGTTTTTCCGTTTCACCGGGCAGCGCCTGCAATGCGGAAACGGACACTCCTTCGGCCGTACTGAAGGCCATGGGCTTCGGGAAAAGAGCCTATGAGGCGCTCCGCATTTCCTTCGCGCCTCACAATACGGAAGAGGAAACGGTCCGTCTGGCCCGGGAAATTGCGTCCGCTGTGAGAAACTATTGATTTGCAAAAATCCTTCCGCGGGGATAAATTACAGCAGCAGAAACGGCGGCCTCCCCCGGATTCTTCCCTGGTAAATGCCCGCTCCTCCTGCAGACTTGTATGCAGCAGCGCAGCATCTCCGGAGCAAAACCGGGCCCGGAATCCACGGAAAAATCGGCCCGGGGAATGAAAACTGCCGGAATATCTCCAAAAACAAAACCCTTTCAGGAAAGAAAAAAGAAAATGGAAGAAAAAATCAGACAGAAACTCGAAGAACTGCGTATTCACCTTCAGGCGGATGGCGGAGACCTGGAAGTCATTGCCGTGAACGGGAAAACCGTGCAGGTCAAACTCCAGGGCGCCTGCGGCTGCTGCCCGCATGCGACAATGACCATCAAGGAAGGGCTTCAGCGGATTCTCCGTGAAGAAATTGATCCCGAAATTGTCGTGGAAAGAGTCTGACGCTCTATTCTTCCGGCTTTTTCACCGATTCCCTTCTTTAATATGTTTATCGCTTATCGTTTCCTTTCTCCCGGCCCCCCCCTTTCTCCGGCCGGGTCTTCCTCTGTTGCGCATGTGCCTGTGAATGAGTTCCGGAATTGCTCAGTCCGGGTGGAGAGTTTCCGGAACGGCGTTTCCTCCCGTATTCCCCTTCGGAACTCTTCCCCGGGGAAGAGAATAAGGGGGAAACACATGCACTCATTCTCCGGATGGGATCTCCTGCCTGGAAGAAAGACCCTCCTCCCAGGGGAGATTGGAGAGAAGTGAGACGGGGGGGGAAAACGAAAAACCTGGGAAGACAGTCCGGGAGGGGTTGTCTCCTTTTTTTCACTCCCACTCGCTCTTTCCCCCCTTCCGATTCCGGTTTTGCTCTCAGAAAGAGAAGCTGGAGGGTCATATTTCTTGCCCCGGGGGGACTTTTTCCCCTCAGGCAGCCTTGTCTTTTCCCCCTGGGGATGACGGAGGCTGCCTGAGGGAAGAGGAAGAGGGGCAGGAGAGAGAACCCGTACGCAACCAGTATGCTGCTGTATGCTGCTGTTGTTTGAGGAGGAGGCAGCGGCAGCTCCGTGCGCGCGCCGCGTCAGGAGACGGGAAGAACGATTCTGCCGTCCCGGAGTTCAATAACGGAGTCGGCGAGACAGGCCACCGATTTGTCATGCGTCACCATGATGATGGTGGTTTCCGATTCTTCGCGGAGATGCTGGAAGAGTTCCAGGATTCCGCCGCCCGTCACGGAATCGAGATTTCCCGTAGGCTCGTCGGCGAGAAGCAGCCGGGGGGAATTCATCATGGAACGTGCGATGGCAGCCCGCTGCTGTTCTCCGCCGGAAAGTTCATTTGCCCGGTGCCGGATCCGGTGGGCGAGGCCGACCTTTTCCAGAAGATGTTCCGCGCGATTTCTGGTCTGGCGGAAGGGAAGGCCGTCGAGAAGGGCGGGGAGCATGACATTTTCCAGGATTGTGAGTTCGGGCAGCATGTGATAGGCCTGGAAGACGAATCCGATGTTCCTTCTCCGGAAGGAGATCAGTTTGTGTGCGGAAAAGAAAGCGGGGTCGGAGCCGTCCAGGAGGAGGACTCCGGAATCGGGACGGGAAATGGTTCCGATGATGTCGAGGAGAGTTGTTTTTCCGCTTCCGGAAGCGCCGAGGAGAGCGACCCATTTCCCTGCGGAGACGTCGAAACTGACGCCGCGCAGCACCTCGACCGTTCCCGAACCGATGCGGAATTGTTTCCGGATGTCCCGTGCCGAAAGAAACGGTTTGTCAAGTTCCTCATTCATAACGCAGCGCCCTCGCCGGATCAAGTTTGGCCGCCCGGATTGCGGGGATGACCGCGCCGAGCGTGCAGAGAACAATGGATATCACGGAGATCAGCACCAGATCCCCGAGTACGATGTGTGCGGGAAGTTCGCTGAACTGATAAATTTCCTTCGGGAAGATTTCCTGTCCCGTCATGAAACGCATGGCTCGGAGAATTGCCATCCGGTAATGGACGACCATGCATCCCAGCGCCACGCCCAGCGAAGTTCCCAGCAGCCCGACGAACAGCCCCTGCAGGAGAAAGACGTTCATAACCGTTCCCGCGCCCGCCCCCATCGCTTTCAGAAGCCCGATCTCCTTTGTCTTCTGAATGACCGTGGTGATCAAAGTGTTGGTGATACTGAAGGCCGCGACAAGCACAATGAAGATCAGCAGGAAAAACTGCATGTTTTTCTCCACCTGCAGCACGCTGAGAATCCGGCCGTGAATCTCCTTCCAGGAACGGACCTCGCAGTCTGGGGCCTGCTCCTGGAGGGCGTGATCCAGGTCCGAGAGAAAGGATCCCATATGGAACGGGTCGTCGGTCCAGACATACACTTCCGTGGCGGCTCCCCAGGGATACCCGAAGAGTTCGTCGGCATCTTCCAGATTCATGAAGATCATTTCCCGGTCGAAATCGTATTTCCCGAAACTGTAGATGGCGCTGACGGTGTATTCGCCCGGCAGATAATAGTCTGTATTCTTTGCCATCTGGAATTTTCCGTCCGCATTTTTTTCGATCAGGCGTGCGAGACGGGAGGGCGCATGGAGCAGGATTCTGCTCCCCAGCCCCAGCCTGTACTGATTCGCAATCACGGTGCTGACGGCGACCTCACCCCGGCCGAGACGGAAGCTGGTTTCCGGATAGACAACGGATTCCTGAAGTTTGATTCTCCCGCTCCGGTTTTCCGGATCCATGCCGATGAGTCCCTTGGGCGCGAAATTGTCTCCGGACTGAAGAAGCACGGGCGCCAGGACCAGCGCCTCTGCATCGCCCCCCAGACTCTTCACGATTTCAATGAGTTTTTCCGGGTCCTGAATCAGAGTGCCTCCGGGAGGACCGAAATAGTCCGGTCCCGTCCGGAAACATTTCCTGATCTGAGCGTGTGCGCCGGTGTCGAGCAGCTTCTCCTTGAGATGGTCTGTGAACCCAGTCATGACTGCGAGCACCACGATCAGAACGGCCACGCCGAGTCCGACTCCGATCACCGAAATGAGTGTGATTACCGAAACGGCGCTGCGTTTGGGTTTGAAATATTTCCAGGCCAGGAAAAGTTCCGTTTTCAGATTCATGATGATGCGTTTTCCGTTCCGTTTTGTTCCTCGCAGTGTTTTCCCGGGAAAAGCGGGAGGGACACCCGCCCTTTCCGGATAATATACATCCCTTTTCCGTATTTTCATGGGGGAAGGGTTTTTTTATTGTTCAAAAGAGGTTATATTACCTGCGCTATGAAAAAGAATCCGCAGAAAAAACTTCCTGAACTTCTGGCGCCCGCCGGAAATCTGGCATGCGCTCTCGCCGCTTTTGATGCAGGCGCGGATGCGGTTTATGCCGGACTGAAACGCTTCAACGCCCGGGAACGGACGGAAAATTTTTCGGAGGAGGAACTCTCCCGGCTTCTTGCCTGGACGGCAAGAAATTCCAAACGGGTTTACATTACCTTCAATACACTGGTCAAGGAGTCGGAGCTGGACGAGGCCGCGGAGATTCTGTCCCGTCTGGAAGAACTTCGGCCGGACGCACTGATCGTGCAGGATCTCGGGATTCTCCGCATGATCCGGGAGTATTTTCCGAAACTCACAGTGCACGCCTCCACGCAAATGGGGCTTCACAATTCCGCCGGGCTTGATCTTGCGGCAAAACTCGGCATCCGGCGCGTCATTCTGGAGCGTCAGATCCGGCTGGACGAGCTGGAGCTCATGATGGCGCGGAAACCCGAATCGGTGGAACTGGAAATGTTCATTCACGGTGCGCTCTGCTGCTGCATTTCGGGGACCTGCCTTCTTTCATCCTGGCTCGGCGGCTGGAGC
>CAJMAW010000029.1 GCA_905211485.1 uncultured Lentisphaeria bacterium | reverse complement strand
GGCGGAGCCCGCTGACGTCGTTGATCATATCCGCGCCCGCCCGGAGAAGCTCTCCGGCAACGGCCGCGCTGCGGGTGTCTATGCTGATCACAGCTTCGGGCGCCGCCGCACGCAGCGCCTTCACCACAGGCAGAAGACGCTCCAGCTGAAGGGAATCCGGCACCGCGGCCGCCCCGGGACGCGTCGATTCAGCGCCCAGATCCACGATATCCGCTCCTTCCGAAAGCATCTGAAGGGCGTGAGCAAGGGCGTCTTCCGTCCTGAGATAAGCTCCACCGTCGCTGAAGGAATCCCCGTTGACATTCAGGATTCCCATGATGTAGGGGTAAGAGCGTGTTTCAAAGGCGGGGGCGAAAACTTTTCCGCTGCGTTCAATTCTGAAGACCGGAGGCATCGTCGTCGTTCCCGTTCGTCATATCCTTTTCCAGTTCATCTCCTTCAGAAAAACTCTCAGGAGATTTCGCCTCTCCGTTTCCGGCATTTCCCTGTTCCGCGGAGTCCGCGGCGGCGGAAGAGGCAGAGGACTTCTCTTCCGCGTCCACTTCCACAATGCAGGAGACTCCGGTAATCCGGTCGTTCCTGCGGAGATCCATGATGCGCACTCCTTTCGATGCCCTCCCGACAATGCGGATTTCATCCACGGGAATCCGGACAAGCTGTCCGCGTTCGGTCGTGATCAGGAGTTCGTCTCCGTGCTTGACGCGGATGGCGGCAACGACTTCTTCCCCTTCGGAAAGATTCAGGTTCTTAACTCCTTTCGCTCCGCGGCGGGTCAGACGGTAGTCCTCGACATAACTGCGTTTCCCCATGCCTCCGCTCGTCACCACGAGGAGCTGAGGCTTTCCGGTATCCTCTCTGTCTTCCGTGTCATCCGCCGCTTCCGCCTCCTCCTCTTCTTCTTCTTCGAGGGGTTCCGCGGGGGCGGGATCTTCTTCCTCCAGATCTTCTTCAGATTCGATTCCGGCGGACCCGAAGCCGCCCGGAAGCGCATTTTCAGAAACGGCGGAGAGATCTTCTCCCTCCGGAGAGGAGGAGACGCTCTGATTCTCACCCGGCACCACTTCCATGCTGACGACGTAATCATCTTCCAGTTTGAATTTGATTCCGGTCACACCTCTGGCGGCACGGCCCATGCAGCGGACATCCGATTCGGAGAAGCGGCATGCCATGCCTTTGGCGGAGGAAAGAATCACTTCGCAGGAACCGTCGGCGAGTTCCGCGCCGATAAGGTCGTCGCCTTCCTCGATGATCAGGGCGCGGAGTCCGACCTTGCGGAGATTTTTGAATTCCTGAAGCGCGGTTTTTTTGATGACCCCCATTTTCGTTGCCATGACAATGGAAAGCGAGGGATTGTCAAACATGCTCCGGTCCACGGTCAGCATGGCGCGGATCTGTTCTCCGGGTTCGATGCGGATCAGGTTCACAATCGCCTTGCCCTTGCCGGTGCGGGCTCCTTCGGGAATGTCATAGACGTTCAGCCAGTACATGAAACCGCGGTCGGTGAAGAAGAAGATGATGTCATGACTGTCCGCATTGAAGAGGTGTTCGACATGATCCTCCTCTCGGGTTTCCATGCCGATGATGCCTTTGCCTCCGCGGTGCTGAGTCCGGTAGGTGTCCGCCGGGACGCGCTTGATGTACCCGGTGTTCGACACCGTGATGACGCAGGAATGACGCGGTATCAGATCGGCATAGTCCAGATCGCCTTCGTCGAAGGTGATTTCAGTCCGGCGCTTCTCCGCATATTTCATCTTCACCTGGATCAGTTCCTCCTTGATGACACCCAGAAGTTTTTCACGGTTGGCAAGGAGTTCCTTCAGATAGGCGATGGTTTTCATCAGCTCGTCATATTCCGCCTGGAGGTCTTCAATGGCAAGACCGGTCAGCTGATGCAGACGCATGTCCAGAATCGCGGCGACCTGGAGTTTGGAAAGATCAAAACGCGCCATCAGGGCTTCCGCGGCGATGGTTCTCGTCCGGGATTCGCGGATGATTTTGACAACTTCGTCGATATTCGCAACGGCGATGAGCAGTCCTTCGAGGATATGAGCTCTCGCCTCGGCTTTCTTCAGTTCAAAACGCGTCCGGCGCGTCACGACTTCAAAGCGATGGTCGATATACGCCTGAAGGATCTGCGGCAGATTCATCGTCCGCGGACGGTTGTGGTCGACCACAAGGAACGTGCAACCGATCACGCTTTCCATCTGCGTATGGGTATAAAGCTGATTCAGCACCACGCTGGCCATGGCGCCGCGTTTGATGTCGATGACAATCCGCATTCCGGTCCGCAGGCTGGTTTCGTCGCGCAAGCCGGAAATGCCGGTGATCTTCTTTTCGGAGACCATGTCCGCTATCTTCTTGACCATGAGTTCCTTGTTAACGGCATAGGGAATCTCGCGGACAATGATGGATTCCTTCCCGTCCTTTTCCACGATTTCGGCCTTCGCGCGGACTTTCAGCACTCCGTGTCCGGTTTCATAGAGACTGCGGATCTGATCGATTCCGCAGATGATGGCGCCGGTCGGGAAATCGGGTCCGGGAAGCTGCGTCATCAGTTCGCGGACGGTCGCAACGGGATGTTCCATCAGATAAATTGTGGCATCAATCACTTCCGCAAGGTTATGCGGCGGAATGTTCGTCGCCATCCCGACTCCGATGCCCATGCTTCCGTTCACCAGCAGATTCGGAAAACGGGAGGGCAGGACTTCGGGCTCCACCTGGGCTTCGTCGAATGTCGGAAGCATATTGACGGTGTCTTTTTCTATATCAGCAAGAAGTTCTTCCGCACAGCGTTCCATGCGGCATTCGGTGTAACGGTAGGCCGCGGGAGGGTCGCCGTCGATGCTTCCCCAGTTCCCCTGCCCGTCGATCAGCGGCATACGCATGGAAAAATCCTGAGCCATGCGGACCATGGCGTCATAGACAGCCGCATCGCCGTGCGGATGGTAGTTCCCGATCACTTCCCCGACGACTTTCGCGCTTTTGGTGTATGAGTGAGACTTGGTCAGTCCCAGCTGGCGCATCGCGTATAAAATACGCCTGTTGCAGGGTTTGAGACCGTCGCGCACTTCAGGAATGGCGCGGCCCACATTTACGCTCAGGGAATACTGCAGATAGGCAGTATGCATGATATCTTCGATATTTTTCGGGTAGTCGTGCTGGCCGATGTCGTTCATAATCTGGTTTTGTCCTTGCTAGATGTTGATTGTGCACCTGAAAATATACATCCGAAAGTGTCATTCTCAACCTCACGCGTCGCGCGCACGCGTGAAAAACTTGATTTTTTTCCCCTTCTCCGCCTGAAATACCGGAGTGGGAAAAGAGAAACAGGGGAAAACACCCTGTGCCCGGGTCCCGAAAGAAAACGAAACGAAGAGAAGCGCGGAGCGGATTCTCATCCCCGAAGCAACAGTTTTTCTCCCGCGCAGATTCCGGAATGGAAGAGATCCGGAAGCAGGGGCGCCGGATCAGAAGGAGAAACCGAAATTGAAGTGGAAACGGAGTTTTCTTTTCACGTCTTCCTGATTGCAGAGCACGGGATACGCCAGATCGAGGCGAAGAGGCACGTCCACACGCGGGATTTTGATGCGGAGTCCGTAACCGATTCCGATATTCGGTTTGTTGATCGGTCCGAAATTGGAGCGCGTGACATCGCCGACATCGACAAAGAAAGCGCCGCGCACGATGCTGTAGATCGGATGGCTCAGTTCGGCGGTCAGCAGATACATGAACTGTCCTCCGTAGTTTTTCTCGTCGCGGTCGACCGGTCCGATGGAGCGGTATGGAAAACCGCGCACGGAATCGCCGCCGCCCAGGAAATAGCGGTCGTAAATGGGGACCATTTCATCCCGGTCGGTGATCATGCCGACGGATCCGACTTTGAAGCCGGTGCTCAGGACGAACCAGTTGTTCAGGAACGGCAGATAGTTGATTCCTTTGAGTTCGACTTTGTAATAGTTCTTGCTGCCGCCGAAGATCTGGCTGGAGATGGCGCCATAGGCGCTGATGTCGTATCCGGAAGTGGGATCGGTGGCGCTGTCGCGGGTGTCGCGCCCGATGGAGAGGTGGAGACGTCCGACCAGGTCGCGGCCCTTTTCCTTCTGGAAGATTTCCGAGCGGTGCTTGTCCATGTCGAGCACGCCGACCTGTTCAAAGGTGTAGCCGCCTGAAATGGTGGTGAAATCGTCAAAGATCCGTTTTGTCAGTCCGACGGTGAATCCGATGCGCTGTTCGTCCCAGTATTTGAACACCACTTCGCGCCAGTATCCGGAAATGTCCAGACGCAGCGGAATGCCGAAGAGCCACGGTTCCGTGAAATCCGCCTGGATATCCATGTGTTCGATTCCGATGAGGGCGGCGATTCTCATTCTCTGTCCTCCGCCGCTGAAATAGTTCCACGGGTCGAGAATATCCATATTGGAATGGGAGAGTTCGACCATTCCGGCGAAGCTGTCCGTATCGGAAATTCCCGCGCCGATGCGGAAATCGATGAAGCGTCTTTCCCGAACTTTGATGTCGATGTCCTTCATATCCGGCGCATCGGAGGAATTGCGCGCGGTGATTTCGACTCCTCCGTCTTCCGCGTCTTCAAAATATCCCATGCCCATCAGGCGGTTTTTCGCCACCTGGAGCATGTTTTTGTCCACGGGATCCATCGGCAGCATGGGAAGTTCCCGGCGGATGACGTGATCCTTGGTGATCTTGTTGCCGGAGATGAAAATGTCACGGATCCGGTACAGGGGCCCCTCATAGATGTTGTAATCCAGATCCACGGTTTTAGTCCGGTAGTCGGGATGCTTCAGGGCGTTCCCGCGGAAATCGGCGTATCCGAGCGGGCTGTATTTCTGTTCGAGGGAAGCAAGGTCGCCTTCTTCGAGAAGCACATTGTAGGTCATGCCCGGCTTGAGTTCGGTTACGGCGAGAAGTTCCTCCTCGGAAAAACGCTTGCCTCCGTTCACACGGACCTGGCCGACCGTATACGGTTCGCCTTCCTCCAGGACAAAGGTCACGTTGACCCGTTCGGGATCTCCGGGCACTTCTTCCAGACGGGTTTCCTTCACCTGAAAGTCCAGATATCCTTTCCGCCAGTAGTATTCCCTCAGCCGGACGAGGTCCCTTTCGAGTTCCTCCCGGTCGAGAAGTCCTCCGCCCTGAATCGGAAGCCAGGAAAGCCAGGAATGGCTGAGAAACGAATAACGCGTCGCAATGGCGTCCCGAAGTTCAGAGGGGGTGTAGACGGTAGCGCCCTCAAAATTGACTCCGTTCACACGCACGCGCAGATTTTCGGTAATATGGAAGACAATCCGGATATGGGATTCGTCTATTTTCTGAATGTCGACGGATACCACAGCATCATTCAGGCCTTCATCAGCATAGAATTTCCGGATGTTTTCGGCACTGATGCTCAGGAGTTTGTCGTTGAGGGGCGCATCGAGAGCAACTGTGACGTTTTCGGCAATTTTCTTTTCCGGATACTTCTGATTGCCCTCGTATACGATTTCGGAGACGACAGGCTTCGGAGTGATCTGGAAAATGACTTTCTTCTTCCCGTCCGGCATTTCCTCGGTGATGGACACCACGTCTGAAAAAACCCCCATGGCATGAAGGCGTTTCACATCGTCATTGACGATCCGTTCGGAATAGACATTCCCTTTGCGGGTCTGGACATTGTACAGGAGAACGTCTTCACCGAACTGGTAATCAGCGTTCTGCCGGAACTCCACGGACACAACTTCCTGGGCGGAAAGAAACACACAGGCGCCACCGCAGCCCATGCACAGGAAGAAGAAGAAAAGAACTAAGCGTAACGCGTCTTTTTGTTTCATCCGGCGTCAAAATCCACACATCATCCAAGAGTCAAAAACATTCCGGTAAGATACTCCGGATGGGGTGAAAATTCAACCCGTCCGGCGAAAAGATATCCGGCATTTCCAATTTGAGAAGTCACAATTCTGTTCCGGGAGGAATATCCGATTCGTCAAAACGGTGATCCAAGGAACGGAATTCCATCACTGCTGGGAAGAATCTCAGGTCGACTGTTCCGGTCCGGCCGTTTCTGTTCTTCTCCACGATCAGTTTGGCTTCCGAGCCGTTTCTGGACAGTTCCTGAGTCGCGGATTCCTTGGTGTCGTCACGGTTGCGGTGGAGAAAAACAACCACGTCCGCATCCTGTTCGATCGCTCCGGATTCGCGCAGATTGCTCAGTTTCGGCAGAGCGTTTTTGCCTCCCTGCCCTTTTTCGACTTCGCGGTTCAGCTGGGCGAGGACAAGAACAGGGACGTTCAGGTCCTTGGCCAGTTTTTTGAGTCCGCCGGAAATGGTCGCCACCTCCACCTGCCTGCCATCCTTTGCGGCCTCGGCGGCCTTCATGAGCTGGAGATAATCGATCACGATCAGATCGATCCCGTGAGTCTCCTTGAGCTTCCGGGCCTTGGAGCGGAGTTCAAAAATGGAAATCCCTCCGGTAGGGTCGATGAAAAGAGAGGCTTTGGAAAGCGAAGCCACGGCGGCGGTCAGTTTGGTCAGGTCCTCTCGTCCCCGGAAAGAGCCGTCCAGAATGGAGGACAGGGGAACTCTCGATTCCGTGCACAGCAGACGCTGTGCCACCTGTTCCGCACTCATTTCCAGACTGAAGAAGACAACGGAATGCTCCTTCCCTCCGCCCTTCATCGCAATATTCCGGACAATATTCAGCGCCAGCGCCGTTTTCCCGATCGAGGGACGGGCGGCAAGAACGAACATTTCTCCGGGTTTCAGACCGCCGCCGATCAGACGGTCCAGATCGGGATATCCCGTGGGAATGCCGGGGGAGACTTCCTTGTTCAGGATCTTGATAAATCCGTCAAAAGTCTCTTTGATGAGCGACTTGATGTCGCGGATCTCTGGCTGGACAAACTGATTGCGGACTTTGTAGATTTCCGATTCAATGGCTTCCAGAAGAGTTTTGACATCCTCTCCGGAATTTCTGCACAGGTCAAGCGCATGGGTGCAGGTCTTCATCATTTCGCGGAGCATGGCGTAATCTTTGAGGATTGTGCACCATGTCTCCAGATTGGCTGTGCTGGCGATGGAATTCTGGATGTCGAGGAGTGTCTCCATTCCCCCGATCACATCAAGGCGTCCTGCACGCTGGAGTGCATCGGAAATCGCGAGGGCGTCAATTCCGGCCCCTCTGGAATGCAGCTCCAGCATGGTTTCATAAATCACCGCATGCTTCGGATCGCGGAACATCATGCTCGCGACGCGGTGGAAGCCGCTTCTGGAAAGGGGATCGGCGGCAAAGGATTTTTCCTGTGACTTCGGGTCATCCGACGCCGCTGAAAAACCGCCTAGCACTGTGGCAACGTTGTCAAGGCAGTCCGGCTCCACCAGAACGGCGGCCAGAACAGCCCGTTCCGTCTGGAAATCAGCAAAATCCGAGGCGGCCGCAGGGGCCGCCTTCTCTTTCCGGACCATACCGCTGTTCCCGCCGGACGGGACTGTCTCTTTCACCTTGTCTGGCATCCGGGAGCCCTTCCCCGGGAATTATGCCCGGACCACTTTGATTTTGGCTGACGCCAGAACGTGCTGGTGAAGTTTGATCTCCGCCGTGAATTCGCCCAGAGTTCTGATCTGGCTTTCCAGACGGATCTTGTGAGCTTCGACTTTGATGCCCATGGCATTGAGAGTATCGAAGATGATTCTTTCCGTGACGGAGCCGAAGAGGTGGTTGTCGTCGGACGCCTGCATGGGGATCACGATTTCGCTGGCTGCGATTTTTGCCGCAAGCGCCTGTGCGGCTTCAAGATCGGCTTTGCGCTGCGCTTCAATCTTCTCTTTGCGTGCGGCAAGCTGTCTCAAGGCGGAGGTGGAGGCGACTGTCGCCAGTCCTCTCGGGATCAGGTAATTCCGGCCGTAGCCGGGAGCAACATGGACCTCTTCCCCGGCAAGGCCGAGGTCTTCCACGTCCTGCAAAAGTATCAATTTCATAGAGGCCATTTGTAAGCCCTTCCTTCAGTTTCTGTGTTTGAGATTGTCTCAGGGAATTGATCAGATGCTTCCGTCCGTCAGAGAACAAGACTGATGATTCTGGCTCTTTTCACTGCGGTGCTGAGCATCTTCTGATGCTTGAGGCAGGTCCCGGTAATTCTGCGGGGAAGGATGCGCCCCTTTTCCGTCTGGAACTTCTTCAGAAGATCCGCGTCTTTGAAATCAACATAGTTGACTTTGTTTTCACAGAGTCTGCAAATTTTCGGCTTGGAGGCGCGTCTTTTCGGACGGCGTCTCTTGTTCTGCATTGCCATGGCAATTTTCTCCTTGATTGATGAATAAAATTCTGATTGCTTCGTAATCTTTCAGTGTCACGGACGACTGCTTCAGAAAGGAATGTCGTCATCGACTCCGCCGACGTCTTCAAAAGGATATTCCTCCTGCGGCGGCGGCATCTGAGGCGGCTGTCCGCCGCCTCCCTGCTGGGATCCGGCCTGCTGCTGGTAGCGGGAGGCTCCGTGGTTCCCGCCGTACGCAGAGCCTCCGCCGCCCTGTCCGGACGGACGGTTCTGCTGCTGCCTCGGCCCATACGCCCGGTTCCCCTGAGAAGAGGAATTGCGTGAAGTATAAGCGGGCTGCTGCTCATAGGAAGAGTCGTAATCCCCGGCTCCACCTGCGTCTCCGCCGCCCATATCATCCCTGCGTCCGTTCAGGAACTGGACCCGTTCCGCCGTCACGGTGATGCGGGAACGCTTCTTCTGCGTATCCTTTTCCTCCCACTGCTCATACGTGAGACGTCCCTCAATAAAGACGCCCGCTCCCTTCTGAAGATAGCGCGACGCCGTCTCCGCCTGCTTCCCCCATACCACAATATCGAGGAAACAGGTTTCCTCCTTGTCCTGTCCGTTCTGCGAAAAACGTCTGTTGATCGCAATTCCGAACTTGCAGATGGCGGCTCCGCCGGGGGTATAGGTCAGTTCGGGGTCTCTTGTCAGATTCCCCATCAGAAGGACTTTGTTCAATGACGCCATGGAAGGATCCTTTCCTTATCAATGAAACTCTCAATCAGTCGACGAGTTCCGCAGCGGCAATCGTCGAACGAACCTGTTCAGGACGGTCGTAATTGATGATCAGATGACGGATCACGCGTTCGTCAAGCCGATAATGATCCCGAATCCGGGTCTCCATCGCAGGATCGAGTTCAAACACATAGTTCCAATACACGCCGGCCTTCCGTTTCCGGATTTCACGCGCAAACTGTTTGCGCCCCATGGAAACGCTTTCCAGCATGCTGCCACCCCATCCCTGAAGAGTTTTCGCAAATTCTTCAGAGAAGGCCTTCCCCTCATCCTCAACCTTCCTCATGTCGAGAATGAACACTGCTTCGTACTTTTTCAAGCCTACACCTCCTGGTGTGTTGTATTATGTTTCGTTGTATTCTGACTTGTCTGTCCTGCTGCGGAGGATTCCTTCTCTTCTTCTTCGTCTCGGGAAAAATCCTTCGCATTATACATATTCATTGCCGTTCCGATCCCGCGTCTCAGAATCAGAATCAGAGCATCCAGCGCTCCTTCACGGGTCTTCCGGAAAAGCTCCTGTTCCTCTTCTCTGAAGCGGGACAAAACAAAATCCGCGGATCCGTGCCCGTTTGCCATTTTCCCGATCCCGAATCTCAGCCGGGGAAAATTTTCCGTCCCAAGACATTCGATGACCGAGCCCATCCCGTTATGTCCGCCGTTCCCTCCGTTCTTCCGGAGCCGGATCCTCCCGAGTGGAAGATCCATATCGTCGTAAAGAACCAAAACTTCTTCCGGACTGAGCCGTTCCGCCCGGAGCATCGATGAAACCGCCTCTCCGCTCAGATTCATATAGGTCTGAGGCTTCTGCAGAAGAAGCGCCCTCCCCGCATAGGCCCCGCGCCAGTAAATGGAACGGTATCCGTGATGAATCTGCTCAAATCCTTTCGGAAGCCGTTCAAGAAGCCCGTCAATGAGGGAAAATCCTGCATTGTGCCTGCTTCCCTCATATTCCTCTCCGGGATTGCCCAGTCCGACTATCAGGCGGACCGGTCTTTCTTCCTGATTCGCCATAAGGCCTTCTCAACGCTCCTTCTTTCTCTCTTCCGCGGAACCGGAGACTCTCCCAGGACAACAGCTGCGGACACAGGGAAGACAAAATTTTATTTCTTCTTCCCTTCCGCTTCCGCCGCGGCAGCCTTTTCCGCCTTTTCCTTTTCGCCGATCACTTCAGGCTCCGCCGCGCCCTCTTCTGCGGTGGCGGGCGCAAGTTCCTCTTCAGGCTGCGCATTCGGATCCGCAATCAGAAACACGACCAGCTCGGGATGATTCAGAATCTTCACTCCTTCCGGAGGCACGATTTCGGACACATGCAGCGATTCCCCAACTCCAAGTTCCGAAATGTTCACTTCGATGGATTCCGGAAGATTTTCAGGAATGCACTCGACTTCCAGCTCATGAATCACCTGGTCGAGAATTCCGCCGAGCGCCACGCCCTTGACATCCCCGTAAGCCGCATGTACAGCCACGTGCGCCGTAATCACCTGATCTTTACGCACTTCCATGAAATCCAGATGCATCGCACGGTTCCGGATGAAATCATGCTGCACTTCCTTCAGCAGCACAAGCGTTTCCTTCCCGTCTTCCTGAAGAGAAAGAAGGTTCAGCTCATACTTCTGGAGAGCGTCCCATTCCGAGGCCTGCACGGAAACGGTCTTGCTTTCCGCACCCTTGCTGTAAATCACAGCCGGGATCAGCCCGGTTTTCCTTTCTCTGCGCGCCACGGCGCTTCCGCCTGCGCTGCGCTGCTTCACATTCAGCACATGTTTTACTTTTCCTGCCATTTTGAATCCTTTCCTGCTTTCTTATGTGATTTCTATATTCAGAAATTGTTCTCTTTTTTAGATCAGCTCTTTCTGTTTCATGTTGAAAAGGGAGGAAACAGACTCCCCTTCATGGATCCGCTTGATCGCGTCCGCCAGCAGCGGCGCGATATCCATAACCTGCACCTTGTTCCCGAAGAAAATATGATTCGGCACGGAATTCGTGGTAATTAATTCTTCGATCGCGCTGTTCGCAAGTTTCTCCCGCGCCTTCTCGCTCGCCAGAAAATGGGAAACGGACGCATAGATCCGTCCCGCACCCTCCCTGCGCAGCAGATCGGCCGCGGCGCAAAGCGTGCCTGCGGTACTTGTCATATCGTCCACGATGAGACAGGTCCGTCCCTTCACGTCTCCCACCAGATGCGATGAAGCCACGGTCGACGCATCCACGCGTCTCTTCGCCACCACCGCGAATCCGCAGCCGATCCGGTCTGCAAAGGACTGCGCCATCTTCACGCTTCCCGAATCCGGAGACACCACCACCGATTCCGAATTCAGTTTGTCTTTCAAATACGGAATCAGCACCGGAGCCGCGTAAAGATGATCCACGGGAATGTCAAAGAAGCCTTGTATCTGCTGGGCGTGCAGGTCCATGGAAAGAATCCGGTTCGCTCCTGCAACGGTCAGAAGATTCGCAACCAGCTTCGCTGTAATCGGAACACGGGGCTTGTCCTTCCGGTCCTGACGGGCATAGCCGTAAAACGGAATCACGGCGGTAATCCGCGCCGCAGATGCTCGCCGCGCCGCATCCAGCATGATCAGAAGCTCCATCAGGTTCTCATTCGTCGGACTGCAGGTGGACTGAATGATAAAAACGTCCGCACTCCTGAGGTTATCCTTATACTGCGTGAAAATCTCCCCGTCCGGAAATCTTTCAACGGTGACATGACCCAGTTCCTGTCCAAGACAACGGGCAATGGACTCCGACAGCTGCGGATTCGACGTTCCGCTGTAAAGCCGTATATCCCTGGCATTACCTTCCATAAAGACAACTCTCTCCATTCCAAAAAATGTTGACTGTATACCAAAATTCAGTTTCCCGTTCCCGGAGAAGAAAATGCCTACACAGTTCAAGCCTGCAGCGGCTGATGAAAAAAGAAAGAGAGTGAGGAATCCATAAATATGGTACACATGGAGAGAATGAGTGCTGTCCGGCGTTCAGACTTTTTCTTCCTCCACCGCGCTTTCCGCGCCCCTTCTCCTCCGCAGCGACTCTGCGGAACGGGAAGCGCTCCACGGCAATTTCAGAAAATCGTCTTCTCACGCCGAACGGAAAACCTTCTGGCCATGTCTCCTCCCGGTCTTTTTTCCGCACCGATTCTTCCCGACTTGACGGAAAGCTGAGACTCGAATCCGTTTTCCCGGATTAAGGTTCCCTGTATTTTCGGGTAGACTGTACTATATTCCATTCATGGGCTTTTTCAAGCCGTCCTTTTGTGAAAAAACTCAGAATTTCTGGATCCTTCCCTCCCCGAAGGAAGACTGCTGAAGGCTCCGTGAGAAAAACTGAAGAAGAAATCCAGTTCACTTCTTCCTTCCGGCGGATAAGCGGGAAGCGCGTTTTTTTCCCCCGGCCTCCCTCTCCGGCAATGAATGATGATGCCGGAAATACGGAATCAAGTGGCAAATTCCCAGCTCTGCTTCAGTCAGATTTCAGAGTCCGGTGTCAGAGTCTGGCGTCAGTCCGGCGTCAGTCCGGCTTTCAGCTTCTTCATGCACAGTCTGCTGAAACGCGGAGAGACGGAGACACGATTTCAGTTCTCAGCGTTTTTTGCCGCTCCAGAGAGTTCCATTGCGGAGCGGTAATAGTCCAGGAGTTCGGCCGCCGCTTTTTCATAGGCCGTTCCCTTCCGCAGTTCAAGCGCAGCGGACTGATCCTTTACCGCGGAGGGGAGATCCCCGATCAGGCTGGCAACTCTTGCGGAAATTTCCAAACTCAGCGCCTTTTTGTCGGCCCGGGCCTGGGAAAAGTCGTTGCGGATGCGTTTCGCCAGATCACAGACCAGCGGCAGCGGCAGTGCTCCATGCGGCGCCGCTTCCAGAGAAAAGGCCAGAATCCGGAAAAGGGATTCCGGAGAGGAATGAAAATCGGCGGCGGCTTTCTGCATGGTTTCCCGGAAAAGAGCGTTTTCTCCGTTTCTCAGGAGAATGTCAAGATAGAGAATCCTCAGATTCAGTTCTTCCGGAACTTTCAGAGTCTGCTCCTTCAGAAAGTCCAGAGCCTCCCGGTTCTGTCCGCGAAGATCATAGACGTAAAGTTTCGACTGGACCGCAATGCTGTCTCCGGGAAGAATGGCGAGGATTTTGTCCGCGCTTCTCTGAATCACATCCGGAAGCGAGGACTGGACCGCGGCCTGAAGTTCACGTCTCAGCAGTGTCACCTGTCCCTGAGTCGAAAGATCAAAGCGGTCTTTCAGAATCCGGTCCGTCACCGATTCAATGTCGGTGGGGTGTCCGGTCCAGAGAACGCGGTTTTTCTTCGCGACAATCGCAAAGGGCATCATCGGTTCCGAAGCCGCCAGATTCATATAAAGTTCCCGTTTGTCGTCCGCTCCAACCATCAGACCGGATACGCCGGAGGACTTCAAAAGTTCTTCCGTCATGCGGACCGAATTCCGGGATACGGCGGACAACCGGACCGGATGTTCCGTGTTCTCCGCATATTTGTCCCCCAGAGTTTCAAGCATTCTCAGAAAGGATACAGCATCGGGTGCGGAAGCGTCGAAAAACATCAGTATTTCGATTTCCGGCTCTTTTTTCCCGTCGGAGAACGGCTTTTCGGTACCGAACCAGTTCGGCACCGAACTGCGGATTTCAGGAATCTTCCCCCCCGCGTCAATTGCCGATGCAGGAGCGCATTGCAACACAAAAAGCAGCCATGCGGCAAACGCAAGACTGCTGAAAACGGCGGATTTTCTTTCCATCCTCCTCTCCTCTTCTCCTTCTCATTTCATATCGGCGCAAGGAACTCCCCGCAGTTGCGCGCCAGTTCAAACGCATAAGCCGCGCGGAAGAGTTTCCTTTCGGCGAATGCGGGCGCCATCAGCTGAATCCCGACCGGCATGGAACTTTCCTCGTCAAAGCCGCCGGGAACACTGATTCCGCAGTCGCCCGAAAGATTCAGCGCGGTCGTAAAGACGTCCGACAGATACATCTGAAGCGGATCCGTCTTTTCTCCGAAACGGAACGCAGGAACCGGGCTGACGGGGGTCAGGAGCAGGTCGCAGTTCGCATAAGCGGAGGCGAAATCCCGTCTCAGAAGAGTCCGGACTTTCTGCGCCTTCAGATAATAAGCGTCGTAATATCCGCTGCTCAGCACATACGTCCCGAGCATGATCCGGCGCGCGACTTCCATTCCGAAGCCTTCGCCGCGCGAATCCAGATAAGTTGAAAGCAGATCCTCGGCATGAGGACTCCTGTACCCGTAACGGATCCCGTCGAAACGGGCAAGATTCGCACTGGCCTCCGCAGTCGCGACAATGTAATAACACGCCATCGCGTAACGGGTGTGCGGAAGTCGGACTTCCACAAATTCCGCGCCGAGTTCACGGAAGCTTTCCACCGCCCGGTCCATGACTTTCTTCACTCCGGGCGCAATCCCTTCCAGTTCATAGTATTCCCGAGGAAGACCGATCTTCATCCCGGTAAGAAGCGGATTCCTTTCAAAGTGGAGAAGGTCGGAAGCAAAATTTTCCTTTTCCTGCGGGAGAGAGGTCGAATCCATCGGATCCTCTCCTGCAATGACGTCCATCAGCGCCGCCGCATCGTATACGGAACGCGTCATGGGGCCGATCTGATCCAGAGAAGACGCGAAGGCCACCAGACCCGAACGCGAAACTCTTCCGTAAGTCGGCTTCAATCCCACAACCCCGCAGAAGGACGCGGGCTGGCGGATGGATCCGCCTGTATCCGAACCCAGAGCGGCTATGGTTTCACACGCGGCTACTGCGGCGGCGGAGCCACCGCTCGAGCCGCCGGGAACGCGGGAAAGATCCCACGGGTTCGCCGTCTTCCGGAAGGCGCTGTTTTCACAAGAGGACCCCATGGCGAATTCGTCCATGTTGGCACGCCCGAGAAGAACGAAGCCGGCTTCTTTCAGGCGGGAAGTCACAGTGGCGTCAAAGGGGGAAATGAAGCCTTCCAGAATCCGGGATGCGCAAGTGCACTGCTGTCCGGCCGCGGCGATGTTGTCCTTCAGTGTCAGCGGAATTCCGTCGTAAGCGCTCAGAGGCGATCCCGCGGCCCGGCGGGCGTCTGACGCTTCCGCCTGACGCAGCACATCCGCACGATCCACGCACAGAAAGGCCTGAACCTGAGAATCAATCCGCCCGATCCGGTCAAGCAGGGCTTCCGCCAGTTCGACGGCGGTGAAAGTCCCTGCCGCAAGCGCATCGGCGGCGGAACGCAGTGTCAGCTGTTTCGGATCAGGCTTCATGCTTCGCCCTCCCCCGGAAGAACCTGGGGAACTTTCACAAGTTCCCCGTTGATGGTGGCAGGTGCATTGGAAAGCATCAGATCACGCGGAAAGGGATTGCCCGGGACATCGTCCCGGAGCACATTCACGCGGTCGACTGCATGGGCGGTCGGCTCAATCCCGTCCACATCCAGTTCGGAAAGCATTTCGACATAACCGACAATGGCTTCCATCTCCGGCTGAAGTTTTTCCAGCTGGGCAGGATCCAGTTTCAGTCTCGCAAGAAGTGCCACTTTCGCGACATCGATTCCTTCCGAGCGCTTTTGCACTTCACCCATGACGCCGTCTCTCCGTAATATCTGTTTGAGTCATTCAGATTCGCTTGCCTGGCGGTTTTTGTTTTCTGTCAGTTGAGATGCTCGAGCTGGATGGTCTCCGTCGTGGCATCGCAGACTTCCGAGGGACCGTAGTACTGGATCGGGCCCGGATACACATAGGAGGTCTCGACGGCCCACTGCTCTCGGACGGACGCGTATTTCCGGAAGGGAGCCCCTTCCAGTTCCACAAGCGCCTTCCGGATCACGGGCTTGTCTTCTCCGTGACGGCGTTCCACATTCATCATGGCGGTCAGCGGCACGGCTCCGGCCATCCATTCCACCGCCGGTTTCGTCAGGTTCCCGACGTACGACATATAGGCGGTCGCGCCCGTTCCCAGAATCGCAGCCGCGTTGTAACCGAGGCTGTAACAGTAATCGGCGTCAAAATTGGACGGCGCGGAGCAGCGTCCCTCATATCCGAAGAAATGGGTCTGGGTGGAAAATTTTCCCTGATACGTCCCCGCCTTTTTGCGTTCTGCGAGTTTTGCCTTCACCAGTTCCACAAGAAGTTTTTCCGTCTCGATGAGGGACACCTGGACATTCCCGTGCGGATCGCGGTCCATCGTCAGCTGCAGCTTGATCTGCGCGGGGAGCGTATTGAACACCGCCGCCGATTCCTTCCCGAGAAGACTGGCGACAAACGCAAATTTTTCTTCCGCCTTGGTAAGAGACTGGAATTTCTCGGAATTCTTCGCCAGAGCATCGTTCAGCTCTGAAATCAGCACTTTCATTTCCGGAATGAATTCGATCAGTCCTTCCGGAATGAGCACTACTCCGAAGTTTTCACCGTTGGCGGCACGTTTTGCAATCATGTCCGCAAGACCGTCGACAATCTGCTGCAGTGTCTGCTTCTTCGCCGAAACTTCTTCGGAAATCAGCGCCAGATTCACATGAGTCTTGAGCACGCATTCCAGGGTAATGTGGGAAGCGGAACGCCCCATGAGCTTGATGAAGTGCCAGTATTTCTTCGCCGAATTGGCGTCGCGCGCAATGTTCCCGATGAGTTCGCTGTAGACCTTGCTGGCGGTATCGAAACCGAAGGAGGTTTCAATGAAGGCGTTCTTCAGGTCGCCGTCGATGGTTTTCGGACAGCCGACAACCTGGATCGGAACGTTTTTCGCCTTGTAATATTCGGCAAGAAGGCAGGCGTTCGTATTGGAATCGTCCCCGCCGATAATGACAAGTGCGGTGATCCCGAGCGCTGCGCAGTTGACGCGCGCTTTTTCAAACTGTTCCGGAAGTTCGAGTTTGGTTCTACCGGAACCGATCATGTCGAAGCCTCCGGTATTGCGGTAGGCGTCCATGAAGGAATCGGTGATTTCCACATACTTGTTGTCAACAAGTCCGCTGGGACCTCCCAGAAAACCGAAAAGCCGGGAGGCCGGATTCAAGGATTTGAGCCCGTCATACAGTCCCGCAATGACGTTGTGACCGCCGGGAGCCTGCCCGCCGGAAAGAATCACGCCCACATGCAGCGGGGCATCCAGTTTTTTCCCGTCGCCCGCGCTGAATTTCAGGTCCGGCATATTGCTGGTGGAGGGGAAGAGCTCCGCGATTTTGTCCGCATCCGCGAACGCGGCAAGGTTCGAGCCTCTGGTGCAATGGACCAGCGCACCGTTTTTCAGTGCCGCCGGGAGTTTGGGTTGGTAAGCCATGCGGGCCTTCTGCAATGCGGAAATCTGCTGGGAAGCCATTTGTGTCACCTCTTGCTGTTATGGTTTGCAACCTGATTGTTTTCCGGAAGACGGATGATTATCCTGTAATGTAACGCCGCGGGTGGCAAGAATCAAATTTTCCGTCGTTTTTTTGCTGGAATTTTACCACGGGAATCGGAAGGCGAAGTAAGGAAGTGCTTCTGAAGAATCCGGGGGGGGAAAAAAAGATGGCGTCGCCGCCCGGACTCCCTTCTCCAAGGGAAAAGGATTGCTCGCAAGAGAGAGCATATCTTTCCGGAGACGGTGAAAGAAACGGATCTTTTCAGCAGAAAACCCTCCGGAAAAAATTCTCGGAAATCTTCCGGGAAAGACCTTGCTTTCCTTTTTCTGCAATTTTATTTTATCCCTCATCTGCTCCAGCGGAATTCCGGGCGGAATTCCTTGCTGCATCAGTCTTTCAAAAAAATCCGCTGCAGAAAAACAGAAACACGGCGGACATCAAAAAAAATCGAAAGGACTCCCGGCATCTATGCGAAAAAAATGAATATGATCAATATCGTGCCGATCTATCCTGGGAACGAGGATTTCACGCTTTCGGAAATCAGAAGACAGGCGCGGGAAACAGGGCTGAGAAAATTTGCGCTGAGTCTCAGTTTTCATCCGGAGGGAACGCCTGCTGAAGACAAGATCAGCAAACTCTGCGCCGTCTTTCGGAAAATCCGTGATGGACTTGCTTCTGAAAAAGATCTCGAACTCGGAGCCCTGATCCAGAGTACACAGGGCCACGGATGGAACGGGAAAGTGCCGCTGACAGGAGAAACCTGGCAGAAAACCGTCGGGCGCGACGGTACCGAATCTCCCAGAATGTGCCCTCTGGATCCCGCTTTCCGCGCCTATGTCTGCCGGGCCATCCGTGAAGTGGCCGCTTCCGGAGCGCGCTTCCTGCTCATCGACGATGATTTCGGACTCCGGAGCAATGAATGTTTCTGTCCCCTGCACATCGCCGATTTCAATCAGGCGGCGGGCAAAAATCTGAGTCTTCCGGAAATCCGGACCCTGATGGAGGAGGCTTCTCCCGAGGATCCGCTTGTCCGGCTTTTCTCTCTCCGCCGCCTGAAAACAATCGTGGCTTTTGCAGAAGAAATCCGGAAGGCGATTGACGAAGCGAATCCGAAGCTGCGCTGCGGCTTCTGCACACCTTATGTCGGCTACGGATTCGTGAATGAAGTCGCCCATGCTCTGGCGGGTCCGGACACTGAGCCGTTTGTCCGGATCAACAATGCCATCTACGGGATGACCAGTCAGTTCAACTTCCCGGTCATTACCCAGAATACGCTTCAGGTTGCCCATCAGCTCCGGGGGGTCCGGGACATTCTGGATGAAAGCGACACCTTCCCGCAGAATTATTACAGCGAGTCCGCACTCACGTTTCACTCCCACATCACATGCGCCGTCCTGAACGGACTGAACGGATGCAAACTCTGGACCAGCGAATTCAACAACCCCGTCGACACTCAATCCCAGAAACGTTATGAGAACATCCTTGCTAAGTATGGGGCTTTTTACGATGAACTGCTCCATACCGTTGATTCGGTCGCGGAATGGAAGGGGGTCAAGGGGCTGCTGTTCCGTCCGGAGTCGGAAAAGCTTCATCCAGTTCTCGGGACCGGATTGCTGACGCCTCCGGAATGGTGTGTTTCGCTCCTGGCCTTCTTCGGTTTCCCGATTCATTACGACGTCCCGGGGAACGGAGGCGTCTACGCTCTTTCCGGATCGGAAGTCCGCTGGATGAGCGATGCGGATTTGGAAACACTCCTCTCCGGATCCGTACTCATTGACGCTGCCGCGGCAAAACAGCTCAGCGCCCGCGGATTGGCTCCTCTGATGGGTGTCGACGCCTCCGACGGCGATGAAAAGTTCCACTTCACACACGAACGCCATCTTGCTTCCGAACTCAATGCGTCTATGATGTGGGAGCCCGGATGCGCTTGTCTCAAGCCGCTCTCCAAGGATGTAAGGACCATTACCGGCTTCTTCTGGAGTCCGAATCGTCTCTCGCCGGCGGAATTCATCGCGCCCGGAATGACCTTCTTTGAAAATGCTCGCGGCGGACGGGTCGTCGTCACAGGCTGGAATCCAGACATGCCTTTCTACAAAACCTTCCGTCCCATACGGAAAATATGGATTCGGGAGGCTCTTGACTTCCTTTCCAAAGAAAAAACGTTGAACATGGAAATTGAAGCCGATCAGCAAGTCCTGGTACGGCATGCCCGTCTCAGAGACGGCGCCGAACTGCTTGCCGTGCTGAATCTGGCTCTTGACCCGCTTCCGGAAGTCCCCGTCAGAATCCCGGACGCGGATCCTGCCGGAATCGAACGGATGGAAGCGGACGGATCGTGGAGCAGAATCGACTCCTTCCGCAGAGACGGCGCAATTCTCTTCATCCCATGTCCGATGGAATGCGTCACTCCTCTCATTTTCCGCTTCCATTTTGCCTGACAAATCACCCGGGGGTTCTTCTCCTCCGCCCCGGGGGAATCACGCCCCATCCGTTTTCTCATCTCCGGGGGGGGGAATGGAATCCGGGGAGTCAAACGGGAAAATGGATCGTCGGCGCAGATGCTTCCGGCAGGCGGGGAACTTCAGTCGAAGCCTTCTTCCCTGAGGAAGCGCGGGGTGACTCCGCTTTTCCGTTGCGGCAACAGGGGGAGAGTGACGACATCCGGCGTCATATCCCCTTTGTCTCCCTGCCCACTTCGCTTTTTCAGAACAGGTTTTCGCAGAACGGGAGAAAGAAGGAAAGGACTCCTCGCTCCTCCTCCTGAAGGAATCAGTCAGGGGAACTTTCGCCCGATGGGGAAGGCAAGGATGATATAAAAGGAGGATGGGTGATAAAGGGAGTCCCTCTCCCCCCCTTTCGATCCTTTTTTGGATTACTGGATGGAGCCGACGTTGATGTTCATGTCCCTGACATTCTGGATCTTGTCGACCTGTCCGTCTTTGATCCAGACGATGCGGTCGGACTTTGCCAGCATCTTGTAGTCGTGCGTTGCCGTAATGACCGTCACCCCCTTATCGAGAGTCATTCTCTTGAAGATTTCGATGACCTGCTCTCCGGTTTTCAAGTCGAGGTTGGCCGTGGGTTCATCCGCAAGGATGATGGCGGGTTCATTTGCGAGAGCGCGCGCGATGGCCACACGCTGCTGCTGGCCGCCGGAAAGTTCATCAGGGCGGTGGTGAAGCCTTTCCCCGAGTCCGACATAGTCGAGCACTTCCTCCGCGCGGGCTTTCGCCTCCTTTTCAGGAACGCCGAGGAAAGTCAGCGGCAGCAGCACATTTTCCATTGCGGTCAAAAATGCGAGGAGATTGTAGTTCTGGAACACGTATCCGATATGTTTGCAGCGGAAATAGGAAAGTTCCGATGAGGAGAGACGCGGCAGCTCCACGCCCCCCACGGAGACCACGCCGCGGGAAGGCATGTCCAGCGCTCCGATCATGTTGAACAGAGTCGACTTTCCGGATCCGGAAGGCCCCATGATCGAAAGATATTCCTTTTTATAAATCGTCAGATTGATATTGTTCAAAGCATAAAGCAGCTCCCTTCCGGTCTTGTAGATCCGGAACAGATTCTTCACTTCGACAATCGGCTCCTGTTCCATTTTCTGCATTTCCTCCTAGTATGGCAGCGTGCTCGCGGACTTGCAAAGGAACACCACGCCCACGCAGAGCATGGCGATCAGTCCCGCACCGACGAAATACCCCGCTCCGATCACGGTAATATACTTCCGCCAGTCCTGCCCGAACCGTTTCTGAAAATAAAACTTGCCTGCCAGCGCTCCGAGAAACTGCGGCAGAATCACATGCGGCATGGCTCCGCTCAGTCCCGGGATCAGTCCGTAGAGCAGCATCACAGGGGCATTGAAGAACGAGAGGACCCCGTACACGCTCATCCCGAGTCCGAACCCGAGCAGAATGCGCGGCAGACTCAGAGCCTTTTCAAAATGCGAATATTCTCCCAGGGTCGAGGAATACAGAAGACATTCGTTCTTCGCCTGAAGCTCCCACATCGTGCTCGCATACGGATACACGCTCGACGGCACTTCCGCCAGATTCCAGATGAAGGACGCAAACAGAATGGTCGTGCAGAACACGATCGGAAGAAGAATCAAATTAGACTTCCAGATGGAGGAGAACTTCGTTCCCAGCAGTTCCGCCTGTTTGTAAAACATTGTCTGAGTCCCGTAGTTGTTCATTGGAACCGGAATGAACCAGACCGCCACCCCGCGGTAACCTGACATGATGAAGGACAGTTCCCGGATGTACGGAATCGCCACCGCCTGCCCCACAAGACCTTCCAGACGGGCCGTCACATAGGAAATCAGCGGCGTGTAGATGAATCCGAAAAAGGTCAGCACAATCATCACTCCCGGATGCCATCCGATCAGCCAGCCGCTGAGAAGAATATACGCCCCGGTGGAAATGAAGTAGAGCGGAAGCATCACTCCGTTGGGAATGTCACCGCGCTCCTTGATGCGCTTGTGCATCGCCGCGTCCGGATCCAGTCCCGGATGGGTCAGGGCCAGCGCGGCGCGCTCCTTTGCCCGTTCCAGTGAATTCTTCACCGTTGAAATGATCCCGATCACGGCAATGGTCAGGGAGAGCCCGATCCCGAAACTCATGTAGAAATCAATTCCGTTCTTGAAAACGATTTCAACGGTCGAGTCCCCCGGCTCATACAGAGTCAGGACATTGAAATGGTGCAGAACCGGATTGAGTATCGTGCTGAAAAGCACTCCGATGAAGGAGCCGAGCATGGCATAAAACGGCATCACCATGCCGGTGATGAAGTTCCCGAGGTCGAAACAGATCCCGGTCGCGACCGCGGGCAAAAAATCCTTGGTGTACGTGGAAAAATCCGCAAACGGAATGGGAAACACCTGAAGGGTCGTCCCGAACAGAACGCCGCTTAAAGTCGGCACCACCATATAGATGAGGCTGAATCCCATGCCCACTGCGCTCCCGATGCTGAAAAGCATCCAGCGGGAGGCGGAACCGATTTTCTCATCCGTCCCTTCGATTTCCTCCGCCAGGGCCGCGATTCCCTGCGCGTTCATGGGAGCCATCGGGAAAGGCAGACGCTCCACATCGCTCGTCATCTTGAAAAGCCCGTAGCCGAGGATCATATTGTCGATGGCCCCCAGAATGCTCGTAAAAAGCATGAGTCCGATGACGGGAAGCCACGCCGTCTGGAGAAAACTGCGCGTCACATACGCATCCGGATCGGAGGGCGCCACCCACTCCGGCAGAAGCGTGTTGATCCCGTATGCCACAGCAGCCTCGCTGCGGACGAAAAACTGGCGGTAGATCAAAGGCGTGCCCTGCGCAATCGCAATTCCCGCAATATAGAACAGGATGAACAGCTGGGCACGGGACAGCTTGGCATTTGCTCGCTTCGCCATTTCAATAAAGAGGATGACCGTCACCCACTGGGCCGCTCCGCCGATTCCGACTCCGGCGACCAGCCCCATGTAGATGCTCCCGGGAACCATCACAAACGCCAGAAACAGCGTCCCCAGCAGAGACGACAGCTTGAACCCGTTCTCAAATTTATCCGGAGTCTCCATCAGAGACTGAAACTCCAGAAGCTCCTTATCCTGTTGTTTCGTTATCTTCATCGATCCTACGCTCTTTCCTGATTGGTTGAAGGATGAAGTTCATCCAGTGAAAACGACTTGTAGTGAAGAACCGTTTCCAGCGGCAGGGCTCTCCAGAGCAGGAACTGTTTGCGCATTTCCTCCACAAACATTTCATTGCCCCTGAGCCATGCGGCCTGCGTCCCGTTCAAACGCCTGATTTCAACCACAAGTTCGTCAATCCCGGGAATGTCCGATTCCCTGGAGAACATTCTGAACTCCTGAAACACGCCAAGATCAAACGGCGCAAGGGACATGTGCGAAACAATCCCGTATTTCGCCGCTCCCTTTTCCTCCATCCGGAAAATTTCCGAGGACGTCGAAGCAAAATTCCCCATCGACGCATCACTGTGGCAATCAAAATATTCCTTCAGAAAAGCCAGGATCCCGTTGATGTCTCCAGGCGAGACGGTGAAGGGAAAGATGAATTTCAGCACCCCGTTTTCCGGAACGGGCATCTTCCATTTCCGCGCAACTCCGGGATTCGCGGATTTCCCGGCTTTATAGGCGGGGTAGAGCGCGGACAGAATCACTGTCGCCATCACGATCAGAATGGTATAGACTGTCGTGGAGGAGGAGAAATTCATTTCCGGCGGATGCAGAAGCCCGAACGAGGCTGCGAACGTCAGCAGATACGCCACAAGCTGACTGAGCAGATAGCCGCCGAGCCCTCCGATCACGGCATAGACCGTCGCTTCCGCAAAAAACAGGGACCCGACATCCAGAGGCGCCAGCCCCAACGCACTGTAGGTGAAAATTTCCCTCGCTCTTTCCACTGTCGACCCCAGAAGCGAACTGAAAATGATCAGGCCTCCCAGGAGCAGCGGCACAAACACCTCTGTGAAACCCGATGCCTCAAGCTGTTTTGTAAAGAAATGACGCGTCGCCGTCCCCGCGTTCACCGAACAGATCTGTCCGGTGAATATCGGGGCAATCGCCGCGGACGCCGCCCGGATGTCCGTTTCCGGAGCGTTCGCATACATGATGACAAAGTTCGTGAACCCGGGCAGTGCTCGGAAAGCCTCGTTCACAGTCACAGCCACTTGATTCGCTGAAAAATAGGAGAGATCCACCATGTCAACAGACACATTCTCTTCCAGATCCGGCATTTCCATTTTCCCCTGATTGTCCTCTTCGGCAAGATCCAGGGGCAGGAGCTTTGTCCCTCCGGTATTCCGGTAGTCGCCGAGGAGCATCGGGTCGAAAGTCCCCGCGTAGAAGAACTTCTCTCCGCAGATCAGGACAGGATCGCCGATTTTCAGCTCCAGGGCTTTTTCCGCCATCGGGGGAAGAAGCACTGGAAGAAGTCCGTCCGGACGCGGCGTCGAACAGAGTTTCTCCAGGAATCGCGAAAGCGCCGGATTCGCACGGATTTCCCCCGGATCAAAACCGATCATCGAAGGCATCGGAAATGTATAATGATTGGACGGATTGTATGCCATCCAGACGGGAGATTTCAATGCGGTCTCACGCGGTTTGAAATGCGCCTTCCGTTCAAAAATGCTGAATTCTCCGCCGTAAAGGGTTTTGATGGATTCAACCAGGGTCCCGGGAATGGTGGTCAGGGTGAAACGGTTGAGTTCAATCCGGTCGGGACCGTCGCCCTTGCCCAGATAGACATCGGTCACTCCGAGCTTGGAAGTGAAGGAGGAAAACACCAGAATGGTAAAGGTCAGCAGCAGCACGGTGATGACCGTCAGCGCGGTTTTGAGAGGACGGTTTCTCATCCCGGAAATGCCGATGAGCACGGAAGCCATCGTCGTCCCCGATCCCGTCTGCACCCCGTGCGCCTTCGACGCCAGTCCCTGCAGAGCCTGAATCTGATACTTGAACTGCTCCATCACCACGTAAATCACAATCACGCTCAGTAGCAGAATCATGAAGGCCAGAAAGATGATGATCGGCGCAGCCGCCATCGAAAACGCAGGATGCACCACATACAGCAGACCGAAGGTCAGGAGAAATATCCCCAGAAAACCGAAAACCTGACGGTAAATGTCGGTAAACCCGAAGATCAGACGCTCCAGACAGAAGGCAAACGGTATCGAAAGAATCAGCAGCAGCACCACCGCCTGAATCATGTCATTCGCCTGCGCACGGAGAGGAACAATCACCTTCTCCGCCAGCACGGAGGAAAAAAGCGAATGCGCAGCCGTCTCCCGGTAGTCCTGTTCCTTTTCCGCTTCCAGAGCCTTGGAGTAATGGTCCTCCGCATCGGCATGAAGCGTTTCCAGAGATTCGTTGACAATGTTCTTCCTGCGGAAGATATTCAGCCGACTCTCATTCAGAATAATCTGGTCTTCGGCGTTCCGGAGCATGAGATTCTCGGAAAAAAGCTCTCTCCCCAGGGGCAGGCCGTCCCCTTCCGGGTGTTCGCGCGTCGCCCCGATCAGGGTATAGCCGCCCCCGAAGATCTTCAGATTCGCAAGACGGTTGCAGAAAAACACCACATCGCTCCCGTCATACTCGGTAAAGGCGGAGCTGAAACTCGAATTGGTCTTCGCGTTCAGAACGTTCACCTTGACATTGTTGTCATAGCCCGTCGGATAGAACGGGAAGTACAGCGGCGCGGAAAAACCGTACTCAAGACGCCCTTCCCGGACACTGACACGGTTGATCGCCCCGTTCGCGTCAAATCCATAGGACGTCATGTTCAGAGGCGTCAGACGGATCCCGGGGAGGAAAATATATCCGTTCGCATCAATCCTCACAAACGCCTGGTCCGAATGCCCCGGCCGGAGCGTCCGAGGCGCATTCTTCTCCCCGAGCCAAACAGCAAGAGCATCCTTCGGCAGACATTCCAGTTCCGAACTGGAACCCATCTGGAAATTATAAAAACGGAGTCCGCTGTATTTGCCGTTGTTCTCCCGGGTGTTGATGAAGCGCGCATAACTGTAGCCTGTCGGCTGAAGCTGGAGAGAGAGATTCTCATTCTCCGCCAGCGCCAGGAAAATACGTTCCAGATTCCCTTTCAGCGGACTCAGGTCCACCGTCTTCTCATCAAAAGGCAGATCGTCATGCTTCAAATCCACACCCGCCGTGATCAGGCGGTAGCCGAACACTCCGTTGTCATGAGCGATCATCCCCGCAAACGGTTCAGTCCCGGGCATGGAAAGAATCGCAGGATTGTATCCCCCCTTCATTTCCGAGACCAGCGGAAGGGAAAATTCCGAATCCAGCTCAGGGAGAACCGCGGAGCAGCTCGATGTGAAGGCCACCATATGACGCGTATAGGCTTCCGGTTTGGCGGG
>CAJMAW010000028.1 GCA_905211485.1 uncultured Lentisphaeria bacterium | reverse complement strand
CTCTTTCCGGAGAGGTTTCGGGTGAGACGAGCGGAATTCTGGCGATTCCGCGGGGTTGGAGAAAGACGTCCAGTTCCTGAGCCTCCTCATACGGGAGATCCACGATCAGCACGGCGTCGATTCCCTGTTTCTGCGCGGCTTCGGCGAAGGCTTCCGCGCCGAAGCGGAAAACGGGGTTGTAATAGGAAAAGAGGACGATTCCGAGTCCGGGATAGCGGGAACGGAATCTTCCCGCGAGTTCGAGGACGTGGGGGAGAGTGCTGCCGTTTTGAATGGCAGTCTGGGAAGCCGCCTGAATGGCGGGGCCGTCCGCTGTGGGATCGGAGAAGGGGACTCCGAGTTCTATGATGTCGGCACCGTTTTCCACGACGGCATGGATGAGTCTTTCACTTTCTTCCAGAGTGGGGCATCCCGCGCTGAGATAGCAGATCAGGGCCTTCTTCCCCTGGACGGAGAGTTGACGGAAAATTTCCGGGATCCGGTTCATTGTTCAGACACCTTTCACCTTTGTTTTGAGAAGTGATTTGTAATTCAGAATGTTGTCCATATCCTTGTCACCGCGTCCGGAAAGACAGACGACGAGGATGTCATTTTTCCCCATTCCCGGCGCTCGTTTCAGCGCCTCGGCGATGGCATGGGAGGATTCGAGCGCGGGGATGATCCCCTCCAGACGGCAGGTCAGGTCGAAGGCTTCGACGGCTTCGCTGTCCAGAATGACGCTGTATTGAGCTCTCCCCGTATCATGCAGGAATGCGTGTTCGGGTCCGACCCCCGGATAATCCAGTCCCGCGGAAACGGAATGGGTGTTCAGGATCTGCCCGTTCTCGTCCTGCAGCAGATAGGTCTTGCAGCCGTGCAGGACACCGACGCTTCCGCCGTTGATGCTTGCGGCATGCCGTCCGGAAGAAAGCCCTTCGCCACCAGCCTCCACTCCGGTCAGACGGACAGCAGAATCCGGAAGGAAGGCGGAGAAAATCCCCATGGAATTGCTGCCGCCTCCCACACAGGCGATGACTTCATCGGGCAGACGGCCGCATTGTTCGAGGCATTGTCTCCGCGTCTCCCTGCCGATGAGGGACTGGAATTCCTTCACCATCGCCGGATAGGGCGCCGGGCCCGCCACGGTCCCGATGACGTAAAAAGTGTCCTCTACGGTTTCGACCCAGTTCCGGATGGCTTCATTCATCGCGTCCTTCAGCGTGGCGGAGCTGCTGGAGACGGCGACAACCTCGCTTCCCAGCATCTTCATGCGTTCCACGTTCGGCGCCTGACGGCGGACATCTTCCGCTCCCATAAAGACCGTGCACTGGAATCCGAATCTCGCCGCCACGGTCGCCGTGGCCACCCCGTGCATTCCCGCGCCCGTTTCCGCAATGAGACGCTTCCGCCCCATGCGTTTTGCCAGAAGCGCCTGACCGATCGTGTTGTTGATCTTGTGCGCTCCGGTATGGTTGAGATCCTCCCGCTTCAGATAGATCCGGGCTCCGCCGCAGTATTCGGACAGACGTTCCGCAAAATAAAGCGGCGTCTCCCTGCCCACATAGAAGTGCAGAAAATACTTCAGCTCTTCCTGAAAGAGGGGATCCGATACTGCTTTTTCATACTCTTCCGTCAGTTCCAGCAGCGCCGGCATCAGCGTTTCTGCAACATACTGGCCGCCGTAGTTTTGAAAATGTGTTTCTCTCATCATGCTTTGTCTCCGTTTTTTTGTATGTTTGCTGTTTTTAGTGCTGTTGTGCGGTCAGCCGCCCGGGGAGCCTCTGATGATGCCGAATGGATTCTTTCCAGGATGGCACTGAGTGCGGAAAGCTTTTCCGGATCCTTCCTGCCGGGAGAGGATTCGACTGCGCTGGAGAGGTCAACGACCGCCGGTCGGACAAAAGAAACGGCCCGTTCGAGATTGTCCGGCCCGATCCCTCCGGCAAGAATCACTTCTCTTCCCGAGTCGACGATTCTTTTTGCCGCGTCCCAGTCGCAAGTTGTTCCGGATCCTCCGTGTTTCGAGTCCAGGAGCAGGGGGATTCCGGGAATTTTCGCGCATTCGGAGAAGAATTCCTCCGACCCTTCCGTGCACGGAAGCGCTTTCCAGACAGGATATTCCCGGGAAAGCGAAAAAACGCATTCCGGACTTTCCGATCCGTGCAGCTGAATCACATCCAGAGAATATTTCCGCATGATCCCCAGGATCTTTTCCGGATTCATGTCCAGTGTGACCAGCACCTTCTGCAGCTTCCGCGGCAGTTTCCGCGCGATTTCGCCGATTCGTTCCGGAGCGATGAAACGCGCTGAGGAAGAGACGCATACAAATCCCAGGTAATCCGCTCCGAGCTCCGCTGCGGCGAGAGCGTCTTCCTCCGTGGTGATCCCGCAGATTTTCAGTCGGGTTCGAGAATGTGTCATCGCACGGGCTCCAGAAGTTCCCTGAGTTTTTCTTCCGGAGAGAGGGCGCGCATCAGAAGTTCCCCGATCAGGAATGCGTCGGCAGCATTGCGGCGGGCGAGGAGATCCTCCCTTTTCATGACTCCGCTTTCCGCAACGCGGATTCTATCAGCGGGAATGGCTCTGAGCAGTTCCGCCGATTGCGAGATGTCCGTCCGGAAACTTTTGAGGTCTCTTGCGTTGATTCCGATGATTTCGGCTCCGGAGCGGAGAATCCGTTTCATTTCCTCTTCATTATGCGCCTCCGCGAGCACATGAAGCCCCAGAGAGCGGGCGAGACTGTACAAATTCCGGAACTGCGCGTCATCCAGCAGTGCCGCGATCAGGAGCACTGCGTCCGCTCCGATGGCTCTGGACTGGTAAATCTGGTATTCATCCAGAATGAAGTCCTTTCTCAGAACCGGAATGGAGACGCTTCCGGATACTCTTTCGAGCGATTCCGGAGCTCCGAGGAAGAAATTCCTTTCCGTCAGGACCGAGAGCGCGGCGGCTCCGGAGCGTTCCAGACTCCGTGCGAGTTTGACGCAGGGGAAATCCTCCCGGATCAGCCCCCGGGAAGGGGAGGCTTTTTTCAGTTCTGCGATGACCCGGATTTTTCTGTTTCCGTCTCCGTTCTTCAGCGCTTCGGCGAAATTCCGGATCCGGTGCGGGGAACTCAGGGCTTTTTCCTTCATTTCCCCGGGGGGACAGAGGGCTTTTTCATTTTCGAGGTCTTCGAGGGTTTTTCTTGTGATTTTTTCGAGGAAGTCAGACATGTCTGCGGCTCTCCCTGATCAGAAGTTCAAGTTTTTCGCGTGCGGCTCCGGAATCAATGGATTCTTCGGCTTTTGCGATGGCGAGGGGCATTTCCTCTTCGATTCCGGCGGTCCGAATGGCCGCCGCGGCGTTCAGAACGACGGAAGCACGGCATGCGCCGCGCTCTCTGCCTTCGAGTACGGAAAGGGTGATTCTTGCGTTTTCCCGGGCGTCTCCGCCCCGGATTTCCTCCGGGGGGAAGGTTCTGCCGAGATAAAGTTCGGGAAAGAATTCATAGGTGTGGATCTGACCGTCTCTGAGTTCGGAAATGCGGGTGCTGTCGGAAACGGAAATTTCATCGAGTCCGTCATTGCCGTGGACGATCATGGCGCGTTTTGTCCCGAGTTCGCGGAGAGCCGCGGCGAAGAGTTCCGTGAGAGCGCCGTCATAGACACCCGTCACCTGGTATTCCGCTCCTGCTGGATTGCAGAGGGGACCGAGCATGTTGAAAATCGTCCGGAATCCGAGTTCCTTGCGCAGTCCCGCTGCGGATGCGAGAACGGGGTGCATTTTCCGTGCGAACAGAAAGGCGATCCCATGCAGTTCCAGACAGCGTTCGGAGTTCTGCACAGGCGTATCGAGCGAATAGCCGAGCTCCGAGAGCAGGTCCGCCGAACCGCAGCGGCTGGAAATGCCGCTGTTCCCGTGTTTCGCCACCCGCACTCCCGCTCCCGCGGCGACAAAGGCGGCGGTCGTGGAGATATTGAAACTGGAACTGCCGTCTCCGCCCGTCCCGCAGGTGTCGAGCAGTCCCTTGTTCGGGCATTCCATGTTGAGAGCACGGGAACGGAGAAAACGGGCTGACCCGATGAGTTCCGGAAGCGTTTCGCCTTTCATCCGGAGAGCGGTGAGGAAGGCCGCGGGGAGAATGTCTCCACGGGATTTGTCCATGATCCTTTCAAGGGCTTCGGAAATTTCCGTTTCCGTGAGATCGGATCCGTTCAAAACTTTGTTCAGAAGTATGGAGAGCATGTCTTTATTCTGCCTTTGTGATGTTGTGTATTGTGTCTGGCGTATCTGCTGCAGCAGCAGGGGAAGGAGCAGGATTGCTTCTCTGAATTTCCGTTTTCCGGGCTCTGACGGAGTCGATGAAATTCTGAAGCTGAAGCTTTCCATTCTGAGTCAGGATGGACTCCGGATGATACTGAATCCCCTCGATGAGCCTTGTGACATGACGGATTCCCATTAGCGTGCCATCCTCCTCCGTACGGGCGCTTGCAATGAGTTCGGACGGGGGGAGCGAGTTTTCGTCAATGGCGAGGGAATGGTAGCGGACGGCCTTGAAGGGGGAGGGGAGGTTGCGGAAAAGTCCCCGGCCGTCGTGCAGGACCCGGGAGATCTTCCCGTGCATGATCTCGGGACTCCGGATGATTTTCGCCCCGAAAGCGTATCCGATCGCCTGATGCCCGAGACAGACTCCGAGCAGAGGCATATCCGCTCCCTGCCGGATCATCCGGACCAGATCGATGAGGATGCCTGCATTCTCCGGCCGTCCCGGACCCGGGGAAAGCACGATGGCTTCCGCACCGGAGTCCAGGGCCTCACCGGGAGTGATTCCGTCGTTTCTGCGGACTTGCATCTCAATGCCGAGCGCCTGAAAGTATTGGACGAGATTGTAGGTGAAGGAATCGTAATTGTCTATCATCAGAAACATGGTTTGAAATCTCCTGAGTTGCTTGAGGATGGGGGTGGGAAAGAAGATGAAGAAAGAGATTTTCTTTTTCCCGATCCCATTTTTTTCTTTCTTTAAATGATACCTTGAGAATTTTCCTTCATGATGAATCCTCTCTGAGGGTGAACGGACGGGGAAAGTCGTGTCAGAAAACTTCGAGTCCGTTTGCCGCGAGATTCACTGCTCTGGTCATGGCAGCGGCCTTGTTGAGAGTTTCCTCATATTCCTTTTCCGGATCGGAGTCATAAACGATTCCGGCTCCGGCCTGAATGGAGAGTTTTCCGTTTTCGATGAGCATGGTCCGGATGATGATGGCCAGATCCATGCTTCCGGTGTAGCTGAAGTAACCGGCGGCGCCGCCGTAGACGCCGCGTGCTTCCGGTTCCAGATCACGGATGATTTCCATAGCGCGGATTTTGGGGGCTCCGGAAAGAGTGCCGGCGGGGAAGGCGGCACGGACAAGGTCGAAGGCGTCGCGCCCTTCCTCCGGGACGGCATCCAGGCGGGAAACGAGATGCATGACATGGGAATAGCGTTCCACACTCATGAAACTCCGGACCTGGACGCTGCCCGGCCTGGCAATGCGTCCGAGATCGTTTCGCCCGAGATCGACGAGCATGAGGTGTTCGGCCCGTTCCTTCTCGTCGCGGAGGAGTTCGTCTGCGAGCCGGATGTCCTCCGTATGAGTTTGTCCTCTTCTTCTTGTTCCTGCGATCGGGCTGAGCATGGCGGAACCGTTGTCGAATTTTGCCAGTGTTTCCGGGGAGGAGCCGCAGAGAATCCGTCTGCCCGTCTTCAGAAAGAAGGTGTAGGGGGAGGGATTGATCAAGCGGAGAGCTCTGTAAAGAGTCAGCGGCGGGATCTGCGTTTCCGCTGAAAATTTCTGAGCCAGAACAACCTGGATAACATCGCCTGAGACAATGTGTTCCTTTGCCTTTTCCACTATGGCGCAATAGTCCGCCTTTTCCATATTGGGCTGGAGGCGGGGGATCGGGAAGGTTTTTCCCGTGAGCGGTTCACGTTCTCCCTTGCGTTCCTCCAGGATCGCACGGAGCGCTTCAATCCGTTTCTCCGCATATTGATAGGCGTTCCGGAGAGAATCAAACTGCTCCGTATGCACGCAGACGGAAAGAAGAATGCTGTGGCGGAGATTATCGAAAATGATCATTTCATCCGTCAGCAGGAACGCGCATTGTGTCCCGGTGCTGTTCCTGGGGGGCGGCAGCTTTTCAAATTCGCGTGCCGTTTCGTATCCGAGATATCCCACGGCTCCCCCGAAAAGCGGCGGCAGCCCCGGGACGGACACGGCTCCGGAACTTTCCTTCAGCAAAGTCCGGAGTGCCAGAAACGGACTGCCCTCTTCTGGCGGGATTTCCTTTTCCCCGCTGGAGTCGGTAAAAAAAGCCTTCCCGTTTTCCACTCGGAAAACTCCACGGGGATTCACTCCGATGAAGGAGTAGCGTCCGATGCGTTCTCCGCCTTCCACGCTTTCAAGCAGAAAGACGTTTTCGTCTTCCGCAAAACGGCTCAGCACGGAAACGGGCGTTTCCATGTCTGCCAGGAATTCCCGGAAGACGGGAATGATGTTTCCTTCTCCGCTCAGACGGCAGAATTCTTTGAAATCAGGTTTCAGCATGATCTTGTTTTTCCTTTGTTTGTGACGGACTTGCTGTGACGGAAGGGAATTTGTTGTTTTTTCTCCCTTGCGTTTTTCGGTCCATCATCTTTGTTTATTTTTTTGTGTGTGTTCTTCAGTCGGATTTGTTCAGAAAAGAAAGAGCGTCAGACGGGGGGCGGGCTGCTTGTTGCGTTTCTTTTTCAATCAGGCGCGCATTCTTTTCTCAGGGAAATGTTTCAGAGAAACGGCGCAGTAACGGCGCAAAAAGAAGGGCCGCGGTCTCCCCCCTTCAGGAGAGACCGCGGCCCTGAACATTTCTGTTTTCCCTTTTCCGCTTCTTCCGGAGAATTCTGCTGAATTCAGGTGAGGAAGAGAGGCTCAGGTTCAGGCGCAGCGGAACACCACCATCGGGGTTCGGCCAGACTCTCGCGACGCCAGCGACGCCAGCAGCAGTACGGAGCGCGGAATGCCCTGCTGCCTTGACCGTCTGCGCGGAACAACGTTGTGCTGCGGAAGGTTGTGCTGTCGAATGCGGAGTCAGTTTTCATGATGTGCTTCCGATGGGAATCTTTGTTTCCGGGTACAAAAAAACGGATCCTGCCGATTGTGCCTGGATCCGTGTCGTATTCTTCTTGAATTTGTCTGCGGGATTATTTTCTTGCGACTTTGATCTGTCCTGAGGACTAAGGAAAAGCGCGGACACGGATTAACGGGTCCGACGCCACCAGCGGCGAGAGAAATCTGCAGTCTGCCGAATCATCAGAGTTGTCTCCACGAAAAAAATTCTACAATACAATATTCGCTTTTTGCAATTTTGCAAGCACTGCATGTGAAAAAATCCCGAAAAAAAACTTGCCGTCCGGGAAACGAGTGCGGAAGAGAGAATACGGAATTCCGGGAAAAAAAAAGGAAGAAGAGTTGAAAAAAAGAGGATTTTCGTGTATTATATGCTGCTTGGGGACCATGACAGGAGTCATCCCCTTTTGAGCTAATAAAACCCTATGGATTATAAGAAGATAAGCATCTCTTTGAACAGATACGGAGAACAGAATGTCCCAGATTGACACGGAGAACGGCGGACCTGCGGAAGATCCCGCTGCGAACAAGCTTGGAAACAATGCTTATACGGCATCGAAAATCACGGTTCTCGAAGGACTGGAAGCCGTCAGGAAACGCCCGAGCATGTACATCGGGGACACCGGGGTGCGCGGATTGCATCATCTGGTGTACGAGGCGGTGGACAACAGTATCGACGAAGCCCTGGCGGGATTCGCCACCCATGTCGCCGTGACCATCCATGCGGATAACAGCATTACCGTGGCAGACGACGGCCGCGGAATTCCCGTGGATATGCATCCGGAAGAACATAAACCCGCCGTGGAAGTTGTGATGACCATTCTTCATGCGGGAGGGAAGTTCGATCACAACGCCTACAAGGTGTCCGGAGGTCTTCACGGGGTGGGAATTTCCTGCGTGAATGCGCTTTCGGACTGGCTGGAAGTGGAAATCCACCGGGACGGTTTTGCCTACAACATCCGTTTTGAACGGGGCGCGACAACCCGGCCGCTGATGAAACTGCATGCGGTTTCCGACCGCGGGACGATTGTCACATTCAAACCGGATGCGACGATTTTTACGGAGACAACCGTCTACAACTGGGACACTCTGGCGAAGCGGCTGCGCGAACTGGCGTTTCTGAACCGAGGCGTCCGGATTGTTCTTGCGGACGAACGCGAACCGGAGGTCCGGCGCGAGGAATTCCATTATGAAGGCGGCATTGCGGAATTCGTCAAGCACCTGAACGCCAACAAGACCCCCGTGCATCCGGACGTCATCTACATGCACAAGGAACGCGAAGGCATCGACGTGGAAGTCGCGATGCAGTACAATACGGACTTTCAGGAAAACATTTTCAGTTACGCAAACAACATCAACACCTTCGAGGGCGGCACCCACATGACCGGCTTCCAGGGTGCGCTCACCCCGACCATCAACGCCTATGCGAAATCCTCCAATCTCCTGAAATCGGAGAAGGCCATGAGCGGAGCGGACACAAGGGAAGGCCTTGCGGCCGTCATCAGCGTCAAGGTTCCGGATCCTCAGTTTGAAGGGCAGACGAAGACGAAACTCGGAAACAGCGAGGTGAAAGGAATCGTCGAATCGGTCATGAACGACTGTTTCGGCGCGTTTCTGGAAGAGAATCCCGCCGTTGCCCGCCAGATTGTGGACAAGGCCCTGGTGGCCGCCCGCGCCCGTGAAGCCGCAAGGAAAGCCCGCGAATCCGTGCAGAGGAAAGGGGCGCTGGAAGGATTTTCCCTGCCCGGGAAATTGTCTGACTGCGAGGAACGAGATCCCTCCAAATGTGAAATTTACATTGTCGAAGGCGATTCCGCCGGAGGTTCCGCCAAACAGGGCAGAAACAGCAAGTTCCAGGCGGTCATCCCGATTCGAGGGAAACTCCTGAACGTGGAAAAGGCCAGAATTGACAAGGTGTTGGAAAATAAAGAGATTCAATCTCTTATCGCTGCTGTCGGCTGCGGAGTCGGGAAAGACTATTTCGACATCAGCAAACTCCGTTACCACCGGATCGTCATCATGACCGATGCCGACGTGGACGGTTCGCACATCACCACGCTTCTCCTGACCTTTTTCTACCGGGAAATGAAGGAGCTGATCGAGGCCGGGCATATTTACATTGCGAAACCCCCTCTCTACAAAGTGACGCGCAAGAAGAACGAACGCTATATCGATACCGATGAACAGCTTGACAATTTCCTGATTACCATGGGGTTTGAGGATCTGGAAGTCTTCTGGGCCGAGACCGGCGTCCAGCTGAATCTGGATGACATCCGGCGGATTACCTCCTATGTTGTCCGTGCGCAGCAGATCACCCAGGGGCTGCACCGTCATGGAATTGTTCCGGAAGAATATCTTGCCATGGGCCGGGAGGGGAAGTTCCCCTATGCCATGATTCTTATTCATGAAACCGATGGCTCGACCACGGAAAAGTTTGTGTATACTCTTGAGGAAGAGCAGGCCTATATTGAAGAAGCGGAGAAACGCCTTCCGCCTGTTCAGCGTCCGGAGCCGGAGAATCCGGAGGAGTCGGTCGTCAAGTCTCTTCATCCGTCCATAGACGTGATTCTGATCTATGAGTCGAAGAGCTGCGAGGAACTGAGCGCGGAAATTCGTTCCGCCGGACAGGATCCGAAGCGCGTTTTCCGTGGAGACACCCCGCTTTTCCGCATCAGCACCTCTTCCGGAGATTTGACGGTGAATTCCATGCAGGCCCTTTTCGAGGAAATCAAAAAGAACGGCAGGCAGGATCTCAAGATTCAGCGTTACAAAGGGTTGGGTGAAATGAACGCCGAACAGCTCTGGGAAACGACCATGAATCCGGAAACCAGGAAGATGATCAAGGTCGCCATGGAAGACGCCGTGGAGGCTGAACACATGTTCACTCTTCTGATGGGAGATGCCGTGGAACCCCGGCGTGAATACATTGAAAAACATGCCGCAGGCGTGAAGGACCTGGATATTTGAGTCCTTTATTGTCTGGAATACAGAAAAATCCGATCCCGTTTCCCGGGGAGAAGGTTCCTGGAAGAAGGGGGTTCCGGGAAATATCGGGATAGCCGATTCAGAATCGTCAGAAGAATCGGGAAAAGAAACAGTAATGACTTGAAATCTTATTTGAAGGACAATGAAGAGAAATGGCGGAGAAGGAAAGTAAAAATTCCGGGAAAGGCTCGTCCCCGGATGTTTCGGCCAGGGACAAGAACCTTGCGATAGCGGTCGGCCAGATTGAAAAAGAGTTCGGGAAAGGCTCGATCATGCGTCTCGGGGACAATGCAGTTGTGGATGTTCCCGTGATCAGCACAGGGGCGTTGTCCCTTGACATCGCGCTGGGGACGATGGGCCTCCCCCGCGGACGCATCGTGGAAATTTTCGGACCTGAATCTTCGGGGAAAACCACGCTCTGTCTGCATGTGATCGCGAATGCACAGAAGGCGGGCGGGACGGCCGCCATCATTGACGCTGAGCATGCCATTGATCCCGTCTACGCAAAAAAAATCGGTGTCAATATCGACAATCTCCTGATTTCCCAGCCGGACTGCGGGGAAGACGCTTTGAACATTGTGGAAACTCTTGTCCGCAGCAATGCCGTGGACGTCCTGGTGATCGACTCCGTTGCGGCGCTTGTCCCCCGTGCGGAAATCGAGGGGCAGATGGGCGATTCGTTTGTCGGACTCCAGGCCCGGATGATGTCTCAGGCTCTCCGCAAACTGACCGGCGCGATCAACCGCAGCCGCACTTGCTGCATCTTTACGAACCAGCTGCGCGAAAAAATCGGAGTGATGTTCGGGAATCCGGAAACAACACCCGGCGGGAACGCCATGAAATATTACTGTACCGTCCGGCTGGACATCCGCAGAATCGGCACCCTGAAGGATGGCGCCAACGGTGAAGCCACCGGTGCGCGGACCAAGGTGAAAGTCGTGAAAAACAAACTTGCGCCCCCGTTCAAGGTGGCGGAATTCGACATCAACTGGAATGAAGGCATCTCCCGTGTCGGTTCCGTTCTGGATGTCGCCACGGATATGGGGCTGATTGAAAAAAGAGGCTCCTGGTTTTCCTATGACGGAGAACAGCTCGCACAGGGAAGAGATGGAACAAAAGCATATCTTTCTGAACATCCGGAGCTTGTGGATAAAATCCTGTCTGCGATCAAGGCGAAGCTTGCCGGGGAGAAACTTGTCTCCGAGAAGACCCCGGGCGAACAGGCTTCTTCTGTTTCCGGCTCTGCATCCTCATTGCCGCCAACCGTTTCCGCGGCATCTCAGGCGGGCGCTTCTTCCGCACAGGAATGACGGCGGCGGCGCAGCAGGGGCCGGAGAAGACCGGCTTGACTGAAAAAAAGCGATCCTTCCCGTTTCCTTTTTCTTCTGATTTCTTCTAATAATAGACAGAGAATGAGAATGGAAACAACTGGAATCAAGGAGAGAAAGAGACTGTGAAAAGGCGAGCGAATAATCGTTTTCCCCAGCGTGCGTCAGCCGTGCGTACAATGATATTCTTTCTGTGCTGCGCAGCTGCGGCAACAGCATCTCTTTCTGCTCAGGAGCCTTCTTCTTCTTCTTCTTCTTCTTCTTCCTCTGCCAGTACTTCCTCCTCCTCCGCAAGGGAGGGGGAGGGGCTTTCCGATACACCTTCAGATGCAGCCGTTGTTCTTCCTCCGATTTCGCTTCGCCCTGTTCAGCCAGACAGTCTGGAAACGGTGTATCCGGACCGTAAGTCCGGAGACGAGGCATTCCGCTCCGGCGATTATGCCGTAGCCGCCAGTTTCTATGCCAAATACCGTAAAAATGCCCGGAAAAAGCAGGATTCCTCCGCCGGACGTGATGCCTTCGAGCGCGAAATTGATTCTCTGATTCTGGCCTTTCTTCCCGATGAAGCGGAGAAAACGCTTCAGGATTTTGAAATGGAATATCCTGGAGTGAATTCCCTTTCAGTATCCATGTGGAAGGCGGATATTCTTCTTCTGAGACGGAAACCCTCGGAAGCGAAGGTGATTCTGGAACGCATTCTGCCGGGATTCACTTCACTGGATCCCCGGAGGATCCGTGTGCTGTCCTCTCTGGCATTTGCTCTGGAGCTGCTCCATGAAAATGCGGAAGCGGCCAAGAACTATTCCTTTATATACAATACAGCCGGAAACAGCGCCATCGGGCACTCCGCCTTTGAACGGATGATTCTGAATCAGATTGCATCAGGGGACATTCCGAAAGCGAAGGAGATGCTTCTTTCCTTTCCGGCACCGGAAGGGAAACGGGATGAAGAGGCTTTGAAACTTCTGAATCTGTATCTGCTCTTAAAGGAAAAAGGAGCGGATTCGATCTCTTCCGCTTCGCTTGACGGAAGCGGGGGAAGAGAAGAAGGAGAAGAAGGGGAAGAAAGGGAAGATGAGAATCTGCTTGGGAAAGAAAGCTCCGGAGAGGAAAGAAAAGGGGGGAAGGAGTTCTTTTTCATTGTATATTCCCTGATTGGAGATGAATGCAGTCAGGACGGAGCGGATGAACTGGCATTGGAGGCGTATCGGCGGGCCTTTGATTCCGCTCCGCTTCGGAAGGATGCGTTCGATTCGCTCGACCGGATTCTAGCTCTTCTCGACCGGAAGACGGATAATCCCGGACAGGCGGCGGATCTTGCTATGAAGCAGTATGAGCTGTTTCAGGGAGCGTATGCGACGGCGGAGACGAAACTCCGTGCGGCGCGTCTTCTGGCGAATGCGGGGAGGGAGGCGCCCGCGCTGGATCTGTACCGCGCCGTTTTTTCCGATCACTCGAATTCCGTCTCCCTTCGGAAGAAGGCTTTGAACGAAGCTCTTTCCGTTCTTTCGGAAAAAGGGCATTTCTCCGAAGCCGCATCGCTGGTGCGGGAATATTTCCGGACAACGAAGGATTCCGGTGGGGAGGCTGTTTTTCTTCTTGCGGAACTTCTTCTTCGTGAAGGCCTTTATGCCGATGCCGCGGCGGCTTACCGGAAGACTGCTGAGATGTTTCCCGCTTTCCGTGACCGTGCTCTCTACCAGTCTGCGTACTCCTCGTTCCAGGGGAAGGATTGGGATCAGGCGATGAAAACCATTTCCGAACTTCTTTCCGATCCGAAGGCGTCGGATTCTTTGAAAAAAGATGCTCTTTACCTCCGCGCCCTGACTCATGCCTCCGCCGGACGCAGGAAGGAAGCGGCTCTGGATTATTCCGCATACGTGGACTGGAAGAGCGGCGATGCGGACAAGACGGTGAATGCTTTGTATGAGGCGGGCCGGATCTTTTTTGAAGAAAGAGATTTTGCCTCTGCCGAACGTTTTTTTGCACGTCTGGTGAAGGAATATCCGGATCATATTCTTTCCCCCTGTGCGCATTTCTGGCTGATCCATGTCTGTTACGTGCAGGGGAAGGAACTGGAGGCGGAACGCCAGACCTGGCTTCTTTCCGAGAAATATCCGGATTCGGAATATGCGCTCCGGGCGCTCTTCCGCCTGGCTTCGCATTATGCGGAGTCCGGGGCCGGGGAAAAGGCCTTAGGGACGCTGAGTTCGCTGGCAAAACGCGGAGAATTCCCTGAAATCCAGGCGAAGGCTCTGTATGAGAAAGCGCTTCTCGCCTACCATACGGAAAATTATCAGGAGGCGGAAACGCTGATCGGAGAACTGGAGGAACGCTTTCCCTCCAGTTCGCTGATTCCGGAAGCGTATTACCTGATGGGGGATCTCCGGCGCGCGGTTTCGGACTTTGAAAACGCGGTGTTGTACTATGAGAAGGCGGCGAAGCGCCGTCCGTCCTCCCTGCTGGAATATGCCGCCCTCGGGGCGGCGGGGGATGTCCGTTTCGCCATGGCTTCCAAGGCCGATGATCCATCCAAATACCATGCCGCCCTTTCTCTGTATGAAATTCTTCTGAGCCGGGAGGATCTTCCGCCCCGCTTCCGTGCGATGGCCCTGTATCGGAAAGGACGCTGTCTTCAGCTGATGAATCTGGACGAGGAAGCGCTGACGTGCTACAGGGAGCTGCTGTACCAGCTTCCGCCCGATGAGGCATCCCGCCGTCCGGGAGAGCGGCTCTGGTGCGTCAAGGCTGTGGAAAACATGGTGGACATTGCTTCGCAGAGGCCGCTTTCCATGAATATAGAATCTGCTCTGACAGGCTTGAAATGGCTTTCCGGCGCCGGGATACAGGATCCCGGAATCGTGGCGGAAAGAATGAAGCGCATCAAACGCCTCAGATTCAGCCTCTGAATCGGGCGGAATATATTCGGTGCATTGTGTCGAACACGTTGTGCCGGAAGGATTTACTGTATTGAATAAAATTGTGTGGAACGATTTTTTATGTTGAACGATTTGAACGGGATATGGGGATGAAGACGCGATGATTTACATTCAGATGATTCTCGACGGCGGTCCGGTGATGGTGGTGATCGTGCTGTGTAGTTTGATTGCGCTGTATATTCTGATTGAGAAATGGTTTCAGTTTCATCAGGCCCAGGTGGATGTCGGGGAACTGGTTGCGGGGCTGGTGAACGTTCTGCGCCGCGACGGAATGATTGAGGCGATCACCCTCTGCGACAATACGCCCGGTCCTGTGGCACGTCTCCTCACAGCCGCCATTCAGGCCTATCAGAACGGAGACGACATCAAGCAGGCGATCGAAGATCAGTCCCTGGTGGAAGTTCCTCGTCTGGAATCCCGGCTGAACATTCTGGCGACGATTGCCTATGTGGCGCCTCTGCTCGGACTTCTCGGCACGGTTGTCGGGATGGTCGAAACCTTTCAGGTCATGCAGAACAGCATGACGACGCCGGCTGCTCTTTCCAAAGGTGTGTATACCGCTCTGATCTGCACGGCGGCAGGGCTCTGCGTTGCCATTCCCTGCCATATCGCCTACAATTATCTGCTGTCGCGGGTGCAGGCGTTCTGTGTCGAAATGGAAAAGGCATCATCGGAAATCATTTACTTTTTTCAACATCACAAAAATGGAAGTCATCCCGATGAAAACTGAATGTGTGGTGCGAATCAGGCCGAATCTGAAAATCTTCAGCGGCTATCCCCGTATGACTCCTTATGTGAGCGTGTTTTTCATTCTCCTGGTCTTTTTCATGATCGGGTCGAGTTTTGTGCCCATTTCCGGAATCAACGTTGATCTGCCGGTCGCCAGAACGAAAACGACCGATGCGGCAAAGCGTTTCATCGTCACAGTCGACAAAAACGGGACACTGTATTTCAACGACATCCTGATCAGCAACATGGACGTCCTCCGGAGAAACATCATCGACGTCATGAGTCGAACCCGCCGCGACGGGGAACGCGAAACACTCGTAATTCGCGCCGACCGCGCCAATTCCCTTGCCACTCTGACGCCTTTGCTCTCTCTTGCCGAAGAACTCAATCTCAATGCCGTCATGATGGCTTCTCCCCCCCCCAGAGAGAATGACAGGACTTTCATTGATACGGAGAACTGACAGATGTCTTTGCCATCCTTGTCTTCTTCTTCCCCTTCCGCCTCCTCCGACTCTTTCAGTTCCGGCTTCCGATGCAGGAAAAAAAGGGGGGAGGGAATCTTTTATTTTCTCCTGATTGTTTTTCTGGCTCTGGCGCTGCATCTGGTTTTCGCACTCGTCTTCCGCCCGGTGATGATGGCGGAATCCGCCCAGAACGAAAACAGCCGCTATACCATTGTCTATACGGAAGGCGATCCCGCGAAGGCGGAGGAAGAGGCCGCGCTGAAATACTGGCTTGATTACAACGATCCGTCCCTGCTTCTGATGCCGCCGGAAGAAAAGGGGTTTTCGGTTTTCCGCAGAGAAGAGGATTTCCGTGAAAATGTGCCGCTGCCTTTGTCCGCATGGGGGATCTTTCCGGGGCCGTACTGCAGTCTTGAGATGCGCCGTCTGCCGGGAGGAAAAGCAGGAGCGGGGGATGATGGGGAAAATGAAGACGGGAGCCCTGCCGGATCCGCTGTCCGCAACCTGAGTGACTTTTTCCGTCCGCTTGCGGTTCCTCTCCGCAAAACAAGTTTAAGTTCCGCGGAAAACTCCGCAGGACCGAAATCCGAGGAGAAAACAGCCGGAACGGAGACAGCGGCCGGAGAAAAGACGGCGAAACCTTTGCAGCAAACTCAGTCTCCGTCCCCTTCTTATCCGTTTTGCACGGATGAGTGGGGAAATCCCGTGCCGCTGATTTCCGCTTCCGATCCGCAGCTGCTCTCTCTGGAAAAGAGAAAATCTCTTCCGGAAGGGACCACGTGCCTGAAGATTTCTCCCGCCTCCTCACCGGATCTGCCGCCAGAGCTCAGAATCGTCTCTTCCTGCGGGATTCCCGACTTTGACCTTTATGCTCTCAGAAATGCTCTGGGATATGTCGCGGACGGGAAGAATCTCCCGGGCATGCTGATCGTTTACTGGGACTCTGATTCCGGAATACCCGAACTTCTGAAAAAGGATGTGGAAAAATGATTCCTCTGCCTTTCGCGCATATTTTTTCCGTGTATTTCATCTGCTGGTTCATTGTGCTGGCGGTGCTCTGGTTCCGTGAGGAGCTGCGGAGAAGAAGAGCCGTGGAATGGACCGTTGTGAAGGAACATCTTTATACCTGCAGCAACTGTCATCTGGCGTTCATGGCGAAGCATGACAGTGAAAACATCACCCGCTGTCCGCGCTGCAACGAAATGTGTTTTCTCCGGAAGAAAAAACGTTTCTGATCCGTTCATTCTCCTGTTTCCCCTGTTTCTTTTCCGTCTGATGACACAAAAGAGGGGGCTGATGAAAATGAAGTCAGAGGAAAGAATGGGGAAAAACGGCTGGAATCCTATGAAATAAAATAAGAAAGAAGGCTTTCCCCCCCATGAGTCTTTCAGCTCAGAACGGGAAAAGCCTTTTCGTTTTTTCCAGCCGGATTCTCTTCTCCGGCTGGATTCATTTGGATTCACGGGGTGTTTTTTTTACCAGTTGTCTGTACGGAACGGGACCATGGGAAGTCCGGCGGCGTTGTAAAGGTTGAGTCCATCGGGATACGCGCGGAATCCATAGCGCACAGCGACGGGTTCGGGAACTTCGGGAGAGGAAACAAGAATGCTGTTTCCGTCAATCACGGCATCCGCCCAGACCCATTTTCTATCGGCTCCGGCAATGGCGAAATGGGCGGGTTTCGCGTTTTTGTCCGGGACGGGAGGAGCGTATCCGGTCTTGGTCGCCGTCATGAGACCGTCGGCATAGTCGAATTCAAGACGGATTTTTCCGTTTTCGATCTTCATGGATTTGAAGAGGGGGCAGGAATACACCAGCGAATCCTTCCCGTAGTCCTTGGCCAGAGCCCAGAGCGCAAGACGCTCTCCGACGTCAATCTTGTTTTTCGGATGAATGTCTTTCTGATCCCCGATGTCAATTGCGGTTGCCATTCCGGTTCCGGGGATGGAAAGGGCACGGCGCTGGGCTTCGCGGATTTTCGCGTATCCGTTTCCACCGGCAGGATCTTTTGTCGCAGCCGTATAGGCGGCAAGCTGGACGAAGTAGAAGGGGAAGTCATAGCCCCAGAGATTTCTCCATCCTTCGATCAGACCTTTCATTTTGAAGTAATAAATGTCACCTTCCCCTCTGTTGGAGCAGCCCTGGTACCAGATGGCGCCCTTGATGGGGAAACGGGTGATCGGAGCGATCATGGCATTGTACTGGGTGGTGGGTTTCCCCGGATAGGTGGTCAGGGATGGATAAGACGGGGGAAGGGTCCGGGGAGGGGCTTTTGCCTGAACGGATTGTTCCGCATCTGCGAGCCACTCTTTGAGTTTTCCGAAATAGGCCTGGAAATTTTTCTGCCCCGCTTCAGTGGCGGGGTTGAGAGTGTCGAGAAAGTCCGCCGTTTGCTGCAGTTCCTTCTGGCGGAATCCTTCCGGCGGCATGAAGGGCTCGATCCGGCATCCGCTCCAGCTGTCGTCGATCAGGCCGATCGGGATTTCGAGCTCCTGATAGAGTTTTCTGGCGAAAAAGTATCCGGTTGCGGTAAAGTTGGTGAGAGTTTTCGGAGAACAGACGTCCCAGGAAGAACAGCGAATGTCTCGCTTCGGGGTTTCCGCTGTCAGCCTCTGGATTTTGACCTTGCGGATCAGGGGATAGTTCGCGGATTCCTCGATGAATTTCTTCCCGTCGAGAATGCCCCAGGAGAAAGTCATTTCCATGTTCGACTGTCCGGAGCAGAGCCAGACGTCGCCCACGACGATGTTTTTCAGGATACGTGTGTTTTTCCCCTTGAGCGTCATGTCCGCCGCTTCTTTGTTCATGGCGAGAGGCTGCAGACGGACTTCCCAGTTTCCGTCCTTGTCCGCCGTTGTCTTGAGTGTCTGGCCGGCGAACTGCAGTTCGACTTCCTCACCCGGTGCGGCGGTCCCCCAGACCGGAACTTCCCGGTCGCGTTGCAGGACCATGTTGTCATTGAAAATGGCCGCGGGTTTCACATCCGCTCCGACAGTTTGGGCCAGCAGAACGCAAAGCGCTGCCGCCAGTGCCTTCGACGGAATTCTCATTTCTCTACTCCTTTTTTTGACTTTTGCGCATTTCTCTCCGGAGCGGGAACTTCTTTTCCCGAAAACAGCCGGGGAACGAGCAGAAGTGTTGATAGAACAACGGGGACTTCTGGAAAGATAACGAGATCAGAAAAAAAATCAAAACATAAATCAAAGTATAAATATGTTTTTTGAAGATTTTCTTCCGGGGCAAAGCCCGGAAATCTCTTCTTATCTCCATCCGGAAACGATGATGCAGGGTAAAACAACCTTTCTTTTTCCCGTTCTTCTTTCCCGCTTTTTTTTATCCTGTTCTCCGCTGCTTCTATGCCCGTCCTTTCCTTTCTCTCCGCCCGTTAGTTTGTTCCGTTCAGGGCAGCGCAGTCATCCGGAGCGGATCCGGATTCCAGTCAGGGAATTTCCTCCGGATTTTCCATATTCCCCCTGGCGGGAGTAGGCTCCGGATTCGATTCACTTTTTCCTTTCCGGCTGCCCGGGACAATTTCCCCGGAAGATCCGAGGGCGAGCGCTCTTTCCAGAAGAGGCACGGCTGATGGAAGACGGCGCAGATGAATGAGCAATGTCCAGAAAGGATCCATTTTTTTCCAAGCCGAGGCATAAGCGAAATGCCGGACGGAGGCCGTCAGGGAGGGGTGGCGGGAAGCACTTCGGAAAATACTGCTCCACTGGTAAAAATTGCGATAGGCACGCCGGTATCCGGACTCGAGTTCTTCGGCACTCATGTGGGGATGGCGGATGACGGCATGGCGTGTGTCATAGCGATCCCAGTCGCGGTGCAGGAGACGGTTTCCGGCTTCCATCCGGCGGAAGAAAGGAGTTCCGGGGTAGGGAGTTGCGAGATGGAACGTGGCAGTCTCGATGCCTGAGGAAACCGCCCAGTCCACCGTGCGGTCGAAAACGTCTTTCCTGTCCGCGTCCAGCCCGAAGACGAAACTGGCGTTGATCATGATTCCCCGGTCCTGAAGACGCCGTATCAGTCTTCTGTATTCCGTCACATGGTTGATTCCCTTGCCGCAGGAAGAAAGGGATTCCTGATTCAGCGATTCAAACCCGATGAAGAGACTCCGCAGCCCGGCCTCTGCCGCCAGATCGAGGAGTTCATCATCTTCAAGAGAGCGCAGAGTGGCCGCTCCCTGGAAAATGCGTTTCATTCCTCTCATTTCTGAGAAGAGGGCTTTTGCGAAGGAAGGCGATCCGAATAAATTGTCGTCCAGGAAGAAGAGATGCCTTCCGGGAAGGGACTGAATCTGGGAGAGGGCCGAGTCCACGGTTTCGGTATAGAACGTTTTCCCTCCTTCATAGAAATTTCTGGTGTAGCAGAAGTCGCAGCTTTGCGGACAGCCGCGTGAAACAACGATGGAATTCGGAACGAGATAACGTTCCCTGCGAATCAGATCACGCCGCGGAGAAGGGAGCTGCGCCAGGGAACGCAGGGGATCGGAATAGAGTCTTTGGGTATGCGCTTTCCCCTTCCGGAAATCGGAGAGAAATTTCGGCCATGCCGCGTGCGCGGGGCCTGTCACGACGCTGTCGGCATGAAGAAGCGCCTCTTCCGGCAGAGAGGTCGGGTGGAGTCCGCCGAGGACAACGAAAATCCCCCGTTTCCGGTAGGCGTCCGCAATCCTGTAGGCTCTCCGTGCATTGGTGATGTATACTTCGATGGCGACCAGGTCCGGAGAGTCGGAAAAATCCGTTTTTTCCACATGCAGATCGCAGATTTCAATTCTGTCCCGGTCTTTCCGGAGATATCCCGCAAGCAGCGCCAGCCCGAGCGGAGGAAAAAGAGCGTATTTGATCGGACGGTACAGAACGGTGCTTTCCGCCTCCGCCAGCGCGGGAAGAATGAATTTGACATGAAGAGATTTTTCCGCATTCACAGGATGCACTATGCACCCCCCCTTTCCTTTCTTTCTCCCTTTTTTCCCGGAGAGACGTCATGGATCAGATTCGCGTCGTCGTGTAAGGGATCATCCTTCCCCGTTTTTTCCGGTTTGGGTTTTCCCAGAAGCGTTTCCAGGGAGGAAAGGGTTTCTTCAAAGAGCTCCATGGCGGCCTGCACGGGCTGAGGAGTGGTGAAGTCGACTCCGGCATCCTTCAGGATGTCGATGACGTCTTTGGAATCTCCGGCCTTCAGGAACGTCATGACCCGGTCCGTCTTTCCCGCAAGGATTTCACGGGAGAAGGCGACGGCCGCGGAAAAACCCGTGGCATATTTGTAGACATAGAAATTGTAATGGAAATGCGGGATTCTAGCCCATTCAAAACGGATCCGCCTGTCGGGATGGACCGCGGATCCGTGATAGAGCGAATTCAGCTGGAAATAGTGTTCGGAGAGGGCGTCCGCTGTGAGCGGAAGGTCCTGTTCCGCCATGGCGTGAATGTCGCGTTCAAATTCCGCGAACATGGTCTGGCGGTACACGGTTCCGCGGATGGTGTCGATCAGATGATTGAGCAGTCCGGCGCGGACCGAATCGTTTTCCGCCTTTTTCAGCAGATCATGGTGGAGCAGCAGTTCGTTGGTTGTGGACGCCACTTCCGCCGCGAAGATACGGTAGGAGGCGTAATGGTATTCCTGAGCGCGGTCCGAAAACCAGGAATGCATGGAATGCCCGAGTTCATGAGCCAGTGTGAAGACGCTGTCCAGGGTTCCGGAATGGTTCAGCAGGATATAGGGCGGCTTGCGGTAACAGCCGCTGGAATAGGCGCCGGAACGTTTCCCCCGGCATTCCTCGACGTCGATCCAGCGTTTTGCAAAGGCCTGTTCCACGGCGAAGCGGTATTCTTCCGGCATCACGGAAAGAGAGTCTTTGACGAGTTCGACAGCCTTTTCATAGGTGAAGAAGTGATCGTCCCTCGGGAGAAGCGGATTGTGAATGTCGAACATATCCAGTTTCTCAAGGCCGAGTATCCTTGCGCGGAGCGCAAAATAACGGTGCAGCGCGGGCAGGGCGCCGTGAACCGTGTCGATCAGCGACGTGTAGACGGAAAGAGGCACGTTGTCCGCGGAAAGCGAGGCTTCAATGGCAGAAGGGTAATGACGCAGTTCCGCACTCAGGACAGCGCTCTTGACCGTCCCGTCCAGAATGGCTGAGAAGGTGTTCCTGAACGTTTCATACGTGTCGTAACAGGCGGAAAAGGCGGCGCGGCGGACCTCCCGCGAGGGAGACTCCATGTACTGGATGAAATTGCCGTGAGTCAGTTCCACTTTGACTCCGTCCGCATCGGTGATGGAAGGGAAACGCAGATCGGCATCATTGAGCATGCCGAAGATTTTGTGGGGAGCGGAGAAAATTTCCGAACTCATGCCGAGGATGCGTTCCTCCTTGTCCGAGAGCGTATGCGGGCGTTCGCGTTCGGTTTCGTCGAGAGTCCTCTTATAGAACGCCAGAACCGGAGAGTTCCGGAATTCTTCAAATCGTTCCGGTGGAATGGCCATGAGTTCAGGCTCGAACCAGGCTGTCCGGCCGGCGATTTCGGCGGCTTTTCCGGAGATGCGGGCGAGCCTGCCGCTGTTTTCGGAATCGGCGGTGTTTTCATCGGATTTCAGATGTGCGTAGACATAGAGCCGTTCTTCGAGGAGATCAAGTTCATCACCAGCTTTCAAGGCATCGCGCAAGGTTTCCGGGGAATCCGCGAGATGTCCCTGGAAGGAGAGGTACTTCTGAAGGAGAGAGTCGAGTTTTCTGAAATCCTCTTCCCATGCTTCCGGCGCGGGATAGAGGGGAGAAAGATCCCATTTCCGGTTTTCCTGAACTTCGTTTCTTGTCTGAATCTTTTTCCCGGGGCTGGTCATGGCGGTGAAATCCTTTCAATTGAGCTTGCGGAACGGGGGGTGTATGATCCATGCGGTTCCGGCGTTTTCCGCCGGGCATAGCTTTTCCCCCGCGGATAACATAACACGGTGTGCCTCCTTTTCAAAGGATGGGGAAGAAGAAAGTTCCCGGAGGGAGAGGGTTTCCTCTTGCGAACAGCATCCGCCTGTGGTATATTGAATCGTTATGATGCAACGGAAAAAAAGAGAGGAACCTTCCCCATGGCCGATCATACCTATTATGTGACAACCCCTATTTACTATGTCAACGACAAACCCCATATCGGACACGCATACACCACGGTCCTGGCGGATGTGCTCGCCCGTTACCACCGCGCCGCATCGGACGATACTTTCTTCCTGACCGGAACCGATGAACACGGTCAGAAAGTCCAGAAAGCCGCGCAGGAACACTCCATCACGCCGATTGAGCAATGCGATTCCACCGTGGTCCGTTTCCAGGAACTCTGGAAAAAACTCGAGATCAGCAATGATGATTTCATTCGGACGACGGAGGAACGGCATAAGAAAATCGTCCGTTCCATTCTTCAGGACCTTTACGACCGGGACCTGATTTACAAGGCGGAGTATTCCGGCCGTTATTGCGTCCCGTGCGAACGATTCTTCACGGAAAAGGATCTTCTGGAAGGAGGACTCTGTCCGGAATGCAGACGGGAAACCAATGAAATCGTCGAATCAAACTATTTTTTCCGGATGAGCCGTTATCAGGACTGGCTGATCACGTATATCAAGGAGCATCCGGATTTCATCCAGCCCGCCTTCCGTGCGAATGAGACGCTGGGATTCCTGAAAAGACCGCTGGAAGATCTCTGCATTTCGCGTCCGAAATCAAGACTTTCCTGGGGAATCGAACTGCCGTTTGATTCCGACTACGTGTGCTATGTCTGGTTCGACGCTCTGATCAATTACATTTCCGCGATCGGCTACGGCTCCGACGAGGCCAAATTCCGCAAGTACTGGTCTGCCGCCCATCATCTGATCGGGAAGGACATTCTCACCACCCACACCGTCTACTGGCCCACCATGCTCAAGGCAATGGGCCTGGAAATGCCGAAAAGCATCTTCGCACACGGCTGGTGGCTGAGCGGAAACGACAAAATGAGCAAGTCACGCGGCAATGTCGTGAATCCCATGGACATGGCGGACCGCTACGGTGTGGATGCGTTCCGATATTTCCTCATGGCGGAAATGTCCCTGGGGAACGACGCGGCCTTTTCCGAAGAGGCGTTTGTCGACCGCTACAACCGCGATCTTGCGAACGATCTCGGGAACATGCTGAGCCGCGTGGTGAAACTGACCTTCAAATACTTTGACGGGAAAGTGCCCGTCCCCGGCGAACTGCAGAGGGAGGACGAGGTCCTGAAAGGTCTCGCTCTCGGTGTGGCTCCCGTGATGGCTGCCGCGGTCTCTGAAATGGCGCTCGACAGGGGGCTGGATCATGTGATGAATGTCGTCCGCGGAGCCAACCGCTATATGGAAAAGACCGCTCCTTGGAATCTGGCGAAAAACGGGGACATGGAGCGTCTCGGGACAGTTCTCTACACCGCCGCGGAGACCTTGAGAGTGGTTTCCGGTCTTCTGGCCCCCGTCATGCCCGGAAAGATGCTGGAACTCCGCAGATGCATCGGAATGCCGGATGAGGAAGCGTCTTTGACAGACGGAAAACGTCTTCAGTCCTGGGGCCTGCTCAAGCCCGGTTCCATGATGCGGGATCTGGCGGCGCTTTTTCCGCGGATTGTCCTGTCCGCTTCTTCTCCGTCGTCTGTTTCCGCATCGGATGGCGCTTCCGGGGCCGGCAGTCAGCGCGGGGAAAAGCTTGCGGAGAAAAAGCTTTCCTCCCCGCCGGAAAAACAGAAGAAATCTCCGGAGAAAAAGGAGCTCTCTCCCGAAGGAGTGATGATGGTGACGGTGGAGGAATTCTTCCGTACCTCGCTTCGTACGGCGAAAGTCCTGGAGGCGGAGAAGGTCGAGGGCGCGGATAAACTCTTGAAACTCAAAATCAGGATCGGTGCCGAAACGCGGACTCTGGTGGCGGGGGTCGCAAAGTTTTACAGCCCGGAGGAGATGCTCGGCAAAGTCATTGTCGTCGTGGCGAATTTGAAGCCGGCGAAAATCCGCGGGATCGAGTCAGAGGGAATGCTCCTTGCTGCAAAGGACGGGGATTCCCTGCGATTGATTACTGTGGATGGCGGTGATTTCCCAGACGGCGCGTCTGTCGGCTGAATTTGTGAAAATGAAAAGATAAAGATCCAGGCTCATGCGTTTTCCGCATTTCCCCGGAAGAAGAGGCCTGGCGGGGTATGAGATTGATTCCATGCCTTCCCCCCGGCCCGGCTCAGAGGCGGCAGACACCGCACATACTTATCATTACATAAAAAAAGGGGGATGAGAGGTCTCTCTTTTTGATTGGATTCTTCAATATGCCTGTTTGAGAGTTTTTTTCTGCCCTTTTCAGAATTTTTTTCCTCTCTCTTCTCTTTTTCCCGGCGGATTCCGTGGCCGGAAGTTTCTGTGCACAGGCAAAATGCAGGGCGGAACTATAGTATTGTCATTGTATTGTTTTTTGAATTCAATACTTTATTCTTTAATTTGGAACTCGATCAGGACGGGGTAATGATCGGATTTCACTTTCTGACAGCGTCTGACTCTCAGAACACGGATACCGTCATTCACCATGCAGTGATCAATCTGAATGAGAAACGGAGACCACCCCTTTTTCAGAGCCGGCCAGGTATACAGCCACGGCGATGCGCCGAAACGCATTTTCCCGCGGGATTCAATCAGACGCATCAAGGGGGAATAGGCCGTTGCATTGAAATCCCCCGTCATCATGGCGGGCGTATTCAGCGCCGAGGCCCATGTTTCAGCGGAACGGACTACTTCGTTCCTGAGATGATATAAATATTCTCTCCGAGGCGAGGTGGCACGGAAGGCAAAAAGGGTGAATTTTCCTTCTCCTTCCCCGCAGTCCGCTTCCATGCGGACAATCGGCATTTCGGAAATCTGTTCGACTGAAAACTCCGCCGGATATCTGGAAAAGACTCCGATTCCCGTATGATCTCCGTCATAGATCTCATAGTGCCAGGGATATTTTGAAATCTCCTTTTCACTCATGCTTCTGTGTGCCGAAGGGCTGTATTCCGTAAAGACAATGAAGTCCGGTTCCTCTCCGGAAACCAGTTTCGCAAGATCGGAGCGATCCGAATAATCACACATCACATTCAATTCGAGAAGGCGGAAAATTGTTTTTCCCGGATCCTCCATTTCCATTCCCTCGCGGCATTTCAGAAAATGCGGCAGGAACAAATACAGACTGTAACACCAGAACGGCAGTAGAATCCACATCAGGAGGAATCTTTTTCCCGGAAGTCCAAGGAGAAACAGAAGCAGGATCACCCCGCCCAGCAGAAACGCATACTGGGGGACAAAATGGGAAAACTGATCCAGCTTCCAGTAAAGCCCGGGAAAACGCCCGAGTACAAGAAAAAGCGCCACAAGACTCCCGAATACAAAAAGAAGCATCCGGATTCCGAGAAGAATCCATTTCAGAATGTTTTGTCCGGGATAATGATGCGAGGGGCGGGAAGGAGGAAGCGTCTGCTTTTTTTCTCCCGCGGGAGGAGTGAGAAGGCTGTTGCTCTCCTCGTTTTCCTTTTTCGGAGCGATGCTTTGCAGTGCGGACATTTCAGATTCCATCCCTGTTGTCCGCAATTGAGTCGGCAATCCGGCGGAAATCGGGAGGGAAGGGTGCTTCAAAAGAAAGCTCCTCCCCGCTGAACGGGTGCTTCAGTTTCAGTTTCCATGCGTGAAGCATCTGACGCGGCGCGGATGACTGGCGTCCCCGGCTGTAAAGCGCATCCCCCAGGACGGGATGATTCCGGTAGGAAAGATGCACTCGAATCTGATGAGTCCTGCCCGTAAAGATCCGGACCTTCAAAAGCGCCACTTTCTGCGAGGAGAGGAATCCTGTTTTCATCACCTGATAAGCGGTATGCGCTTCTCTGCCTCCGCCCGGACGGAGGACCGCCATTTTCTTCCGGTCCGCCGGATCTCTTCCGAAAGCCGTTTTGATGGAATCCGCCGCGGGTTTCGGCCAACCGTGCACGATGGCGGCGTAGGTTTTTTCCACTTCATGTTCGGCAAATGCGCGGGAAAGACGGCGCAGGGCTTTCGGCGTTTTTGCAATGACAAGACATCCGGAAGTGTCTTTGTCCAGCCGATGCACGATTCCGGGACGAAGCGGGTCCAGATCGCCTTCATCCAGCATTTCCGGGAATCTTCCCAGTACGGCGTTGACGACGGTCCCCGTCCAGTTTCCCGCCGCAGGATGCACCAC
>CAJMAW010000027.1 GCA_905211485.1 uncultured Lentisphaeria bacterium | reverse complement strand
AGGTCACGGACCTTGACCTCGAGAAAAATGCTCAACGCATTTTTCCGTAATTTTTGCTTCGCAATATTATTTTTCCGTTGCTTCAGCAAAATTTTCAGGGACGCACAAAATCAGACGTTCAGGAAAATACCGGAAAGCCCCTTCACTCTTGTATGCCCCGCTTGACGCGCAAGAGCCACCAGCTCCGAATCAGAATACGTAGGCGTCTTTTCCAATCCCGGTTCCAGCACATCCACTGGATTGAACTGCTGAAGAGTCCACTCCTTCACACCCATCTCATCCAGCTCAGCACGCATTCTAAGAAGGGACTCGGAAGAAAGAATCGCACGATGCACAGTCGTCCGCACATCCAGAGGAATCCGGTTCCGAAGCGCAAATTCAATGGACGCCCTGACCTTCTCCGCCAATGCCGGATCATGACTCCCGCAAACATCACAATACTCTCCAGCAGGCGCCTTGTAATCAATTCCAAGCATCTGCAGTAGACCATCGGCATAAAGACGTTCCAGAACTTCCGGATGGGTACCGTTGCTGTCCAGCTTGACAGCGTACCCCATCTGCCGAAGCGTCCCGGAAAAGCGGTGCAGGCCTTTCTGAAGAGTCGGCTCGCCCCCGCTGATGACCACTCCGTCCAGCTTGCCGATCCGGGACTCCAGAAATGTCAAAACCTTATGCTCGCGAATCAGCGGCTGACTCCCCGGATCCAGCACCAGATGCGGATTATGACAAAACGCACAACGCAAATTGCATCCGCCCGTAAACAGCACCGCCGCAATCTTTCCAGGAAAGTCTATCAGAGAAAAACGCACCAGTCCCCGGATGTCCATTTCATCCTTGTTCATAGAAAATTCATTCCTTCCATAAATAAAAAATAATTCACATCCTCAAATTCCCCCGCCACAGCACGGATTCAGGCAGAAAAAGAAAACAATGGCAAAACACAGGGGAAAAAAGCAGAACAGCCTTCGTCTGAGAAAGAGCAGAGCCCTCTTTTCTTTCTTCCATCTTCCCTTTCCCTGAACCTGAAAAGGATCCGCCAGCCTTCTTTCCGGACTTTTTCCCAGCACACTCTTCCCTCCGGCTTTCTGCAGAGTCCATCCTCCCCGGAAAATGAAATTCTTGATGCCCATTTCTGCAGAAGGACAGTATGAACTGTTTGTTGTTTGTTGCGCAGGACCATCTCTCCTTCCTTCCCCCTCCCGTCTTCTCCGCAGGAGTCATGTGTCTGAAAGGAAGGGAATACAGATCCGCGAAGCACGAAGAAGAGAAAGAAAAAAGCAGGAAAGAAGGAGAAAAGTTCAGCGGGAGGAATTTTTTCTGCTCTTCTGAATTTCTTTTTTCGCCAGTTCTATAATTTCAAACAACTTCTGATTTCTGAGATCCGAGGGCAGTTCGCTGAAGGCGTCCAGAAGGACTTTTTCATCTGCAGTGAGTTCCGGGGGACGTTTATGGACGTCAGAGGAAGAGGGAGCCCGCAGATAAGGTTTCAGGAGGGGATGAAGTTTTCCCCAGGTTTCATTCTTGATGTTCTGCGTTTCCCGCCTCAGATATTTTGACAGGGTCCTGGCGCTGATGTTTGTCAGACGCGCAAAATCGGTGACCGATTCATACCCTTCCTCAATACAGGTGTTGAGAGCTTTCACAATATCGTCTGTGAGTTTCATTTCACCGGGGCTCCTCCTCGTTAGAAAAATTCATTCTGCCGGATACGGAGAATCTTGCGGATGTTAAAGATAATTCAAAAGAGGAAAATATCAAGTCCTGTTTCACTCGGAGAAGGCGGAAAACAGAGCAGATCGCATGACATCGAGCGGGACCTCGCGCCGGGTCCAGATGGAAAGGGATTTCGCCCCCTGATGAAGAAGCATGGGAAGCCCGTTGGCACAGGGGAACCTGCGGAGGGAAGCTTCCCGGATCAGTTTCGTTTTCCGGTAAATGGTGTCAAAAATCAGAATGTCGTGAGGGAAAAGAGAAAGATCAAGCGGAAGCGGATCACTGTCCCTGAGCCCGAGACTCGTGCATTGAACCGCCAGCTCGGAATCGGCCAGAAAACGCGCCGCACAGTCCTTGTCATTCAGAGCCGCCCCCTCTGTCTGCAGAAGCGGAAACTCGCTTTTCAGGCGAGACGCAAGCGAAAAAGCCTTTTCCGGCGTCCGGTTCAGCAGATATACGGCTTCCGCCCCGCAGAGTGCAAAATGAAAGGCAAGAGCACGGACGACTCCACCGCAGCCGATGAACGTCACCCGGGATTTCCGGAGGGGAAACGAAAAAACTTCCTGAAGAGCGGCTTCCAGCCCGTATCCGTCCGTAGTGTCCCCGTAAAGACGGCCTTCTTCCACACAAACCGTATTCACACTGTCCGCCAGAGTCGACAGCCTTGACAAAATATCCAGATAAGGCACAATCGCCGACTTATGCGGAATAGTGATGTTGAACCCCGCCAGATGCCTCCCCGCATCACGGGTGAAGGCCAGAAGATCCTCCGGTTTCACCTGAATGGCAACATATTCCGCAGAAAGCCCCATCGCCTGCAGAGCGGCATTCTGCATCACGGGGGAAAGAGAATGCGAAATCGGATCTCCGATGACGGCGTATAATGTTTTTCCGGACATAAATGAAAAAATTCCTTTCCTTAGGATTGCACAGCATAAGTCTACTGTCGGAAACACATTTTCGCAAGTCCCGGAATTAATTTTTCCGCTTGTTTTGCAGACTCCGGCATTTCCGCTTGAAAAAAAACATATCCGGATGTATAGTAATGCAGTCTGGAATAATTCAGTTGCTGTGAAAAATCGTCGTTGCGGCAAATCCGCTTCTTCCGCGCATTCTTTGCCGGAATGCGGCACTCCGCCTGAAAACCAAGAAAAAAATATAACAGCAACCCAGAGTCACCAAGAAAAGAGGTGGAAAATGACAGCAAAAACTCTGAAACCCAGAACACTGAAAGCCAAGGCAAACCGCTCCCCCGAGGAAGCCAACCTGAAAAAACTTGCCAGGACACAAATCCCCATGTCCTTCGTCAAAAGACAAAACGGCGCATGGAACCATCAGGACTGGCTTACATTTCTTGAAGAAATCAAGGCAAAAGGCTATGATCCCATTGATACGGACAAAGTCGGTCTTCTGCTTGAAGAGAAGAAAGTCATCTTCCTGGCTTCCCGGGAAGGCTGACGGATTGATTCGCCTCAGACTGAGCTCCGTTTTTGTCAGGGATTTTTTGGGAAAGACAATCGGGGCGGAGTCTTTTGCTTTCTGATTGCAGAGGCTTTTTTCCGGAAACTTTCTTCGGCAGGGGGGAAGAGTAAAGAGTGCGGAGGAGAGTACGTATTTTGTGTTCCGTACTCCGTATATTTTGTTTGCATGAGTTTATCTGAACGGATCATGTGATTTTTGTATGAAACGCCTTCCTGTCATAGCGTTCACGATGGGGGATCCTTCCGGGATCGGCCCGGAAATCGCCGTCAAGGTCATTTCCTCTTTCCAGCTTCATAAACTGGCAGAGATCCGTGTCTACGGTTCGCCCGACATTCTCCGGGAAGCACGGGAGCGTTTTGCCCCCGACGCGGTGTTTCAGACCGTTTCCTGCGGGAGCATGAAGTTTTCCTCCGTCCATCCCGGAAAGCTGGATCCCGCCGCCGGGCTGGAAGCCTATGCGGCGGTTTCCGCCGCCACCAGGGATGCGCTCTCCGGAACCGTGGACGCCATTGTGACCTGTCCCATGAACAAAGCCGCAGTCAATGAGGCGGGAATTCCTTTCACCGGCCATACGGAACTGATTGCCGGACTCTGTGGGACAAAGGATTTTGCCATGATGCAGTCCGCAGGGAAACTTCACATCGCTTTTGCCAGCACCCACATCCCGCTGAAAGACGTGGCGGAGACTTTGACAAAGGAACGCATTGAGAAAACCTCCCGTCTTCTTGTCGATGCGCTGCAAGAAGAAGGCATTCAGGCCCCCAGGATCGCGATTGCCGCACTCAATCCTCATGCGGGGGAAAACGGACATATGGGAAAAGAGGACGAAGAGGTGGTCAAACCCGCGGCGGCGTCCCTCCTGAAATCGGGAATCAATGTGGAGGGGCCTTTCCCGCCGGACACACTTTTTATCAAAAACACTCGCGAGCGTTTTGACGGGATCGTCTCCATGTACCACGATCAGGGGCACATCCCCTTTAAAATGCTTGCCTTCGACCGCGGAGTGAATTCCACGCTCGGCATTCCGATCATCCGGACGAGCGTCGATCACGGGACCGCTTTTGAAATCGCCTGGAAAGGCTGCGCCGACACCGGGAGTCTGCACGAGGCCTTCCGTCTGGCCCGGATCCGGGCGGAACACCGAATCGAGAAAGGCTGACAAGTCCACCATGTTTGAACTCGACATCTGCAAGGAATTTTCCGCCGCCCATTTTCTGAAAGGATATCCCGGAAACTGCGCTTCCCTCCACGGGCACAACTGGAAGGTGCAGGTTTTTGTACGCTCCAGCGCTCTGGACGGAATCGGGATCGCACTGGACTTCAAAGTCCTGAAAAAGGAACTCGACGCCATTCTGGCGGAACTGGACCACCGCTGTCTGAATGATCTGGAACTGTTTTCCGGATGCAATCCCACAAGTGAGAATCTGGCAAGATACATCTACCGGCGTTTGTCCGGAGTGGTGAATGACGGGGAGAAAATCCGGGTTTCCAAAGTGCGCGTCTGCGAATCGGAGCATTCGGGCGCAGCCTACTTTGAGGACTGATGAACGATGTTCTCGTCCTCTTCCGCGGACAACAGCAGCGCACGGGGACAGGTCATTCTCCTTGCCCCCGCGGGAGGCTTCGATTCACTTGAAGCCGCGCTCCGGAGCGGGGCCGACGCCGTCTACTTCGGCGTGGGCGAACTCAACATGCGTGCCGGAGCAGCCGGGAATTTCACGGAAGAGGATCTCCCTGAAATTGTTTCCCGCTGTCATGCGCATGGGGCAAAGGCATTTCTGGCGCTCAACACGGTGCTTTACGATTCGGAACTGCCGGAAGCGCGCCGTCTGGCCATGGCGGCGAAGAAGGCAGGTGTCGACGCCTGCATCGCGGGGGACATGGCTGCAATCCTGATGCTGCGGGAACTGAATATGCCGGTCCATCTCACGGTACAGTGCAACATCAGCAATCTGGAAGCGCTTCGCTTCTATGCGGCCTTTGCCGATGTCGCGGTGCTGGCCCGTGAACTGCCGCTGGAGTCCATACGAAACATTGCCGAAGGAATCCGCCGTGAAAACATCCGCGGACCCGGCGGAGAACTGCTGAAGATCGAGCTTTTCGTCCACGGAGCGCTCTGCGTGGCTCTTTCCGGGAGATGTTACATGAGTCTGAGCGTGTACAACTCCTCCGCGAACAGAGGCAGATGCTTCCAGAACTGCCGGAGAAGATATCTGGTCCGCGATGCGGAAACGGGGACGGAACTGGAAATCGACAATCAGTATGTTATGTCTCCGAAAGATCTCTGCACGGTCGCTTTTCTGGACAGGCTGCTGGAAGCGGGGGCATCCGTCCTGAAAATCGAGGGGCGCGGCCGTTCCGCCGACTATGTCGCCGCGACGGTCTCGGTCTATCGGGAAGCGCTCGATTCCTGGCTCGAAGGCCGCTTCGCCCGCGAACGGATCCCCGAATGGGAAAAACGCCTCAAGGAGGTGTTCAACCGCGGCTTCTGGGAAGGGGGATATTACCTCGGGAAAAAACTCGGCGAATGGAGCGCTTCCGACGGCAACCGCGCGACACTGCGGAAATCTTATGCCGGACGCATCAGCAATTACTTTTCCAGACTCGGCGTTGCGGAAATGCTTGTGGAAGCGGCCGCTCTGCATCCTGGCGACCGCCTCCTGATTACCGGACCGACCACCGGAGCAATGAATCTGACCGTTTCGGAACTGCGCCTTGAACGCGATCCCGTTTCCGAGGCCCCGCCGGGACGCCCCGCCTCTTTCCCCGTTCCAGGAAAGGTCCGCTCCGGGGACAAGGTCTATCTTCTGACTCCGGCGGAAACTGAAGTGGAGGAGAATCCGTAATCATGTGGAAGTTTTACGCAGTCCTTTCAGCTGTTTTCGCCGCCATGACCGCCATCCTCGCAAAAAAGGGTGTGGCGGGAATCGATTCCAATCTGGCCACGGCAATCCGGACTTCGTTTGTGTTCCTGCTGCTCTGGGCCATTGTCCTCCTCTCCGGAATGGAGCGGCAGATGAAAGCTCTGACGCGGGAGAATCTGCTCTTTCTTCTGCTTTCAGGAATGGCAACGGGGCTGTCCTGGCTCTTTTATTTCAAGGCGCTCCAGTCCGGAGACGTTTCCAGAGTGGCTCCCATAGACAAGCTCAGTGTGGCTCTCGTGATTCTCTTCGGAATTCTCTTTCTTCATGAAAGCGTCCGCTGGAATGTTCTGGCGGGGGGAGCCCTGATCCTTCTGGGCAGTCTTCTCCTCCTGATCGAGCACTGAGCCCGAGAGGGGATAAAGAAAAAAAGACGGGAAATCAAAATTCCTGAAATCCGCGGGAAGTTCCTGAAAAGCCCCCTTTCCCCTTCTCTTCCACAGGGGAGGAACTCAGATGAAACAGATTCTCGAAATGCACTGATCGAAGCTTTCCTGTCCGCTCAGGATGTCGATTTCGACCCGGAGGAAGAGGATGGGCAGGTCCCTCCGGTCCAGTCTGGGCATCCGGACCGCGTCTTTTTCAGTGGTCATGATCAGTTCCGCTCCCGCGGCCTTGGCATCATTGATGAAATCAATCATTTCCTGCTGGCGGTAGCGGTGATGGTCGGCGTAATGACGCTCCAGAACGAGTTCTGAGCCCAGTTCCGTGAGGAAGGCGTTGAAACTCGCGGGATTCGCAATGGCGGAAATGGAGGCGACTCTTTTCCCGAGCAGATCGGAAAGAGGAAAACGCGTGCCGCGGTCAAAGACATCCTCCAGATAGCGCGGCTTGTGACAGCATTCGATGATTTCCGCCCGGTGATTGTGACGGCGGATGAAATTCTTCAGGTGACGCAGACGGCTTGAGCCATCGGATTTTGTCAAAAACACATAGTCGGCGCGGCGGATGTTTTTCACGGGCTCGCGGAGAAGACCGCGGGGAAGAACGTGGTGATTGTCGAAAGGAGACGTGGTGTCCACCAGAAGAATGTTGATATGGGCTTTCAGATTCAGATACTGGAATCCGTCATCGAGAATGAGAGTGTCGGTGCGGAACTCCTCGATGGCGTACAGACCGGATTTCACGCGGTCCTTGTCGACCAGCACCACAACGTTCTTGAGATTCGAGGCCAGCATGAACGGCTCGTCTCCCGCACTCATGGAGTTCAGAAGCAGGTTTTTCCCGTCTGAAACCACGCGCGGGGGGACTTCCATTTTTTTCGAGGAAAATTTCTTGCGCAGCTTGTCCAGCAGGGAACGGTCCCGGCTCCGGTAACCGCGGCTCAGCACGGCAACCCGTCTTCCCTTCTGGCTCAAAGTCTTCGCAAAAACCTCCACCACAGGCGTCTTCCCGGTTCCCCCGCAGGTCAGATTGCCGATGCTGACCACAAGGCAGCCGATCGCCCGGTTGCGGATCACGCGGTTCTCATAGAGCCAGATCCGGAACTGGACGGCGCGGCGGTACATGCGCGAGGCGAAGAAAAGCAGTCCGTTGGCCAGGACGTCAATGGGCTGATGCCGTTTTTCGCGGATAATCTCTATGAAGTACTGTTCGAGATTTTCTCCGATTTCCCTGAGCGTCATTCCTGTTGTCTCCGCTGTGCCTTGTCGCAGAGGGCAAGATAATTCCGTTTCGCAAATAAGCAAGCGGAATTCCTGTTTTTCAGTCGAAAAACTTGTCTCAGCGCTGCAGACCGCCGGAGGGGGGATCCCCGGGGATTCGTCCGGGAAAGATCCCCGCCTATCTCTGTGGAGGAAGGGGGGGTGGAAGGGGAGCGAAGGGAGCAGGGAATGCCTCTGAATGCGTATTTCCTTTCTTCGGAATCGGAGAGATGCAGAATGAAGAAAAATCTTTCCCTCTTAAAATGCAATGCGGCGCCGTCTCTTTCCCCTCCCCGCCGCAAGGCCACCCTTTTGTCAGGAGAAGGACCGGAAGGTCCTGGACAGGCAAAAAAATTCCCTTGATTCCAGGCCGTTCCGGGATTACATTGAAACAGATTTTCATGGAATTTTTCCCGCGGATCCTCCCGGCCGGAGGAAAGGGATCCGGGAAAGGGAAAAGACTCGGAACAATCGAAGAGAGATGGAGGGAACAGGGATCATGAAGGTTCTGCTGGTCAACGGGAGCCCGCATCGCGAAGGATGCGTCTTCACGGCGCTTACGGAAGTGGCGGGGGCATTGAAGAGGAACGGGGTCGATTCAGAGATTTTTTCAATCGGGAACGGCCCGGTGCAGGGATGCATTGCCTGCTGGAAGTGCCGCGAAAATCCCGGCAGGGGCTGCGTCTTCCGGGACGAACTTTATACCACCCTGGTGGAGAAAATCAGAGAATGCGATGGAATCGTCATCGGGGCGCCTGTCTATTACGCGGGTCCTGCCGGCAGTCTCTGCGCGATTCTCGACCGGGTCTTCTTTTCGGCGAGGAAGGATCTGGAAAACAAACCCGCCGCCTGCATTGTCAACTGCCGCCGCGGCGGAGCCAGCGCGGCATTCGACCGTCTGAACAAATATTTCACGATCTGCCGCATGCCCGTGGTCTCCTCCCAGTACTGGAACTCGACTCACGGATTCTCCCCGGAGGAGGTGAAACGCGACCTGGAAGGACTCCAGACCATGCGGACGCTCGGAGACAACATGGCATGGATGCTCAAAAGCCTCGCCGCCTCCCCCCTGCCCCCGCCGGAGCAGGAGCCGCAGATCATGACAAGTTTTATTTCATGAAATTTCGCTTTCTCCTCCCCCTTCTCCCCACCCGGAAGGGACTTCGTTTTCCCAGGGGGAAAAAGAGGGAAAAGCCCGCCCGGTCCCTGCCCGGGCAATGCCCGGGGAGGAAGCGGGAAGCTCATTTCCCGGAGGGATAAAGCCTCGCCTCCTGAAGACGGGTGATCTCCTCCCGCACGGGAATGTTTTCAGGGACCTCGAAATGCCCTGCGGGAAGGATGAACATTGTGCGGAAGACTTCGGGAATGGCGTTGGCAATGGAAAACTGTCCGGGAGGAACGACGCAGGGATCGAAGAGGGCGGGGGAAACGATCGTCGGGATCCGGATGCGGGAAGCGGCGATGGAAGCGTCAAAGTAATCGAGAACGGAGAGGGCTTCCGGGTGTTGAGCACAGTATTTGCGGCAGGCTTCGCCGCTCCCGGTGGAACGGAAACGGAAACGCAGACGGTGATTCCCGAATGTCGGCACATTCAAATACGCGCTGTGCACACGGTTTTCCCAGGCAAGAGCAAGCGCGCCGAGCCCGCCTCCGAAACTGCCGCCTTCATAATGCAGATTCTCCGCGGTGTCTGGATACAGTTCCAGCAGAGCAGACACGGCAAGCCACAGATCCACCGTCGAGCCCAGCATCGAATACGTTTCGCGACTGCCGATCCCGTACAGCACATGTTCCGCCGGTTCCCACGGAATGAGCGGATGTTTTGAAAGCCCCATACCGCGCTGACAGGAAAGAATCGTGGTCAGACGTTTCCGGAAAGAGGGAGTGGAAGGATTTCCGTATCCATGCCCCAGCACCAGTCCGCCTTCCGAATCCGCCGGACGCGTCACCCAGGCGCCGATTTCCACTCCGTCCCAGGAAAGATAGCGGATTTCAAACACGTCCGTCCCGGAGTACGGGCTCCAGATCTTTCTGCGCTCGAGAATCTTCAAAGGCTCCGACATCGCGCGCTCCCGCACTGAAAGCCAGAACGCATCAAAGTCCGCGGGCTCCTCTTCCGGCGAGCGAAGGGAAAGAAGTTCTTCAGTGCTGAATCCGCAGTACGGGTCAAAATCAAAAGAATGCTGGATTTTCATCGTACGGCAAAGCTCCTTTTCTGTTTTTCCATTGTATCGACTGCTTTTCTCTGATATTCCCGGGCACATGCGGCACTGACCTGTCTTCTTCTCCTCCACACTCTCATCACCATCCGTTCCTTCCGGCGATGCAGAGGAGAAGGGGGAAAAACACATTTTCCTCATTCCATTTTCTCCTCCGGGGGCTCCTCCGGCTCCTCATTCTCCCCCCTGCCGGGAACATAGCGGTACATCCGCGGAGAATCCCCATACGCTTTTTTGAAGAGTTTGCAGAAATAACTTTCATCGGAAAAACCGCATTTTGCGGAAATTTCCTTGACATTGAGATTTTCCATCTGAAGCATCCGGATGGCGTTTTTCAAACGCAGATCCCGCAGAAAATGCGCCGGAGGCATCCCGTATGCTTTGCGAAAAAGACGGCTGAAGTGAAAACGACTGTATCCGGCGGCATCGGCCATGTCTGCAACGGAGATTTCCTCCGCATAATGCTTCATGCAGAATTCGACTGCGGCACGGAGAAAACGCAGTTCCGTCCCGGTGCAGGAGTTTCGTCCGCCGTTTTCTTCTCCGCCATCGTTCTCTCCGGAAGCCAGATCTCCGCAGAGAGCCATGACAAACGAATAGGAGAGAGCCGAAATTTCATAAATCCCGCACGGCGCATTCCCCGCACGGACACGCCGGTAAATCGCCAGCGCCTGAGACACAGACGCAGAATCCCCGGACAATTTCACCACTGGCCCGTATCTCTGCTCCAGCTGACGCATGATGCGGAGATTTTCCGCTCCGTGAAGACTCAGATACATGTGGCGCCAGGCACGGTGTTCCGCTGTCGCTTCAAAATAATAACGGTGATTGTGAGGAATGTGCAGCAGCATGGCATCGCCCGCATGCATCCGGTAATGCCTGCCCTCGTAGACGAGATTCCCCTCCCCTTCCACCGTATACTGCCAAATGGCAAATTCAGCGCTCCCGCGCCGGAGACCGTGAAAATCATAGTCGGCCGAATCGCGGGTTTCATAGCCGCAGGCAAAAAGCATGGAATGGAGTTTGATACGCCGTCCGGGCATGGACACGGTACTGAACGCCATCTGCTCTCCTGCACGGATTTTGTCGAACATGGGAATCTCATCTCCGTTCCGCTATGACTTCTTTTCTTCTCCGCGGGGCCGGTTTTTCCCCGGGAATCGCGTAAGGCATCAGGCGTCTTCCGGCAGTACTCTTTATTCTTTGTTTTTTCAGAGGCGCACTCTGGCTTCGGTGGCGGCGACGCAGTCCGCGGCCGTTTCCGTCTGCGGTGCGGGCAGGTCGATCACGCGAATGGTCTTCCAGGCGCCGCTCCTCCGGCGGAGCAGCATGAAAAACGCGTCCACCGCAATGTAAAAGGAAAGAAACGCCCAGACTGCCGTCACGGAAGCGTTAAACACATAAATCAGAAGAATTGTGCCGGGAATCTGGAGAAGCCAGGAAGTGGCAAGACCGATGCAGAGTGTCACTTTGGTGTCCCCGGCACCGCGGAGACTGCCGAGGGTAATGAAACGGAGCCCATCCATGATGTTGAAGAAGACGGCCATCAGCAGAATCACCTTCACCTGCGAGGCGATGACATCAAAACGCATCCCCGTCACTCCGCTCTGATTGGAACTGAAAAGATGAATCAGCAGTTCCGGACAGAAAATATAGAAAAAGGACGGCAGAATCAGCCACAGCAGAAACATGCGGAAGGAACGCCCTGCAATGCGTTCGGCCACAAGAAGACGGCCGGAGCCGATGTACTGCCCCGTCGCGATACTGGTCGCGTCCAGAAGCCCGATCATGGGCATGGTGCCGATCATGTTGACAGACAGGGCGATACTTGTCGCCGCCAGAGGTTCGTTCCCGATGTGTCCGATCATCATCACCACAATGGCGAAGGCCACGTTCCGGATGAAGGTCTGCAGTCCTGCGGGAGTCCCGAAAAAGAGCAGCTTCCTGATATACTCCCATTTCATTTCACGGCAGCTGCGAGTGGGATACTCCCGCTGCGGGGTGAAAAAGAAAAAGCAGAACGCCATGAGCATCGTGACAAAATTCGCCATCGAATTGGCAATTCCGGCCCCCAGGATCCCCAGCGCCGGAAGTCCGGCAGCCCCGAAAATCAGCAGATAGTTCAACGGAATGCAGAGCAGACAGCCGAAACCTTTGATGAAAGCCACAACCTGGGTCTTCCCGCGTCCCGTGAAGAAGCAGAGGAAGGCGGTCTCCATGCAGGTGAATCCCGCACAGGCGGACATCCCGGTGAAATATTCCAGTTCGTACCCGGCAATCCGCGGATCGTGACCGTTATGCAGGAAGATCCATCTGCCCGCCACGGGAAGAGCCACTGCAAGAAGAGCGGCAACCATGACTCCGAAATAAAATCCGTTCCACGTCGCCCGGACACATCCTGCACGGTCTCTGCTCCCGTGGGACTGGGCAACGACCGTCGCCGTAAAACCTGTCGTGACCAGAAAAAAAGCCATCATGGTGAAGAAAAGCTGACTCGTCGGCATCGCCGCCGCAATTTCCTCCGGAGAATTCCGCGCCAGGAAAATACGGTTCGTAATCATCATGATCGTATTGCTCGCATTGAGCAGAATCAGCGGCCAGCCGATCCGCCAGATCTCCAGATAGCCTCCGGGTTCGTGAAACTGGCGAAAAGTAAAATAACGTGTCAATCCATTCTTCCACATCGGGAAAGTCCTTTCTCTTTTCTCTCATCCGGACAGCCGAAAATGCCTTCTCAGCAAGTCTTCTTTTCCAGACAGCCATGACAGCAATGTCTTTCCCTTTCTTCTTTTTTCCCTTTCTCTCATCACGCTGCCCGACCTCCCCCAGCGCACTCCAGCAGCACTGACCTTCCCTTCCGGAGCATATCCGGGGGCGGCGACAGACCATGAGAGATCTTTTCAGCCGTGCGGGATGAGGGGAAAATTGTCTGAAAAAAAGGTAATGAAGGGGAACTCCACCCCGAAGGGATACATACCCGGATCCTGGAAGGAAAACAGACCTTCCGGGCCGGACATGCCGAACACTCCCTGTTTTCTGCTGTCTGAATAGTAAGACGGAGAATGCCTCGTTCCTGATAATATATCGCCCCCCTTCATTTTATCCAGCCCGGAAAAACCTTTTCACGGAAACAAAACAGAAAATCAGGCAAAATCAGAGGTTCGCGGAGAAAATCCGCCTCTCAGAAGAAGAAAAAGGAAAAAAGAAAAGAAAAAAAGAAAGATTATGGAAGAAAACGATTAAGAAATCATTCCCGGACCTCCGGATGCAAAATCCGGGACTTGCAAAACAGCTCGTCGAATGATACAGTATAGGGAATGAAAAGAATGACATTCCCGATGCGGAGGGCTCCGCGCCACCGCAAAGGGGGGTACTTTCTTTCTTCAGCAAGCAGAAATGCTCTCTGATCCACGCTGACGCGCCGGGAGGGAAAAAGTCCGGGCGGGGAAGAATCAGGATCGAGGAAACAGGCAGACGGTGTTTTTCTTCATCTGCGCTTTCTTCATCATCCCCGCAGTCCGGCATATGGACTTCGGGGATTGTTTTTTTGTGAACATCAGACACACATCAAATAACTAAGTATTGGAGGAAAGAAACGCCATGCATTCAGGAAACGGGATCTCACTGATCGGCATCATTGTCGAAAATCAGGACGCAACGGAGGAAATCAACAGAATCCTGCACGAATACCGGGACTGCATTGTCGGCAGAATGGGCATTCCCTACCGGGAACAGGGGGTCTGCATCATCAGCCTTGTCATTGATGCGCCGCGCGATACGGCAAGCTCCATTTCCGGGAAGCTCGGCATGCTCAAGGGTGTAAGCGTCAAAACAGTTTATTCAAAAAAGCACGGGAAACGCGCTGCGGAGGAAACTTGCCATGTATGATCCGAAATCGTCAAAAGCCGAAGAATTCATCGACGATGCCGAAATTCTCGCCAGCATCGAATTCGCCGAGAAGAACAAGCACAACAGCGAACTCATTTCCTCCATCCTTGAAAAAGCCCGTTCCTGCAAAGGACTCGGCCACCGCGAGGCACTCCTGCTCCTGGAATGCGACATCCCGGAAAAGAACAGGGAAATCTTCGATCTGGCGCATGAAATCAAATTGAAGTTTTACGGGAAGCGCATTGTCATGTTTGCGCCGCTGTATCTTTCCAACTACTGTGTGAACGGGTGTACGTACTGTCCTTATCATCTGAAAAACAAGCACATCCGCCGGAAGAAACTCTCACAGGAGGAAATCCGCCAGGAAGTGATCGCTCTTCAGGACATGGGGCATAAACGTCTGGCGCTTGAGACCGGCGAGGATCCCGTCATGAATCCGATCGAATATGTTCTGGAAAGCATCCGGACCATTTACAGCATCAAACACAAGAACGGCGCCATCCGCCGCGTCAACGTGAACATCGCCGCCACCTCCGTGGAGAATTACCGGAAGCTCAAGGAAGCCGGAATCGGCACCTACATCCTCTTCCAGGAAACCTACAACAAGAAGGCCTATGAGGAACTGCATCCCACCGGCCCCAAACACGACTACGCCTATCACACGGAAGCCATGGACCGCGCCATGGACGGCGGAATCGACGATGTCGGCTGCGGCGTGCTCTTCGGTCTGAACCTCTACCGCTATGACTTCACGGGGCTTCTGATGCACGCCGAACATCTGGAAGCGGCCAAGGGCGTAGGCCCGCACACCATCAGCGTCCCCCGCATCCGCGCCGCGGACGATATCAATCCGGATTGTTTCACCAATGCCATTTCTGATGAAATCTTTGAAAAGATCGTGGCCGTGCTCCGCATCGCGGTCCCATATACGGGGCTGATCATTTCCACAAGGGAATCGAAGGCGGCACGGGAGAAGGTGCTGCGTCTGGGAGTCTCTCAGATAAGCGGAGGATCGCGCACAAGCGTCGGCGGATACGTTCATCAGGAATCTGAGGAGGAAAACTCCGCCCAGTTCGACGTCAGCGATACGCGCACTCTGGACCAGGTCGTAAACTGGCTCCTCTCCCTCGGATACATCCCGAGTTTCTGCACCGCCTGTTACCGTGAGGGAAGAACCGGAGACCGCTTCATGAAACTGGTTAAGTCCGGGCAGATCGCAAACTGCTGTCAGCCGAACGCGCTGATGACTCTCAAGGAATATCTCGAGGATTATGCCTCACCGGATACCAGGGAAAAAGGCGAAAAGCTCATTGCCGAGGAACTCCTGCGCATCCCGAATGAGAAAATCCGGGAAATCGCTCGGAAACACCTCACGGAGCTTCATGAGGGAAAGCGCGATTTCCGCTTCTGATTCTCCGGTTTTTCCCGCTTCTTCTTCCCGCCTGTTGTTTTCCCCAAGGCGGAGAAGGATTGCAGATGAAAAACGGAAAAAGCGGCAAGTCTCCTCATCACACAGATCAGGGGATGGGAGAAAGAAACAGTCTTTTTTTCTCTCTCTTCAGGAAGCGGGAAATTCCAGAGGCAGGAATTCAGCAAGAGCCTCCTTCCAGTGCGGCATGGGAGAAAGTCCGGCGAGACGGAGCATTCTTTTTTCGAGTCTGGAATTTGCGGGCCGCGGAGCCTTTCTCGGGAATTCCGCGGTCGAACAGGGAACGACTTTCTGAGGAATGCCTGAAAGAGCAAAGATCTCACAGGCGAAATCATACCAGGAAGCCTCTCCCTCACAAGTCAGGTGGAACGTCCCGTTCAGAGCGGGACGTTCGAGCAGTTCTCCGAGCTTCCGAGCCACAGCGATGGCACTGGTGGGATTCCCGATCTGATCGGAAACGACTTTGAGTTCAGGTCTGGATCCGTCTGCCAGCTTCCGCATCGCATGGACGAAGCTTGGTCCGCCGAATCCGTAGAGCCAGGAAACGCGGCAGATCAGATGGTCGGGGCAAAGGGAACGGATCTGACGCTCGCCCTCCCATTTGCTGCGGCCGTAAACGGTTCTTCCGCCGTCCGGGAGATCGAATTCATGATAGGGACGCTCCAGAGCGCCGTCGAAGACATAATCGGTCGAAATGGCAATCATGCGGACCGCATTTCTCCGGCAGGCGGCGGCCACCACGGCAGAACCGTACGCATTCAGGCGCCAGGCCAGATCTTCTCCGGCGGGGCCGCTCTCTTCACACTGATCCACGGCGGTCATTGCCGCGCAGTGGATGACGGCGTCGGGACGGGTCTGCTTCAGAAGGCTGTCAAATCCTTCCGGATCGGTGATGTCTCCCTCAGGAAGATCACTGGGGATGAATTCAAAGTTGTTGAGAACGCAGCAGATGGTTCTTCCCAGCATGCCGCGGCCTCCGGTCAGAAGGACTTTTCTCATTGTTCGTAATCCTTTTCTGCGAAGCGGAAGACTTCCGCCATGGAAAGAAGCGGATGACGGCGGTCACGGTCGGAAAGCAGCGCAGCGGATGGATCTATGCGCCAGTCGATGCCGAGAGCGGGATCGTCGAATGCAATTCCCCGTTCATGAGAAGGTGCATAGAAATTGTCGCACTTGTATGCAAACACCACGTCGTCCGAGAGAACGGCGAATCCATGTGCGAACCCCCGGGGAACAAAGAGCTGGCGCTTGTTCTCTCCGGAAAGCTCCACAGCCACATGTTTTCCGAAGGTCGGAGACCCTTTGCGGATGTCCAGCGCCACATCCAGCACCGCGCCGTAAATTACCCGCACCAGTTTTGCCTGGGTATAGGGCGGAGCCTGGTAATGAAGTCCGCGGAGCACGCCTTTGCGCGAACGGGATTCATTGTCCTGAACCCAGACGCAGTCTATGCCTGCGGAACGGTATGCGGCCTCGTTCCACGATTCAAAAAAATAGCCGCGGGCATCCCCGAACACCTTCGGTTCGAGAATCCGCACTTCCGGAATTCCGGCGGGAATCACATTCATTTGTCTTCTCCGATCATGTTTTCCAGGTACTGTCCGTATTTTGTCTTTGCCATGTCTCCGATGCTGGCACGGATCTGATCGGCGGTCATCCACTTATTCTCATAGGCGATTTCCTGAAGACAGGCTATCTGGAGGCCCTGCCGGGTCTCGACGGTCCGGATGAAATTCGCGGCATCCAGCATCGAATCATGGGTCCCGGTATCCAGCCACGCATAGCCGCGCCGGAGAATTTCCACGTGCAGATCCCCCCGTTCCAGATAATGCTGGTTCACGGAAGTGATTTCAAGTTCCCCGCGCGCAGAAGGGGTGATATTTTTTGCAATGGACAGCACATCGTTGTCATAAAAATACAGTCCGGTGACCGCATAATGGGATTTCGGGCGAAGAGGTTTTTCCTCAATGGAGACCGCACGCCCATCCGCATCGAACTCCACGACTCCGAATCGTTCGGGATCGCAGACATAATAACCGAATATGGTCGCTCCGCGTTCACGCTCCACGGCCTTCCTCAGCAGACGGCTCAGATTCGCGCCGTAAAAAATATTGTCCCCAAGCACCAGTGCGACGGAATCCTTTCCGATGAACCCCTCCCCGATCAGGAACGCCTGCGCCAGTCCTTCCGGAGCCGGCTGCACGGCATAGGAAAAACGGACTCCGAAACGGGAACCGTCCCCGAGCAGTCTCCGGAACGAAGGCTGATCCTCCGGAGTCGTGATGACGAGGATCTCCCGGATCCCCGCAAGCATCAGAACCGAAATCGGATAATAGATCATGGGCTTGTCATAGATCCCGAGCAGCTGCTTGGAAACTCCCTGCGTTATCGGGTGAAGACGCGTCCCCGCGCCTCCGGCAAGCACGATACCTTTCATCACGCCGTTTTCCCTCCTTCTTTTCCTTCTTTCCCAGCTGTCCCAAGACGCTCTCTTTCATCGTATTTTCCCGACAGCACTTCCCGGCACCAGGAATCCCTGTTTTCGAGATACCAGCGCACCGTTTTGCGCATTCCCGATTCAAAAGTCTCCCGGGGAGTCCAGCCGAGTTCGTGCGCGATTTTTCCCGCGTCTATGGCATAACGGAAATCATGCCCCGGACGATCCTGGACAAAACGAATCTGTTCCCGGTAGGATCCCCCTCCTGCCCGCGGACTCATTTCATCCAGAAGATCGCAGACGGTATTCACCACCTGGATATTCTTTTTTTCATTGTGCCCGCCGATATTGTAGGTTTCCCCCGGAATTCCCTTTGTCACCACAAGGCAAAGGGCGCGGGCATGATCCTCCACATAGAGCCAGTCCCGGATCTGCTCGCCCTGCCCGTAGACGGGAAGCACCTTGCCGTCGAGAGCATTGAGAATCATCAGGGGAATGAGCTTCTCCGGATAATGGTACGGACCGTAGTTGTTGGAACAATTCGTCACAAGGGTCGGCAGCCCGAAGGTCCTTTTCCAGGCACGCACCAGATGATCGCTGGACGCCTTTGACGCCGAATAGGGCGAACTGGGTGCATAAGGCGTGGTCTCACGGAAAAAGTCCTTTTCATCCTTCAGTTCGCCGTAGACCTCATCCGTGGAAATATGGTGGAAACGGAAGTTTGCCTTCTCCGCTTCCGGAAGGGTTTGAAAGTAACAGCGCGCGGCTTCCAGCAGAACATAGGTGCCTACGATATTGGTCCGGATGAATTCTCCCGGGCCGTCAATGGAACGGTCGACATGGGATTCGGCGGCCAGGTGCATCACATGCGTCGGGTGAAATTCGGAAAACACACGATTCAATTCCTCTCCGTCGCAGATGTCCACCTTTTCAAAACGGAAGCGGGGCGATGAACTCACTTCTCTCAGGGAGGCCAGATTTCCCGCATACGTCAGCTTGTCCACCACGCAGACTTCATCCGCGCTTTCCCGGATGATCTGCCGAACCACGGCGGAACCGATGAAGCCGGCCCCTCCGGTTACAAGAATACGATTCATAAGCCTCTCTTTCGCGTCATTTGAATGAAAGCTTCTCCGGAGGGGAGGAGGACAGGACTCTCTCTCAAAAGTCTGATTCCCGCCAATCCGAGTTCAAAAAAAACACTGCAGACTGCATTCCGCAGATTCTCTCCTGCCATATTCCGGAACATGGCTGTCCTCCTGCAAGGTGTCTCCCGGCGGGGTTACTGTAGTCATGTTCCCCCAAAAATCAAGAACGAACCCGTTACAAAGCGGCGCGATTCTCCTCTGAAAAGAGCAATCCGGCACGGCTTCCCGCCTCTCCGGAAAAGAATGGGGAAAACCGGAAACTTTCCCTCTTCTTTATCATCCTTAGGAATCCGCTCTTCCGTTCAAGCCGCGCCGAAAGCCGGATACAGAATCATGCCCGCCAGCGCGGAAAGAAAAATCACCGACAATATGCTCAGTTTCTTTCTGTACAACACCCAGACGGAAAAGAACAGAATCGGAAACATTTCCGGCCGCAGGGCGAACGCTCCCTCATATTTCCTGTAGTTTCCGCACAGCAGCTCTTCAATCCAGTCGAAGGGAATCTCCGCGGTGAAAACCGACATTCCCAGACAGGCGAACACCGCCGTCACAATCAGCGCGACCGTTACCGGCTTCACTCCGAACATCAGACTCTTCAGCAGCAGATTCTCCTGCCATTTCCGGTACGAATACACCGCCAGCGACATCATGAAAAATGAAGGCAGCAGCAGCCCCACCGTGCTCAGCAGTCCTCCGGGGATCCCCCCCTGATGATATCCGATGAATGTAGCCAGATTCACTCCGATCGGACCCGGAGTCACCTGGGAAATCGCAACAAAATTCCCGAATCCGTCAAGCGTCATCCAGTGACGCCTGTTCACCAGTTCATCCAGATAGAACTGCATCAGCGCCCCTCCGCCGCTCAGGCAGAAACAGCCGAAATACATGAATGTCAGAAAAAGGTTTAGATAAATCATGACGTCTCAAATCCCCCCTTTCGGCACAGCACGGGGAAAAATCCTGCAGATCCCCATGCAGTACAGCACCCCCGCAATCAAAGCACCCGCAATCAGCCATCCCGGATTCCAGTGAAACACCAGCACACCCGCAATCCCCGCCAGAAAAATCAGCAGCTGCGCGGGAGAACGGACCGACCCCTTCCAGATTCGGGCCAGCGCCACCAGCATGAGTCCCGTCATCGCCGTCCTGACCCCGAGAAATGCCCCGCGGACAAACGCACTCTCCATCGGAATCAACGCAAAGCCCATCGCCACCAGGGTAATGACCAGAAACGACGGCAGCGCCACGGCGGTCAGCGCAGTCAGCGCTCCGGACAGTCCCGCCACCCGGTACCCCACGTAAATCGCCACATTCCCAGCCGTCAGCCCCGGAACCGTCTGAATCAGTGCCAGCATGTCGGAAAGTTCTCCTTCCCGAAGCCAGGGATATTTCCGCACAAACACATCCTCCGCCACCAGCAGAATCGCAAATCCTCCCCCCACCACAAAGAGGGCAATCTTAAAGAATTCCCGGAAAAGAATCCAGAGCGCGAGTTTTTTCTCCGGCATCGGCGCCGCCTGAAGCATCCTCGTTTTTTCTTCGGCAGAGCCGTCCGGACCGGAAAGCAGCGCATCGGGTCCGGTGTCAGCATCCGATGAAAAGACAACGGCAATGCTTTCTTCCCCCCGCGGCGCATCCTTTTCCCCCGCCGGATGCAAAAAACATGTTTCCGGATCCGAAGAGGACTGTCTCTCCGACGGAACGCTTTCCCCCCGATGATGAAAAAAATGCTTCATTTGCCTTCACCTTTGCCTTGATTGTAAAAAAAACTCCGGGGTGTTTCCCGCATAAAGAGCAAAACAAAAAATTTTTTTCCCCCCGACTCTCCTTCACGCCAGTCCTCCCGGGAATATGAGGAGGGATTTCCTCTCTTCTCAACTCAACGGCATTTATGCGTTTCATCCGCACCATGTAATAAAAAAAATCTGCCGCCCGGAGGAGGCGGCAGACATTTTCTTCTGACGAGTTTCAAAATGCAAAGCGGATTACAGACTCTATCACAGTCCCCCGCAGAGCTTCAGAAGCACGCCGGCCGCCACAGCGGAACCGATGACGCCGGAAACATTCGGCCCCATGGCATGCATCAGCAGGAAGTTCTGGGAGTTCGCCTCCAGCCCCACCTTGTTGACCACGCGGGCCGCCATCGGCACCGCGGAAACTCCGGCGGCTCCAATCAGGGGATTGATCTTCTCCTTGCTGAAAAGATTCATGATTTTCGCGAAAACCACTCCGCCCGCCGTCCCGACACAGAAGGCAAGACAGCCGAGAACTAGGATTCCCAGCGTCTGCGCGCTCAGGAACTGTTCCGCGGAAAGTTTCGAGCCGACCGCAACACCGAGGAAGATCGTCACGATATTGATCAGCGCATTCTGCGCCGTGTCGCTCAGACGGTCCACCACACCGCATTCCTTCATCAGATTCCCGAACATCAGCATGCCGATCAACGGCGCCGCGTCCGGAAGCAGGAAGGCGCAGATTAACGTGATCAGGATCGGGAAGCAGATCTTCTCAATCTTGGAAACATGGCGCAGCTGCTTCATTTCGATTCTGCGTTCCGCTTCCGTCGTCAGGGCCTTCATGATCGGGGGCTGAATGATCGGCACCAGCGCCATGTAGGAGTAGGCCGCAACGGCAATTGCACCCAGAAGGGAGGGAGAAAGTTTGCTTGTCAGGAAGATGGAGGTCGGCCCGTCGGCACCTCCGATGATTCCGATGGAAGCGGCATCCTTGATATTGAAGTCGATTCCGGGAATGTAAATGCTCAGTAGCAGCGCGCCAAGAAGCGCCGTGAAGATGCCGAACTGAGCGGCTCCGCCCAGAAGCGCGGTTTTCGGATTGGCAATCAGAGGCCCGAAGTCCGTCATCGCGCCCACGCCGAGGAAGATCAGGAGCGGAAAGACTCCCGACTCAATCCCGACATTGTAGATCAGTCCCTGAATCCCGGTCGGCCCTGCAATTCCCGCCAGCGGAATATTCGCCAGCAGCGCGCCGAATCCGATCGGAAGCAGGAGAAGCGGTTCAAACTCCTTTACAATCGCAAGATAGATCAGCACCAGAGCCACAAGCATCATCAGCACGCGGCCGAGCCCGAGGATCCAGGTCTCGGAGAAATTTACGGTCGTCTGGCGATAGATGTCATAAATACCGGTGCTTTTCCAGAGCCCGATGAAGCAGTCTCCCCATCCGGGCATCGGGGCATCCGTGCTGCCCATCTTAAGGGAATCATGGAAGAGGAATGCGGGCATGAATTCTCCAAGCACATCCCCCGTCTCGATTGCGGCGGCCACGGCAAGGCCTTCCTTGAGACGTTCCGCCTTCATCGCCTGCATGATCTTTGTCTTTCCTTTGCTTCTGCCAACGGGTTTCAGAATCATCACTTCCGTGGCGTCTGCAAGCTTGTCCCCCTTGTTCAGGGACATGGAATAAATGGTCGCACGACCGTTTTTCTCACGGATCTCCTTGACGGTTTCCAGTGCTTTGTCCAGGATTTCGGAGGCTTTCTCCTCATTGCCGAGCACTTCCTCCTGCGCAGCCGCTTTCGCGGCATCCGCCATCAGACGGCTCATCGTCTTGTCATCCCCCCAGATGTAGACCAGATACAGACGACCGTCGGCGGGATTTTCATACCAGTCGAAAAGTTCGTCCGGCTCGGAGAAATTGCGGACGCGCTTGTACCCTCTGGCAATCAGCTCATCCACCTTCTTCGGGAACTCGTTCTCCGCGACGGCCCGGGGCTGTTCCGCAACCGGAGGAAGAACGGGAAGAAGTTCAGACTCTTCCACAACAATGGAAACGGACGGCAGTGCACCGGGCTTCTCAGCCTGGTTCTGCGCAAACAGAACCAGGGAAAGCGTCAGCATCATGCCCGACAGAATCAATTTCATTGCTCGCATGACTGATCAGTTCTCCTCTATGAGAAGGATCGGCTGTCCGGCGGTCACAACCTCCTTGGTGGAAACCAGGACGTCCACAATCGTGCCGCCCTTCCCCGCCTTGATTTCGGTTTCCATTTTCATCGCCTCGATAACACCGCCCACTTCGCCGGCTTCAACCACGTCTCCGGCGGCCACTTCAATTCGCATGATCGTCCCGGGCAGCGGAGACTTGATTTCCACTGCGTTTCCGGATCCTCCGGCGGGCGCGGAGGCAGTCTTCTTTGCGGCGCCTCCTTCCACCACCTGGCTGTTCAGGTCCGCGGTGATGACTCCGCCTTCCTTCACCTGCACGTTGAAAGTCTTCCCTTCCACCGTCACAGTATACGCCGCGGGAACATCGGACTTGGACGCCTTCGCTTCCACATCGGCCTTGTAACGGATTCCAAGGGGACGGTCTCCCTTCAGGAAGGCAATCCCCTTCTCTCCGCAGGCCGCGGCAATGAAGATGTTCTCTTCCGTGACAGGAAGATTTTCCTTTTGCAGAAGTTCCGTATTGTACTTCACGCCCAGTTTCGGATTGGCGTCGTTGAGTTCCACGACAGACTTCGTCGTCGGTTCGAGTTTCAGCTGTTCCGAAGCCCATTTCACCAGCTGGGGATCCGGCGCGACGGGAGTCTTCCCGAAATACCCCAGGACCATTTTTCCGTAACCGTTCGGATCCATCTTCCAGGAACCGTCCGGATTCTTTCCCTGCATCGCGTTCCGGAACGCCTGCTGGAAGTAGAACTGAGACACTGGCGTGACGGAGGTTCCGAAGCCGCCACGGGCAACGACTTCACGCATTTCCTCAATGCACTGATCGTATTTGTCAAGGCAGTTGTTGTCACGCATCATCTGCGTGTTCGCGGTCAGCGCACCGCCGGGCATCGGGCTGAAGATGATTTCAGGAGACACCTGCATGGATTCGGGCGGCATGAAGTATTTGTCCAGACAGGCCTTGAAGATCTTTTCGACTCCGAGGATCTTTTCCGGATCAATGTCAAGCGTATATTCCGTCCCGCGCAGACGATGGTACATAGTCAGGATATCGGTTTCGCAGGTTCCGCCGGAAAGCGGCGCCATCGCAAGGTCGATCACATCGGCTCCAGCTGTGATGGCTGCCCAGTTGCAGGCCACGGCCATTCCCGCGGTGTCGTGCGTATGGAACTGGATTTCCTTGTCCTTGCCGAGAAGGGCGCGCGCCATCTTGATCGTCTCGTACACAGTAACGGGTGTCGAGGTCCCTGACGCATCCTTGAAGGCAAGGGAGTCAAACGGGATCCCGCTGTCGAGAATCTCGCGCAGACGGTCTTCATAGAATTTCGGCGTGTGCGCATAGGATTCCTTCAGATTCGGCGCCAGACCCATCATCGTGATGGTGATCTGGTGTTTCAGACCGTGTTTGACGATCGCGCGCCCGGAAACGTCAAGATTCCGGACATCGTTCAGGGCGTCGAAGTTCCGGATCGTGGTGATCCCGTGTTTCTTGAAGAGTTTCGCATGAAGGTCGATAATGTCGCTGGACTGGGAGGAAAGGCCCACCACGTTCACTCCGCGGGAAAGGGTCTGGAGATTCACATTCGGCCCCACGGTTTCGCGCCATTTGTCCATCATCTGGAAGGCGTCTTCCTGGCAATAGAAGTAAAGGCTCTGGAAACGCGCGCCGCCTCCGATTTCAATGTAGTCGATTCCCGCTTTCACGGCCGCGTCGAGGGCGGGCAGAAAATCCTCTGTTTTCACACGCGCTCCGAGGCATGACTGGAAACCGTCACGGAAGGAGCAGTCCATAAACTTGATTTTTTTCATCTTGCTTCTTGCTTCCTTTTGAAGAGATCTCTTCTTTTATCTGATTTTGACTTGTTTCTCACTTGGAATCGCCGCGATGCATTTTCACGGCTTCAATGGCGGCCAGCGCAAGAATGCGGTCCCCGGCGGAAAGAGCTGCCGAGTCGGATTTCTTTTCCGCTTTCTTCTTCGGAGCGGCAACGGGTTTTTCCAGCGCGTCCGCAAAAGGCGCGAGCACCTTCGCCATAATGTTCATCAGAAAGATCATTATGACCAGGAAGACATAGACCATGCCCATTCCGAGCACCATCGCTTTGAGACCTTCGATCATCATCGTTTTTTTGTCCCTGTTTTTTGTTTCTGGTTCTTATTCAATCAGTTCATTGATTCCTTGATTACCCGGACATCTCCGCAGCCGAAGGGCCTCAGGGATCCATCCGCCATACGGATGAGGGCTTCTCCGTTCCGGGCGATGTCCGCAAACTCGGAGCGGATGCGTTCCCCGCCGGGAAAGAGGAATTCCAGCTGTCTGCCGATCAGAAAATTTTCCCGTTTCCACTCGGAAAACAGCAAATCCGGATCCTTTAATCCGGAAATATAGCATTCCTCCAGGGTTTCAGCAAGTTTTTCCGTAAAGTTTTTCAGATTTATTTTCCGTCCTAGAAGGCAGAAGAGAGAGGTCGCATCCTGATCAAAGGAGCTCAGACTCTCCGCTCCGGAATTGACATTCACCCCCATTCCCGCAATGACAGAGCCTTTCCCGGACTGCTCCGGAAAAGAAAAATCCGGTACATATTCTGAAAGGATCCCTGCGATTTTCGCCCTCTCCCCGCTGTAGACGTCATTCGGCCATTTGATGTGGAAGGCTCCGTCCGGAGCATAATGACGCAGGGTCCGGACTACGCTCACGGAGGATACCAGTGTCGCCGTGAATGGATCCTGAAAGCTCTTCATCAGAAAGGAGGCGTACACATTTTCCCCGCGCGGAGAATGCCATTTGCGGTTCAGACGGCCCCGCCCGGCTCTCTGAAAATCCGCGCTCAGGAAGGTCGCATCCGGCAGTTCTCCGCAACGATCCTTCAGCACATTATTCGTTGAATCCACTTCATCCAGATGTATTTGGAACAATTTGATCTTCATGCATCTTCCTTTCTGAAACCGGTCCGTCTGAAAAGTTCGATGAGCCGCCGTGCAATGCTTCCGGGCGGGGGAAGCTCGGGAAGGGCATCCATCCGGAACCAGCCCGCGCTGTCAAGTTCTGTCCCGTCCGGACGAAGCTCTCCGGAGACGTATTCGGCGGTAAACGCCAGCATCAGGGAGTTCGGATACGGCCAGCACTGACTGGAGAGATAGCGAATATCCCCCACACGGATGCCCGTCTCCTCCATGACTTCCCGGATCACAGCCTGTTCCGCGTTTTCGCCCGCCTCGACAAATCCCGCAATCAATCCATGTACGCCGGACCGGAATTTCCGGTTGTGTGCCAGAAGAATCTGGTCCCCGCGGATCACAGCCACGATCACTGCGGGGGCAAGCTGGGGGTAATATCGCGCAGCGCAATCCGGACAGAACAGTGCAGCGTCTGAAGCGGATTCTTGCAGAAGCGCACTGCATGCGCCCCAATATCGGTGCTGCTTCCGCCAGAACAGAAGTTCTTTCGCGCGGCATCCCGCATAGAAAGAACCCGCCCGCATCCGTGTCAGGACCAAGCGCATGTCTCCACACTGAAGTCCCGGCGGAAGTTCCGGCAGTGCATCCAGTTCCAGGCAGAAGCATGGTTCCCCGTTCAGTTCGCCGATTCTCAGTGCGGCATCGTTTCCCGCATCGTTCCCCGTATTGTTTTCCGCATTGCTTCTGCGGAACCAGTGTTCAGGCAGTTCCGAGGCCCGGGGAAAGACGGCGCATACATTCTTTTCTCCGTCTGTCCTGCCCGGCTCTTTTGTCTCCTCCGTTTCTTCCCGGAAGAGGATTTTTCTTCCACAGAAGACTACGATTCCGGCGGAGGGATATTTTCTCCAGTCTCTACAGAAAATGCAGGTCGTCCCCGGTGTGAATTTTGACATGACAGCAATCTCCAACTTCTTTTGCACAGCGCGGACAAAGTGCGGACAGAGGGCTGTGTTACTCCGCAGGTCTGATGTTCCATGTTCCGGTCTGTCTGCAAATCCGGCCGTGACCATTCCTGATAATATATCCTTCTCCTACAGAAAAGGGAAACTGGATTCTGATTTTTCTTTTCCTCTGGCAGAACAGGGGGAAAAAAGCAAGGCCAAATTGCAAAAATGCACAACACATTTTTCTCGAGGTCAAGGTCCGTGACCTTGTCGCACTCCAGCGGCGAGACGCTGGTCGTGCGGAGCACGAAATTTTAAAAAAAGTAAAAAAGCATGAGGGCTCCTCGCCCTCATACTCCTCGGCAGGATTGCATCTCCTGCACCCG
>CAJMAW010000026.1 GCA_905211485.1 uncultured Lentisphaeria bacterium | reverse complement strand
GGTGGTGCACTTGCCGCAGGATTCGTTCTGGGTGAAGTGCATGAAGAAGCGTGCAACTTCGACCATGCAGGTTTTGTCGTTCATGACGACAAGGCCGCCGGAACCGATCATTGCGCCGACTTTCTTGAGGGAGTCGAAATCAAGGGGCAGGTCAAGATCTTTTTCGGTCAGACAGCCGCCGGAAGGACCGCCGATCTGGACGGCCTTGCAGCGTGTCCCGCCCGTCACGCCGCCTCCGATGCCGTAGACGATCTCCCGCAGCGTGATGCCCATCGGAACTTCGATGATTCCCGGTCTGGCAATGTCTCCGGAAAGGGAAAAGAGCTTTGTGTTCCGGAATCCTCTTTTTCGTCCGGAAGGGCCCGGATGATTTTCCCGTGGCCTGTCTTCCTTGCGATCTGCTGTCCTTTCTCCGCCGCCTTCCCCGGAGGAATCCCTTCCGGAAGAAAAAATGGACTGAAATGAAGCGCCGAAGAGAATTCCCGGCACCTGCGCAAGCGTCTCGACATTGTTCACGGCGGTGGGCTTCCCGTACAAACCGCGCTCCGAAGGATAAGGCGGACGCGGAGAGGGCATTGCGCGGCGCCCTTCAATCCCGGCGATCAGCGCGCTTTCCTCCCCGCAGACAAACGCTCCGCCGCTTTTCCGGATGACGATCTTCAGATCAAATCCGCTGTCCAGAATGTTCTCCCCGAGGAGTCCGTTTCCCCTCAGTTCCTGGAGTGCCTCCTCCAGACGCCGGAATGCCAGTGTGTTCCCCGGCCTGAGATAGACGCATCCGCGCGAGGCGCCGCAGGCATAGGCCGCGATCGCCAGACCCTCCAGAACCAGATGGGGGGAATTTTCCAGCAGGGCGCGGTCGACCAGCGAACAGGGATCTCCTTCATCGGCATTGCAGACGACATATTTCCGGGAACTGCGCGCATTCAATACAGCACGCCATTTCCTCCCCGTCGGGAATCCCGCTCCGCCGCGGCCGCGCAGGCCGGCTGCCTCCAGTTCGGCACAGACCTCCGAAGGCGTCATCAGATGGACCACCCTTGCAAACGCCCGGTAACCGCCTCGGGAAAGCACAGGAAAGAGCTGGGACGCATTCACTGCGTCCCAGTCCCGGGAAAGCACCCGGACCTGTCCGCTGTAGAAAGGATGATCTTCCAGAAAAGGAACTCCCTCCCAGGGACGGGCCAGAGGATCGCGTTTCTGCCCGAACAGAGATTCCGCAGGAGGGAAAAGCGGCTCCCCGAAGTGCTGCCCGGCTCCGGAAACGGAAACGGCGGAAAACAGCGCGGACAGAAGAGACGGCACCTTTTCCGGCGTGATCCGGTGATAGACCAGAGCCGTCCGCCCGGGAAAACGGATGGACAGAACTGGAGCTCCCGAAAGAAACCCGTCCGACCCCGCCGGCAGAAGAACGGCATTCACGCAATGCTGCGCAAGAAGATACTCCCCCACCGCCTTGAATGTTTTCTCCGCGCCCGCTCCTGCCGCGGAACAGGAGAGCGCCACCGTGATGAGAATGCGTTTCTCCGCGCCCGTGTCTTCTTCCATGGACTCCAGAAGCCCGGAGGTGGAAAGGGCGGAAAAGTCTGATCCCGATAAAGAGGAGATTCCCGGAAAAGACCCTTCCCCCGCCGACGCCGAAACAGAGGCCGGAACAGTGATGGAGGAATCATCCGCCAGAAGGGACCGGACCGATTCAAAGGAAAGCAGTCCGGCGGCGGAAACAGGATCATATTTCTTCTGGTTCTGAGAGCGGTGGCTGCTGTCCATGGGGGCTCCGCCTTTCTCCTTTCCGGCATTCTTCAAGGATTCCTGTCAGTTTTTCCGGAGTGACTTCAGGAAGGATGTCTCCATTCAGTTCCAGCGCCGGAGAAAGCGCGCAGGCGCCGAGGCAGGGGACGGCGTCCAGACTGAAAAGGCCGTCCGAAGTCACCTCTCCCGGCAGGATGCCCAGCTGTTTTTCCAGTTCGCGGAGCAGAGCGGAAGAGCCTTTCAGATGGCAGGCCGTCCCGCGGCAGACCCGGAAGTGATAGCGGCCCTTTTCATGGAACTGGAACTGAGGATAGAAACTTGCGGTCCCGTAAACGCTGCTGAGGGGAATCCCGAGAATCCGTGCCGTCTCCCTCATGGCCTCCTGAGTGAGGCAGCCTTCCTGCTCCTGGATCTCCTGAAGGACGCCGAGCAGTCCGGCGCTCCTGTCGGTTTTATACTTTTCCAGCAGGGTTTCGAGCCGTCTTTTGCTTTCCTCCGGCATCTTCCCCAACGACTCCTTTCCCCTCATTCTTCAGGCGTCACCGGCACGGGAAAACAGAGTTTTACAACAGCGCGGCCTGAAAAAAGAAGGCCGTTTTGTCTCCCCCTCCTCCGACCGGAAGCCTGAAACGACCGGAATATCGAAACTTCAAAACATCGAAACGACAGGTGCATCGACACGTCTTCCCGGATTCTTCTTCACGAAAATCCCGTACTTCTCCCTCTCAGCCTCAGCGGCGGTCCGCGAAATAGGCGAGTTTCTCAAGCGAGCTGGCGATGTCGATCCGGTCCGCGAAAACGTCATCGGGAAGTTTCAGCGGGACGGGAGCAAAATTCAGAATCCCCTTGACTCCCGCCGCCACCATCCGGTCCGCAGTCTCCTGCGCATGGGACGCAGGAACGGTGATGATCCCGAGATTGATCCCGAGCTCCTTCACCTTTTCCTCAAAGCTGCTGATGTGATAGCAGCGGCAGCCGGAAATGACGCGGTTCACTTTCGCATCGTCGCTGTCAAACGCCGCCACAATGGTCAGCCCGGGGTGGCGGTATGTGAAATAGGAAAGAATGGCACGCCCGAGATTGCCGACCCCGACCAGCGCGATGATCCGGTCATTTGAACCGTCGAGGATCTCCGAGATTTTCCGGATCAGTTCCGCAACATCATAACCCTTGCGCGGACTTCCGCCATGCCCGATCGTCATCAGATCCCTCCGGACCTGCGCCGACGTATTGTGAGCCAGCGCAGCCAGCTGGTGGGAAAACAGCGTCCGCTGGCCTTTCGACTGCAGATCGGCCAGAAGGCGTTTATATAAAACCATGCGTTCAATTGTCCGTGCCGGAATGCCTTTTGTCGGTTTCATGATGGATCTTTCTCCCGATTCTCTGAAACTTCTCTCGATCTCTGAATAAGTGTGACAGCTTTCACAGATTATAATCCCCTTTTCCCTTCAAGTCAAGAAATTTTTCTGAAAAAAAGGATTTTTCTTTCCTTTCCACGCAGAAAAAAGGAAAAATGTTTTTTCTTTCACAAAAGGAGACTTCACTGCCTGTCAATGCCGGAAAGGGAAAGCCGCACTGTCCTTCCAGCGGATTCCGGAACCGTATTTTTCCCCCCTTCCCGCGGATCTTCCTGCGGAGCAGCGCTCCCGGCCCATATCCTATGCGTCACGGCATCATTTCCGATTCATCAGGACTGCTCGGGACAAGGCTGCCCGAGAATCATTTTCCGGAGCAGGTTCAGCGCCTTTGCCGCGGCACGCTCCCGAATCTGCTCCCGGGTACGCCGGAGATGGAATTCCTCGACAATGATCCGGTCTTCAAACTTTGCCGCGATCCACACCAGTCCCACGGGTTTTTCCGGGGATCCTCCGTCCGGCCCGGCAATGCCCGTAAGCGCGGCGGCGGCGGTCACATGGAAGCGTTCGGAAATACCGCGGACCATTTCCAGAGCACATTCGCGGCTGACCGCTCCGTACTGGTCAAGCGTCTCCGGACACACGCCCAGAAAACGGGTCTTGATCTCGTTGGAGTAGGCGACAACGCCGCCTTTGAAGACATCCGAGGATCCGGGAATGTCTGTGAACAGTTTGGCCAGCAGCCCCCCCGTGCACGACTCCGCGACGGCCGCAGTTCCCTGCCGACTCCGGAGCAGGGAAAGAACTTCCTGCGCCAGCGTTTCCGAAGAATCCGAAAGCAGTTCACCGTCAAAAATTTTCCTGACCTCCCGGATGGCATATCCGAGCGTATCGGAATCGGCGGAGCTGAGAAAAAGCCGCACCATCTCCGGGGAGGCGCAGTAGGCAACCGAGAGCGGATGGCACGCCCCGATCACCGGCAGCATCCGTTCCTCCACGGAAGATTCCCCGACTCCGCAGATCCGGAACAGTTTCGTATACAATCTCTTCTCCCTGAGACTGCGCAGGCGCGGCAGCACTTCCTGCTGAAACATGGGCCGGAGTTCGGAAGGCGGCCCCGGCAGAAGAATGACGGTCCGCCCGGGAAACGGATCGGAGGAAGCGGTCTGCAGAATCAGCCCGGGCGCCGTTCCGCAGCGGTTGGGGATCACCTCCGCCCCTTCCGGAATCAGGGACTGATTCAGCACCCTCGGCGGCATTTCCGAATGATGCAGCGTCTTCCAGTGGTTCATGATGGAGACGGCAGTCTCCCCGTGCTGCACAAGACGTTTCTGAAAACGGCGCGCAATGAATTCCTTCGTGACATCGTCCGCCGTGGGACCGAGTCCGCCCGTGGTAAGGATCAGATCGGTCTTTTCCAGCGCCAGTTCCAGAGCGTCGAGTATGTTTTTTCCACGGTCGGGGACTTCCAGGGACAGTTCCGCTATCATTCCTTCGGAAAGAAGGGTTTGTCCCAGAAATGCGAGATTGGTGTTCAGGGTGGCTCCTTTCAGGAGTTCGTCGCCGATGCAGATGATACCGATTTTCATGCCGGGAAAGCCTTGTTTGTTTGTCATTTTCATGCCGCAAATGGAGTGGCGGCAGCAGTAGTCGCAGTCGTCGTGCAGTATGATTCACTCTGCTGCCGGAATCCTCCCTTTCCCCTCTTCTCCTCCGGGAAGGGAGAAGGAAAAAGGGGGGAAACGGGGGAAGATATCCTGAGCTTCCGGCGGAATATATCCCCTCCGGAGAAGGATGTCAAGGAGGGGGGTGCTTCCCGCGCAGAATCGCATGAAACGGGAAAAGCTTGACGGAAGCTCTTGCAAAGCCGGGAATTCAGTGCTAGACTTATTCAGGGAATCCAAATTCAGGGAATCCAAGTCCGTCATGTCCTGTCATGCTTTTCTGAACACGGCATGCGATTTTTCATTCCGGAAGAAGGAAAAATTTATGAATACAACGTTTCATCGCAGAATTGTGCTGTTTTCCATTGTCTGCTTTCTGGGATTTGCCTTTTTGTGCATTACGTTCCGGGCGCCGATTGCCTCCGTATGCAACTGGCTTCTGGTGCTGACGGGAGAACGAATGCCGCGAATGGAAAATGAAAGCGGGAAAAAAGAAAAGAAAAAAACGCCCGCCATCGAAAAAATCACGGTGCCCGGAGCATCCAGGAGCGTCAGGCGCGCGGAAGCGGTCCGTGTCTTCGCGGACTGGGACGGGAGAACACCCGTCCTGAAGGAAGTTTCTGCTTCCGGAATCCGTTTTCCTCTCAGATCCTCCTATCTCCGGCACTGGGCCGTGCTCGGACTCTTCCCCTTCGGAGAACTGCTGAACCGGGGAACCGTGACACCCGGAACGGCTTTGAACCACCCGTATCTGGAAAATGAAACGGAGCTGGACTGTTCTTCCATCCTCCCGGAAGGAAAAATTTGGAAAATGACCGCCTCCACCTTGCCGGACGGACGCTATGACTTCAACACCCTTTACGGAGGCGGGGCAAACACGGTCAATTCCGTCCTCTACGCACTGACGATTCTGAAAACGGAAAGGGAGATCCCCGAAGCAATCCTCCATCTGGGAAATGACGACAATATCCGGATCTGGCTGAACGGTCAGGAAGTTCTGAGCGTCAATTCCCCGCGCGGAGGAGGGAACCGGAAAGATGCGCGTCATGCGGCAGTCTCTCTCCGGAAGGGTGAAAACCGTCTGCTTCTGAAGGCATTGAATTTCCGAGGCGCCTGGGATATGTATCTGCGTTTCGCGGAAAAGGACGGCACACCGCTCCTCTTCAAGCCCGAAAAACAGCACGCACCTGAGGTGAAAAGCGGCAATTTTGAAGAACCGAATTCATAAACACCCTTTCATAATCAACTTACCCAATAATGTACAAGGAGGAATCATGCGTATGAACCAGTTCATGGCAGGAAAACCGCTTCATGTCTGCGTCTGTCTTCTGGCGGCTCTCGGCACAGCACTGGGAATGCTGACCGGATGCACGGGAACAGCGCTTGTGATGGAGAATGACTGGCAGGGAAAAGGCGCCGCCTCCAGTCCGGATGAACTCCCGCTGAAAGATCCTGCCGGTGTCTGGGTCGATTTGAAATCCGGCAATTCCGTTCAGGTCGTCCCACGGAATGCGGACGGGGGAAAAGTACGTTATCTCCTGGATGTGACGTGGTTGGACAAAAATCAGGAAAAACCACTCTGGCCCATGATCGGATGGACCCTCAAAACAGAAAAAAATCTCTTTTTCTGCTGCGTTCTGGACAGAGAACGACTCTCCGAAACTCAGCCCGGATTCAATTTTGCCAATCTCTTCCTTTTCGTCCCGTTGCGCTACGTCTTCCTCCTGGAGGTCCGGGATGGGCAAATCCTGCTTTCCGGACTCGACTTCGGAAAATGGCGTCAGGACCATCCCGATCAGCTGGAGTCCTCCCCCTACCCCTTCCACCCGGATGACGGAATCGCCATGCCCGCGGAAGACGACTTGAAAGCGGCTCTGGAAAAAGAACAGTTTGTAATCAGTTCCAGTTTCACCCTCACACGGAAAACAGAAGAAAAGTCTTCCCCGCAAACAGAATAAAAACAGTCTTATTTTCTCTCTCATTTCCTCTCTCCTCTCAAAGGGAATTGTTCTTTCCTGCATATTCTTTTTTTCACATTGCCCATATTTCTCATGGATTTTCCCCGGAACCAGCCAGATTCGCCGGGAAAAGGGAGAGGGCTGCATCTTTTCATGAAATCTTTTCCGGACACAGATTCCGCGGCTTGACATTTCCATGGATCATGTTATCTTCAATTCGGAAGATGTCCCATGCCTATGTCTTTGCCAATGATTTCATTGGCATGGACGATCCCCTGAATCGCCGGGAAGGGATTCCGATCTCTTCCTGCATGCGTCCGGACACAACAACTTCCGGTTTGTGGGACAACGGATGGGAGTCCGTGGAGAAGAGAAACCAGGCGCAGGAATAACGGCTTCTGATAAACCGCAGTTTTTTCCAGAAAAAGGAATTCAGCACACATTTTTTGCGGCAAGGCGGTCTGGAAACGAAAGAAATCGTTCCCCCCATTGCGGGAGGACCCGTCCGCTCCGGGAGCGAGGGAGGGGTTGTTCTGTCCGTTTCCCCGTCTCCGCCAAAGAATACAGGGAGGATTTTTCCATGATGAAGTGCAGCAGATGTTTCGTCACACGAATATTCACCAGGGCACTCATACCACGGGCATTCACACTGATCGAACTTCTTGTTGTCATCGCCATCATCGGACTTCTGGCCTCTCTGCTGCTTCCGGTGCTGAATTCCGCCCGGAAGCAGGCTCTGGTCATCATGTGCGCCAGCAATATGAAGCAGCAGTTTCTCGCCCTCACCTGCTATGCGCACGACTATGACGGGTTCGGCCCCATTTACGGGGGATCGTTCCCATATGTGCTCAACAACGACTGGTTCCTGAAATATTTTCCCATTCACAAGGAGAAGGATTTCGTCCGCGTGAAGCACTCCTGCACCGATTACGACAAACGGGTGAGTTCCGATGCCCAGCTGCTCGGCATGTGGAGAACCAATGCCTACCGATCCAACTACAGTTATTACTTCGGTTCGCACAATTACGCCAACAGTCTCCAGACAAAATGGCACGGATGGACCACGCCGGGCGCCAACAGCCCGACGCCCTGTCCGAACATCAATTATCCCGGAACCGTCAGAGTCTTCATCGACCAGAACGGCAGGCGCTACACCATCAATGTCCGCTCCCCGGACAAATGCCCCGCTATCTGTGACATGAGCAATGCCTACAGCATCATCAACAGTGCCAAAAACTGGCTGATGTCTCATTACAAGATCGGATCCAACAATATCTTCGTCGACGGTCATGTAAGGCTCACTCCCTTCGGCGAATTCCAGAACGCCCTCTCCCAGAAAACCTATATGGCTTACGCATGGAGAAATCCTTTCGGCGAATACTCCAATCACAGCACTCAGGGGGCCATCTGGACAGATTGAGCAACATATTATTCCTCCGCGCAATCCTGATCTCCATCCCTGTGCCGCCGCAGAAGCAAACAGGAAAAAGATGGAAAGGAGGGGGGTCACAAACTCCGGGAAAAGGAAGAAAAGACGAGGACAAGGATCCCGCTCCCGTTCCGGGGAGGATAAAAATTCTGGAATTTTTTCCTTTCCCAGACCAGCCGCCCCGAGTTCCGCATCCCGCAACCCGACGTTTTTGAAAAGACAGTCCAAAACAGAGACTGATGAAAAAAAGAAGAATGAAAGACGTACTATGGAGATTCGCAGATGAAAACGTATGAAGAAATTCTAGAGGCGGATATCCGCGATGGAATCATCCACGGCGCGACCGTCCTTGCGGGAACGCTGGAAGGCAATTTTTGCGACCGTTCCTTCGGCTTTGCGGAAAACACCCTGACTTTCCCCATGAATTCGCAAAGCGTCATAGACGTTGCAAGCGTGACGAAAGCCGCCGCCACCGTCAGCGCCCTGCTCGTCTGCCATTCCCGCGGCCTGATTGATTTCGATGCTCCGTTCACGGAATACCTGTCCGGGTACAAGCCTTCGCTTTCCACACCTGTCCGAATCCGGGACCTGGCCAATCACAGATCCGGATTCGGTGACGTCCCTGGACAAAGCTGCCGCCTCTACTTCAACGAATCCGGCACGGAGATGCTCAGGAACATGCTGACGATTCCGCCGCCCTTCCTTCCCGGGAACTTCAGTTACGCCTGCTGGAACTACATTCTCCTTGCCATGATTCTCGAACAGGTGACAGGAAAACGATTCTCCGATTTCTGCCGGGAAGAGGTTTTCCTTCCTCTCGGGATGCGGAACACTTCGCTCGGAAAGCCGGTCGATCTGCCGGAAGAACGGATTGCACAGACAATCTACACGGAAAGGCCCGGCCAGATCTCGGACTTCGTGGCATTCCGCATTTACCGGGACGGCGGATGCACGGGAAATGCGGGGCTCTTTTCCACAGCCTCCGATCTGGCCCGGCTCCTGCGCTGCTGTCTCCGCCACGGAGAATATGAAAACGGGCGTCTCTTCTCCGAAGAGAGCTTCCGCGAAATCGAACCCGACCGCAGAGAAAAATACGACGGATACCGCCGCTTCGGCTGGATCATCTACGATTCCCTCATGTCCGATTCGGAATTCGGCACTTCGCTTCTTCATTCCGGCTGGAGCGGTCAGACCGTCTTCATGAACTTTGCAAAGCAAATGTTCGCCATTGTCCTCACCACACGCTGCGGCGATTACGAGCGCGCAAAGGCAGACCGCTTCGAAGTCATCCGCCAGTTGTACGAACAGACTCCGCAGCACTAGAAAAGACCGGGGCTGTGCATCCCCCTCCGAAGGCGCAGCCCTTTTTTTCTCTCCTGGCGGAGGAGATCTGTCTCCACTTTTGGAAAAATCACGTACTGTTCAGGTTAACTCTTTTGCCCTGAGTACCTATAGAGGAAGAAGAGCCCCAGGGTCATACAAATGGGAAATATCGTTGCTGCCAGTAAACCATTTTTCAAGTTTTCTCCTGTAACTTCCGCAACTTTTCCTACTATTGCAGGACCTGCGGTTGCACCAAGATCTCCAGCCAACGCCAGAAATGCAAACATAGCGGTTCCTCCGGCAGGACACTTCCGGGAAGACAGGCTGATTGTTCCCGGCCACATGATTCCCACGGCAAGTCCGCAGAAAGCACATCCAATCAATCCCAATATTGGCCAGAATGCCGAAGATGCCAACAGATAACATACAACAGCAAAAAAACCGCATAATAGCATGGTTTTGATCAAATTCAGTTTATCACTCATCCTTCCATACAGCATACGGGCAATTCCCATAAACGCTGCAAAAAGACACGGCCCTGCCAAATCTCCAATTAATTTTGAAACTTTCAGAGCCGACTCTGTAAACGCTGAAGCCCATTGACTCATCGCAGCTTCCGATGAACCTGCGCAAATCATTAAAAATATCATCATCCAGAACATTGGAACTCCCAACAACTGACGGATGCTCATACGTTTATCGTCTTCAACAAGTTTTTCAATGGGGCAGTGGATAAAATTTATGGCATTATACAAGGGGATCAAGGCCCAAAGTATCGTCATGATTTTCCAATGCTCTATGCCCAATACAGCAAAAAACAAAGTTGATCCTAGTATCACACTTACTGCTCCCCAGCAGTAAAAAGAATGCAATAAACTCATGATCCCGTCCTTATTTTCAAAAGGACATGCTTCAACAATCGGACTTAACAGTACTTCAATCAAGCCGCTTCCAATAGCATACAGGACCACCGCTATCAAAATTCCAGTCAATGGCTCCAACATTAGATCCGGTAAAATTGTCAGAGACAATAAACCTGCTGATGACAAAACCTGAGAGCCAATCACACAACGCCGGTATCCAATTTTATCTGCAAATTTCGCAGCAGCGACATCTACAAGCAATTGAGTCAAATAAAAAGTCAGAGGAATCAATGCGATCATTTCAAGTCGAACACCATAGGTTCCCTTGAAAGTCAAAAAGAGCAAAGGGGTGAAATTAGCCGATATCGCCTGTGTGACAAATCCGAGATAACAGGCTGTCAATGTTTTCTTATAGTCTTTCTGATTTGGCATAATATCTCCTGTGTGATGACTTAGATACGATATCACCAGAAATAGGAGACATCAAAGCAGCAATGCCCAAAAAAGAAGCACTATTTACCCAAATTATTATTTTGGCGGGGTGGGTGAGACAATTCCATATGGGGTTTAGATTGTCTTTTTCTGGACACGGGTGGATTCCAGGAATGCGGAGGGGGTAGTTCCATATTTGCTCTTAAACTGTCTGCGGAAATAATTTACAGAGTTGAAACCACAGGAAGTGCTGACCTCCTCAATTGTATATATTCCTTCAGACAGCATCTTCGATGCTGTCTGAAGTCTGTGTTGGATAAGTATCTCAATTGGAGAACCATTCATAAACTCCTTGAAACAACGTCCAACTTCACTGCGGCTCACATTTGCTGCCCTGGCAAGATCTTTAAGAGAAATATGCCCGCGGTAATGACTATAAATAAAATCAAGCATTTTTTGCAGGCGTATCTGATTGACAAGTTGAATACGATTTGACTTATAACGTGGAAGCGTTTTTATATTCAAATAGATATATTCAAAAATACAACTCACGTTTCTTTGGATCATCATTTCATAACATGGCGGCTGATCCCGAAAACAATGATAGATGTCCCGTATAAGATTATTTATAATTTTGAGATTTTCATTTTCACTTGAAAACAAAACAAAAGGCAGATCATCACATTGTTGAAATGGCATAATGTATTTTTCATATATATGACTTCCTTCCGGAGCAATCAAACTGCCGGAAAAAACGATATTAGGAAATGGATCTGCACTACTCCCGGAAATCTGCCTGATCCCGTGAAGCAGATTCCCATTTACCAAAATGCTGTCTCCGGCATTGAGAATAATATGTTTTTCACCAATCTGATAATCCAGAGTCCCAGCTTCCGCTGTTGCAATCTCAAATCCGGGATGCCAATGCAAAGGACCGCTCCATTGCGGTAAATTTGCCAATTCATCATGAAAGAAGGAAATCGGGAAATGCCTGAAATCATAAGGAATTTGCTCTTTCAGTTGATGATCTATAATTACAGGCATAGTTCTCTCTGCAGTAGATTTTATGTAAAGATACTTTACGCCTTCTGCTGGGATTTACAACTGCGGAAGGAGGATCTTGTAACTATTTTCGGAAATGATACTAACATTTGACTGAGCAAAAAGCGGAGAAAAGGTTGGTTATTCCGCGCTCTGCGTAAAAAAGGGAAGAGCATGTCCGAAATTCCTGTGCAGTAAACTTCCAATCCGGCATCTCATTCCTTCATCCCGAATTTTTCCCTGGCCCGTTCCAGAAAAAGTTCCGCAGCCGATGAGAACACCAGATACTTTTCCCATACCAGAGTCCGTTCACACTATTACATCTGTAATCATGGCAAATAAAATGAATCCTGAGAATTCAATAAATTGATTATACGAGAACGTCAAATCTGTAATCATGGCAAATAAAATGAATCCTGAGAATATGATATACAACTTGTCATTGCAAGTGAAAATTTTGCGAAATCGCTTGATTAGCAAAAAAAAATCGTTCGACCGTATTTCTTCGTTTATTGTTTATAGAGTTCCCTGTTATATTTCAAAGGAAATTTCCTATTCCGCTTCAGAGGAACAACTGGAATATATCCATGATTGATCGCCAGAAGACGAGTTTTATTTCCTTCATAAGCTCGATCCAGATAGCGGTGAGCTTTATCGTGAGGAGAAAGGCTTAACAATTTTCATTCTTCTGATCCATCGCTTGCATTCCCGCTTGAGAGTGTAAAGGAAACAGCCACACGGTCAGATGCGGTGACCATATAAATTTTTGTCCCAAGTCCTCCTCGGAAACGACTAATTTTTTGTTTCCCATTATTTTAATGCGCCACTCCCATGAGGATGCACTTTAATGCTTGTGCGGTCAAGGCACACTGCTTCCAACTTGATTTTAATGATATTTTCCCGTTACAACTCTTCAAAAAGGCGTTGAAGAACTCCATTTTGCTCCAGCGATTCATTCTCGAACATAAACTGTATGCCAATTCCCATAGTTTTTCGGAAATGCCTTCCTTTTACAGGCGTTTTCCATGACGACATACAAGATCGCATTTAGCAACTGGAGATTGTTCATGCTCACATTCCCGCATTGACGCGGCAAATATTTTTTGATTTTCTCATATTGTCCCTATATCATTTCCATGAAGAAAATATAGTATCAATACGGAAAAAAATCAGTAGAGCGAACAGAATCTAGGAAGGAGGAATCCATTCCCCATCAACCTCTCTCTTTTCCTTGTTTTTCCCTCCCCGAAAAAACGCTGTTTTTCACGCCTTCCCGCTTGAAAACTACGAATTCGTAGTTATATTAAATAAAAAAACAGGAAAGAAACATAAAGGGAACCATTCTTCCCATGCGCAGTCTCATCCGGAAACTGGTCAACGCCACAAACGTAATCGACCACGCCTATCTGGTCAAAGGGCGGAGCATGGCACTCAAGCCGAACATTGTGGTGTTGTTCTATGCGCTTGCCAATGAGGAGAATCTTTCGCAGAGCCAGCTGCATCACCAATGGCTTCTGCCCCTTTCCACGATCAACACGATTGTCAGCGAATGCCGGAGTGCGGGATACATCACGCTGGAACCGATTCCGGGGAAACGCCGGGAATGCTATCTGCGCCTGACGGGGAAAGGCAGGAAATTTGCAGACATCATTCTTTCGGAGATTCATGCGGCGGAGGAATACGCGATGAGGAAGACGGCGGAGAAATTTTCCGTTCCGGACTTTGTCGAAGCCCTCGAGTTCTATGCGGAAACCTTCCACCGTGCCCTGAAACTCAACGCGGACGGCAGGGATGATGACAGGAACGCGAACTCAACACCTTCCCCCGGGGAATGACACCCCCCGAATACCGGATGCAGAAACATGAAACAGAAAGATTCCCGTTTATTCTGGCAATATGTGGCGCCCTCGGTTTTTGCGGCGCTCATCGGCGGATCCTTTTCGATTGTCGACACGATCTTCATCGGTCTGGCGGGGGGGAAAACCGCTCTGGCTGCGGTTGCGGTGACCTGGCCTCTGGTCCTGCTGCTGCAGTCGTTCGGTTTTCTGGCCGGTTCAGGGGGAGCGGTTCTGATTTCCCAGTACCGCGGGGCAGGAGAAGAGGAAAAGGCGCAGAGCTGTTTTTCTCAGACGCTGCTTCTGGTGCTGGGGTGGAGCCTGCTCCTGACAGCCGCGGCGCTGCCCGTCCTCAAGCCCGTTCTTGAAGCTCTGGGGGCGACGGAGGAGCTCATGCCCATTTCCCTGCGTTACTGCCGGATTCTGACCGGAGGGGTGTTTTTCGCCATTTTCATGTCCATGTGCCTGGAAGTGATCCGCAATGACGGGCACCCGACCCTGTCCATGATTCTGATCGTCTCGGGCCTGCTCGGGAATATCGTGCTGGACTGGGTCTTTGTGTTTTACTTTTCCTTCGGGGCTGTCGGCGCGGCGATTGCAACCGTGGCGAGCCAGGGATGCGCCTGCATATTCGGAGTGATCTATTTCTGTTCTTCTGCAACAAAACTGCGCTTTTCCGCCGCTGTTTTCAAAGCGGATGTGAAAATGATCTGCTCCATCAACGTCACGGGGCTTCCGATTTTCGGGAACATGCTTTCCATCATCGCGATGCTCTACATGCACAATGCGCAGTCTCTGCGTTACGGGGGAATTGACGGACTGGCGGCATATACGGTCGTTTCCTCTCTGGAAGCGCTCGGATCCATGTTCATGACCGGAATTGCCGGAGGAATCCAGCCTCTTTCCGCCTCCATGTACGGAGCCGGCAAGCATCGGCGTAAGAACCGTTTCGGCAATTACGGATATGCCTTTGCCTTCGCTTCCGGAATTGTCCTGATGCTGTTTTCCTTTGCCATGCACAGAGTCATCCCCGGATGGATGGGGCTGACTTCCGGAGACGCGCGGGTTCTTGCCATGCACGGAATCCTGCTCTCCGCCCCGGCCTTTCTTCTGCTCGGGGTCATCCGCGTGGCGGCATTCTACTATCAGTCCACGGGCAGCATCGCCAGAGCCTCCTGGCTGATTTACGGGGACTCCTTCCTGGCGCTGCCGCTCTGCATCTTCACGCTTCCGCTCTGGCTCGGAATGAACGGAGTCTGGCTTGCAATGCCGATCTCACGGATTTTGCTTATGGGAATCCTCCTGTATTTCTGGTTCGGCGCCGGAAGCAGGGGAAAGCAGAAGAAACAGAAGTCCCTTCTCAGCCACCCTTCATCATAAGGAGCCTGCACAATGGAAGACTTTCAACTCCTCCCTCTGGAAAAGGGGGACACTCCGGAATTCAAGCACGAAATGCAGAAGGCGTTTCAATGCGGCTATGAAGCGGAATACGGTCCCTGCCGGGAGACCATCCTTCCGGAACGGGATATCGACCAGTCTCTTCATGCCCCGGATGCAATTGCATATGCCGCCTGGATCAACGGGCGCATCGAAGGAGGCGCGGTCCTCAAAATCGGGCCCGCGGCTCGTCACAATCATCTGGAGCTGCTCTTTGTCCGCGCAGGGACCCAGAGCAGAGGACTCGGACACGCCATCTGGAAACGCATCGAACAGCTCTATCCGGAAACCGAGACCTGGGAAACCTTCACTCCGTATTTTGAGAAACGCAATCTCCATTTTTATGTGAACTGCTGTGGTTTTCACATCGTGGAATTTTTCAATCCGCGTCATCCGCTTCCGGAAATGGATGAGGACGAACGGGTGGGCGGAATGGACAGGGAGGCCGGACAGTATTTCTTCCGTTTCCTCAAAACGATGCGCTCAGAACGGCGGCAGGAGGAATCCCCCTCTTTTTCCCTCCATGATTCCTTGTTCTGATCCTGGAATGATCTGCCGCACAGTGAAGAAAACACAGAACGGAGCGGGAAGAAAAGGGCGCTGAAGCAAAACAGTGGATCAAAATAAAATGAAAGCGAAACGCAGAAACTCCTGAGAAAGGACGATGCAGACTCAGTCCCTCCTGTTCCTTGCCGCCGTCTCTCCGAGGATGGATTTTTTCAGAGAAAGATATTCCGGCATGGATCCATACAAGCGGTCCAGGACCTCCAGAGTCTTTCCCGCAATCTCTGCATCGTTCTGTTTCGCCAGAAGCCCCAGGCGCCAGGAGAGATAAGAACGGGCGAATTCAAGAGTCTCCTGCTTTGCGGCGGAAGTATCCGCCAGTTTTCCGGCCTCCGCGAAATATCCGTACAGAAGCAGATAAGCAAACACTTCTTTTCTCCGTTCCGGGGAAATGCTGAAAAGTTTCATGGCGGAAGTTCTTCTGAGTTCCCGTTTCACATTTCCCAGAGCCTCGGCCAAGTTCTGCGCGTTCCGGAGGACAGCCTTCATCTGCGTCAGCCAGCGTTCGGTCTGGAGGAGAAGGGTCTGCTGGGCGGCCGAGGAGTCCTCCTTCTCCTCTTTCAGGAAATCGGGCAGAACAAGCTGTTCAGCGGCCGCCGCGGGTCCGGAACGGCGGCAGGTCACCACCAGATTTTTGCGGAGCAGATTCTTCCAATTTCCAGTTTTGGCCGCAAGTACGGGATCGGCTGGCTGTTCAGCGGTTTCCTTTCCCGCTTTTCCTTCGCCTTTCTCGACTTTCCTTCCTGAATTCTCGGGGGAAGAGAGTTCACCGGGGGAGGAGGAGACGTCTCCATCCGGAGAAATTTCTCTGGAATCCGGAGAATTCGTGTGCTTGATTTTTCCTTTCAAAGCCTCGCAAAACGCAAGGTCCCTCTTCAGGAAACCGTTCCAGTATTCGAGTTCCTGCTTGTTTTTGGAAGAGGACACAGCCAGTTCGGAAAGTTGGGCCATCAGCTCCTTGAACTGACTGACAAGCGCTTCGGCTCTGGCAGGATCCACGTTTTCTCCCTTGCGGAGAGCTTCCTGGATTTCGCTCATGGTGTTTTTCAGTTTTGCATACTGGTCTTTCTGGACATCAAGGAGGGCTTGGACGCGGGCGTCTTCAGCGGCACGGGACTCGGAAATTTTCTTCAGCCTGAAATAAGCGTCATGAATTTTCTTTCTTTTCTCCGGATCGACTCCCGTTTTTGCTGCGAGAAGCCGCGCTGTGCCGAGGAGATCAACAGCCGATTCCAGATGTTCATCCCCCTGTTTCAACATTTCCGCGGCCTCGTCATAATAGCGAATGGCATTTGCCGTGTTGTTTCTGGCCAGGAAGTAGTATCCGACCCCGCAGGCAATCACCAGTAGGATCAGCAAATTGATGCCCAACATGACAGGATTCCCGGATTGCCTCCGGGTTTTCACCGTATTTGTATTCTGCTTCCGGGTCAGCAGACGTTTTTTCTGTCTGGCCGCATTTTCAGCATCAAGCTGGGCTCCTGCCTTTTTTGCGGGAAGCGATTTTCTGATTTTCCTTGCTTCTGAAAGAAACTGCTTCCAGCTTCCAAAACGTTTTTCCGGTTTTTTCGCCATCATCCGGCGCATCAGAGAAATCAGCTGCGGAGAAATCCGGCTGGAGGGATTCCTTGTTTCCGGCATGGGGAACGGGGCGGAAGTATGCTGTTCCAGAATCCGCATGATATCGGACGAATCGTCATAAGGAGGCACTCCCACCACGAGATGATACAGTGTTGCCCCCAGCGAATAAAGATCGGTGCTCCAGGTGAGTTTTTCCCCCCGGATCTGTTCCGGGCTCATGTAGAACGGGGATCCTTCGATATGTCCGTTCTGGATGCTCGATTCGCCGCGGCTCTGGGCGATCCCCATGTCCAGGAGCACGGCCTCGCCGTCCTCGTTGATGATGATGTTCCCTGGCTTGATATCGCGATGGAACATCTTGTATTTCTGCCAGACGTAGTCAAGTGCTTTTGCAATGTCCAGCACATAATCCAGAGCTTCGCTTTGAGGAATGGGACCGCCGTTGTCAATGCGTGCGTCCAGAGTGTCTCCTGCGACGAACTGCATGGCGAGAAAATAAATTCCGTTATCTTCTCCGGCATCGAGAGCGGTCACCACATTCTGATGCTGAATGCGCCCGAGGGTTTTAACCTCATCCAGAAAATGCATCAGGGACCCCTTGTCCCGTGTCTGGCTCTTGAGCAGGACTTTCAAGGCCACGGGCCGCTGCATGGACACCTGATTCGCCAGATAGACATTCCCAGTGCCGCCGCGCCCGATCAGACGCAGAATTTCAAACCCTCCAATCTGATATCCCTGCGGGAAAATAAAATCGACATCGCACGCAGGGGTCTTTTCCAGGCAGTACGGACATGTGATCATGTCATCCCGGTCGGGTTCTTCTTCAAAAGTCCCTCCGCATCTGGCGCATTGATAATTCAGCATAGGTCTCCATTCAGTTCTGTCATCTCCCGCAGGAGTGCATGCGGAAACAGTCTTTCTGGCAACTGGCAATCTCATACTATAGCACAAAAAATCCTTATTGTCAAAAGTTCACGCATCTTTTTCCAGATGAATTTCCTGACTCCGGAAGTCAAAAAAGAGAGTGTCAAAAAACGGAAAGATCTTTTCTGAAAAAGAAATTTGCAGAACCCGGGCGAAGGGAATATAATATCCTCCGCTATCTCTCCTCACCCCCTCTACAGAGTTTGCCCTTCCCCGAGGTCAGGCTGGAAACAATGGGAAAACCGGGGGAGAATCGTGGGGGGAAAAAGAATGTGCACGGGGAGACGAGACGAAAGGAAATCTTCAATTGCATCCCGGAAGCTGGAAAGAGAAAGAGGAACAAATGCTTTGCCGAAGAGGAAAACGAATGATGGGCTTTCCCCTGATCCTTCTGAGCCTTATTTCCGTGCAGTTATTCTTCTTTTCCGGGTGCATCGCTTCGTCCGACTGGATGGGGAGAGCAGGAGCAGTAAGCCCTGCTTCTGCCGATTTTGTTCCGGCTCCGGAAGAGGAAACGAAATCGGCCAGTAAACCCGCAGGCGCAGTTTCCAAGATGCGTCTGGAATCGATCTTGAGGGAAAAGGCCTTCACATGCGCCTATGCGCCGGGGAAAAAGGACCTGGTCCGGAAGGCGGCGGACGGGTCTCCTGCGGGGGTGGAACCGGAACTGATCCGTGAAATAGCAAAACGCCTTGGATTCCGTGTCCGTTTTCTGGAACTCTCCCGGGAAGCAATTCCGGGGATGCTCAGGAGCGGCCGTGCCGACATTGCTTCTGCCGGACTGGGGAAAAAAAGCATTGAGTCTCTTTCTCTGAAACCAGTTCTTTTTTATTCACGCGGGAAGGATCCGCAGGATCCAGCCTTTCTGATCCGTGCGGACGATCCGGAATGGGAAGCCCTGTTGGAAGAGGCATTTGCGGGGATTGATTTTGAGTTTACTCCGCCTATGGTAAACGGGGCGGAGATCCGGCTGATCTCCACGGAGCCGAGATCACATCCTCCGCTGACAGTCGATGTGGAAATTTCAGGGGAAGAAGTTTCTGAATAAGGATTCATTTTTATCCGTCTTCTTGTGAAGGAGAGATGGGAATGAGAGAAAAAATTCATCTTTGGGTTTGATTTTTGGATTTGATCCATTATAGTAACAGGATATGAATCTGGGCGCTTAGTTCAGCTGGCTAGAACGCTACCTTCACACGGTAGAGGTCGAGGGTTCGAGTCCCCCAGCGCCCACCATTTGATATGCTGACGGTATATTGGACAGGCTTATTGAGACAGGTCAATATACCGTTTTTTTCGTTTTTTCAGCTCAATCCAATCAGCCAAACCTAATCCACGGTATTGGGACAGGAGTTCATTTCAAAGCAAAAAATTATCTTCTCCCTCAATAGGAGTCCGCTGGCCGAGCTTCTGATGTATTCGGCATGAATTGTAGTAATCAATATATTCCGTGACATCGACCTCCAGCTTCCCTTTCGTCTCATAAAAATTATGAAATAGTTGCGCTTGGCCATGACAAGTTTTCAGCGGATTTGATCGAATGAAAAAAAGGATTGTTATATGCCAATCCCCTCAAATTCAAAAACCCTTTCCCAGCCTTGTCAAATCACCATACGGTGAAATGGGAAGAAATACTGCTGAAAAAAGGGGAAAGGCAGACAAAGAAAAATATAATGGCCTCTTGAAGGATGGAGAAAACGGCATAGATCATCATTCCCATCTCCTTTTTTCCCACAGCCCCCCTACTCCGGCTTCATTCTAGAGAACTTCCCGCACGACTTTGAACTCTGGCAAACGGTCAAGCATGGTGTTCTCTCCGGGGCTCTCTTCTCTGGTGCCACTTTAAAAAAAAGCCGGACCGAGGTCCAACGAGCTTATTGTCTGGCGGAATACTTCGATGCTTAATGCAACGTGCGGTCCTTCATTATGCATGCTAGAGCCATATGAAAAAACACCGCCCGGACATCTCTCATGTCCGAGCGGTGTTCTGTCGTCTTTGCCGAAGAAAGTTCCCCTGTCTTTCTTCTGAGGGGGGCAGAATCAGAGTGTCAGGTCGTCAAAACTCTCCATGATGTCATTCTGCGAGGAACTTCCTCCGCCTTCATGCTCACTCACCTTGAAGGTGGGCAGGAAGCGATAATACACCTCAAGCATCAGCGTACACATGCTTGTGGACCAGACTTTGCATCCGAGATCCGTCCAAGTCCCACCGCCCATCATTTTCCCGGTCTTGGTATCAAGAACCGGAGGCGCACCGCTTTCAAATCCGCCGGGATTCTTCCGGTATTTATCATGCGGAGAACGCCAGAAGCCTTCTCTGTCCTGCTCCTTCTGAAGCACGGATTTGAACGATCTGTTCCATGCGGTCCAAGTACGGCCCTTCCCACCTGTTCCCTGGAAAATCGCCTGAGTCATGTAATACCAGGTGTAAAGAGGCATGGATCCCGAAGGCGGATTTTTCCAGTCCATCTTCAGTGTTTCCTGATCTCTCCCCACCTTCATGTTTTCAATCCATTTCATCCCGTTTCTCGCTTCGGAACTGCGGCCCGCACCCATCAACTGCAGGCAGAGAGTTCCGACAGATGTCATGGAAGCCGTTCCGCCAAGATCTCCCCGCGAATTGGTATAGCAGAAAGATCCGTTTTTCCCCACATTGATTTTCTGAATGCATTCCACCGCCTTGTCAATGGCATGTTCCAGACCTTCCACCGTGCAGCCGGCGGAAAAGGCGGCTTTCAGCGCCTGATAGTTCCAGCCACCAACAGAAAGGTCACAGCGAGGATCGCCCACTCTGAAACCGTTGGGAACTTTCCCAGTCTTCGGATCCACTTTCGTCAGGTTTTTCCCGAAGTTGTAGTCGAATCCGCCAAGATCGTTCTGCCCCTGGACAATGGAGTAGATGATTTTATTCATAGCTCTTTCAAGCATGGGAATTTTTGTCAGTGCATAGCCTTCCGAAACCGCATAGGCTACCATCGCATGGGCATACCCATTGCCGCCGCTGGCAATCACACTGGTCGGAGTTCTCATCGTATCCACGTAACTCACCAGCTTCTTCAGAGCCTTCAGAACCGTGTCCCCGTGTTCAGCAGACTGCGGCGTTTCTCCGCGCGCCAGAAATGCAAGAGTCGCAACCGCCGTCAGCGCTGGCTGATTGTCCTTGGACTTGGGTGTTCCCCAGGAACCATCCTCGTTCTGCACTTTCGCAAGCCAGATCAAAGCCTTGTTCACGGCCGGCTCCGTGCCGCCCCCCCCGTATTGCTTCAGCGATGTCTTCCGCCCGGAATCGGTTCGGGACGCATACACTCCCGTCAGCTTCAAAGCAGAATTGTTGACCTTGACGGAAATCGTGTCCGGCATATCGACCACATCCGCAATCGTGTTGGAAACACTGATGTTTTCCGTCACCTCCACATTCGCAATATCCGTCGAAACAGTCGGACGCTCCACTTCCACATCCGCAAACTCGGTCACCACCTCTTCCGGCTGCACCTGTTCGGGCGGAGGTTCCGGAAGTTCCGTAATGTCCACGTTCTTCACCTCCACCTGAAGCTCCTCCCGCTGAGGCTCCGAAGAAGACAGAATCATCGTCCCCAGAACAGCCAGCGCTATAATGTGGATGACAAGCGAGATGATCGGACCGGTCAGATGGTTGCAGATGTCCTTCCACGTTATCTTCTCCTCCTGAAGATAGCTGGGCAGAATTTCCTCCTGCGTGACAGTCGCCTCATTGGGTTCATACATTTCGTCAGACATGAGATTTCCCTCCGGGTGGATTGTATAATTTCAATAAATTCTTCAACTCTTTATGAATTATTATGTCTTTTCTCTTCTCTGTCAGAAGCAAAATCCATGCAGCTTTTCCACACTTCCTCCACTTTCAAGACACTACATTATAGCATCCGTTCCATGGAAAGCAAGCAGTTTTATTCATTTTTCGCAATTTTTTCATTTTCTCTTATTTCTCCGGAAATGGATACACCCTTCCGATGTCGTGCCGCCCCCTCTCTTTTACGGGGCGTCCCCTCCCCTTTCGGAAAAGTTCTCTGCGGGAAAAATCCGCATTCCGGTATGGAAAAACATTGAAAAAACGGTTCAGGAAGCCTATTGTCAGCATGCTGAAGAAGTTTGCACTCAGAAAAACAGATCCACAGAACAGGGAGACCCCATCCATGACGTCCAGAATAAAAAGAAGTGAAATTCCTTTTGAAAAGTTCCAATGCAAAGTGTTCCATCAATGGAGCGGAAGCTGGCTCCTTCTTGCGGCAGGCGACTTCCGCACCGGAGATTACAATCTCATGACCGTCGGCTGGGGTTCGTTCGGCGTCATGTGGAGCAAGCCCTTTGCCATGATCGTCGTGCGCCCTCAGCGCCACACAGTGGACTTTCTGGAGAGATACAGCGATTTCACCCTCTGCGGATTCGGCGGAGAATGGAAAAACGCATTGCAGTTCTGCGGCACCCGCTCGGGAAGGGAGATCCCGGACAAGGCGGCAGCAGCCGGACTCACTCCCATCCCCGCCCGGCATGTCACCGCCCCCGTGTTCGAGGAGGCTGAACTCGCCGTGGAATGCCGCAAGACCTTCCGTTCCGAGATGCTGCCGGGCGCGTTCATCCCTCCGGAAAAGGCGCAGGAACTGTATCCGGCGGGGGATTTTCACCGGATTTATTTCGGGGAAATTCTTTCCGTCTCCGCCGGAGCGCGTTTCCGCTCAGACGTTTCCCCCGGAGCGGAAAAATGACAGTCCTCCTCCGGACACTGATCCTGATCCGCCATGCCTCCGCTGAATCCTTTCCAAGCTTTTCCGGAGGAGGGGATTTCCGGCGCCGCCTCACTCCCCGCGGAATCCGCGAAGCGGAGAAAAACGCATTCAGACTCCGTATGGCCCTGAGTGAAACGGAACGGACAGCCGCGCCTCCGGCGGCAACGCCGCATGGCGGCATGCTTCTTCCCGCCGATCCCCAGAACTCCGGAAGCACTCCCTGCAATGGCAGAGGAAACGGAAACAAGAGGGCAGGAAACAGGGAGGAAGAGCGTCTGATTTTTTCCAGCCCGGCACTCCGGGCGCTGGAAACGGCGGAAATCTTCGGGAGAGAGCTGGGATTCACCCCAGGGGAAATCGCCGCAATGCGGGAAATCTACGGGGGAGACGCCGACACGCTCCGGGATCTCCTGGAACAGACCGGAAAGGAAGTCACAACCGTTTTGCTTTTCGGACACAACCCTGCCGTTTCCATTCTTGCCTCCGGACTCTGCCCCGGCCTTTCCGACGCCTTTTTTCCTCCGGGGACGGTTGCGGGCATGAGTTTTGCTTCCGAGAACTGGCGCCTTCCCCGGTCTTTGCAAATGAAAAAACGCTTTTATCTGGTTCCAGACGCTGTTTTGTCTTGACGGAACGCCTTTGATGCGCTAAGTTTTCCATCCAGATACGGATGCAATGGACCAGAGGATAACAGGATCACATCATGCAGTTTTACGTAAAAGACAAGGAAGAACAAGTCCTGGGCCCCGTCGACCAGGAAACTTTGATGAAGTGGGTGGAGACCGACAAGGTCTTTCCGGCAACCCCGGTCAGAAACTCCATGCTCCCGGCCTGGAAAAAGGCGGAGGATTTCGCGTTTCTCAATGAACTGCTTGCGGAACAGGAGAAACGTCTCGGAGAAGATCATCCGGACGTACATCCCGAGCTCAAAGAGCAGAACCGCTTCGGGAACCGCCTGAAATCCGTCTTCTCCCGGGAAAAGAAAAAAGAAAACGCGCCTGTCAGGACCTCCTTCCAGAACGCCTATGTTCCCGACCCCCCGGGACTCGGACTCCGCATGCGCGCGGCTCTTTATGACTGGATCATCCTTCTGGCCGCGGCGCTCGTCATCGGCGGAGTCGGCACGGGGGCGGCCTTCCTGAAAGCCGCTTCACAGACAGATTCCAGCTCCCCCTTCGTCACCGAGGAACTCCGACTCAGAGAAAAACTCCGTTCGGAAGCGGAAAAGCTTGCGGAAGCGGAAAAAAAGGCTGAAAAAGCCTCGGAGGAAGCCGGAGACCAGCAGCATAAAGATTCTTCTTCATCCTCTTCCGCCGGAAACAACAACAGGAAAGGTCTTCTGGCCGTTGCTCAGGAAAGGGCGGAACTCCATGCACAGGGGATCGCCTCGTCGGAGAACGGGACTGCGAATCATGAGGTCAGTGAAAACCGTGAAAATACACCTGAAAAGGGGAAGGAAGACGCCTCCGCCACCGCCGTTTCCTCTGCAATCGGCAAGCTGAACAGGGCAATCGGCTCCCTGGGCGCCGGAAGAGCGGCGGCTGAAGACGGCGCAGCCGGAATGGGAGAAGGAACCCAGGCCGTCATGGAAACCGCTGCTCCGCGCGCGCCGGCGAAGACAGACGACGTTCTCAAAGGCTTCCGCAGCGGATCGAAATGGACCGATACGGAAAGCGGGAAGGTATACAACTGTCTTTCTGCTTCGGAAAGTTCCGCCTACTGGTGCGGGACGGAGGAACTGAAGAGAATTTATCTGTTCTGCGCGCCGCTGTGGCTGCTCTTCGTGCTGCTGTATTACGGGCTGTCCCTGGCTTTGCGCGGACAGACTTTCGGCATGTGGTTCTGGGGGATCTTCATCACCCGCGGCTATGACTGCATGGTGGAGGTGCTGCCCCTCCGCGCATATCTGTTTGCCGTGCTGGGGCTGATTCTGGGGATCACCATGCCGTTCACGACTCTCTGCGGAAGAAAACCCGCTTTCTATGAGATTCTGACAGATGTCCGGGTCATCCGGATTGCCGCGAAAAGCAAGTAAATTTCCCCTTGCAAATCCCGGACCGTAAAAAAAAACGCACAAAGAACGCCTTTTCATTTGCGATTTCAGAAAAAAGGGTTAGATTGAAGGTCTGTTGTTTTTTGCAATTATCAAACAGGAAAGATCCGACATGGGAAACCTCAGAAAGAAACGCCGCAGAAAAATCGCTCAGCACAAACGGAAAAAAATGCTGAAGGCGATGCGCCATAAGAACAAGTAAGAGCCGATGCTCCCTGCGCGCTTTCTCCGTTCCGCCGCGCCTGCTGTTTTCCGCATGCGCGCGGAGCGGGGAAAAAACAGAAGATGAAACGAAGCTGTTCACGCGTGGAGTTTCGGATCCGCTGCTTTCAAAGCCGCCGTCGATGTCGCTGAAGGCGGGAATGCAAACCGTTTACGGAAGGACCGCGCCTGTGTTTCTGAAAATCAAACAGACTGCCCGGGTGCTGGGAATTCTTTTCTTCTGCGGTCTGCTTTCCGCAAAAGATATCGGCGGAGACACTCTTCCTTCCACACCGGAAGCGAAAAGGGAATTTTCGCCGCAGGCCAAAGAAGCGGCGGAAATGGAATCTCTTGCGCTGTATCTGGAGGTAGCGCTCAAAGGGATGCAGAACGGAGTGCTCTCCGAACCGGACTTTGAACGGCTGATTCTGGCTCTGGAAAAAAATCCTTATGCGGAACACTTGGTCCGGATTCTGCTTTTCGAGCTGGGAAAAGCGGAAAAAACCGAACTCTTCCAGGAACGGCTTCTCTCGCTTGCCCATCGTTTTCCGGATGCGCTGCCGCTGAACATTGCGGCGGCGGATCTGATGATTTCGGCGAAACGGCCTGACGAGGCGGAAAAGCTGCTTTCCGCCACTGCGGAAACGATTCTTCACGGAGAAAACAAGGGGAAAGACAGCGGAGTTTCCGCAACATCGGACACACGGCGCCGTTCTCCGGGAAAAGCGGACAGTCAGGCTGCCGTGGTGCTGGCGAAACTGATTCTGCTTCATGCATCGAAGAAGGACTTTACGGGGGGAGAACGTTTCGCCGACTTTGTGGAAAACGATCCCGTTCTGAGAGAGGACATCCGGACAGCGCAGGCCGTACTTCTGTTCCGTTCCGATGCGCTGGGAGCAGAGGGAAGGCTCCGGCCCGAACCCATTGCCTATTTTCCGACACCGGCATGGGAAAAGATCCGCCGCCGGGACAAAGCGCTTGAAACTTATCTGAATGCGGTTTCCCGGACCGATCACTTCGGCGTGGTCGAAAGTTCACCTGTTTTTCCGCTTCTGGCCGATCTGGGACGGGAGGAAGTGATCGAAAAAATTCTGCTGAAAAGTCTTCTGGAGAATCCGCGGGATCTGAACAGCTGGATTCAGCTGGCGGAGGTGTATTCCAAGCAGGAATGTTTCATGAATGCGGCACGGGTATGGAGGAGGATTCTGTCGGATTTTCCCCAGGTGCCGTGGAACTTTTATCTGCTTTACGGGATTGCGCTGCAGGAGGGGGGATGTCCGTTGGAGGCGCTCAGGGCGTATGAACTGTCGCTGCTGATGCAGCCGGCCAATCCCCCGGTGCTGCACCGGGCGGCGTGGCTGCTTTTCGAGTCGGGCGAATACAGGAAAGCCCTGCGGCGTCTTTCGGCGATGCCGGAATCCTTTGAGAAGTTCTATCTGGAGGCGCATTGCCATAATCGGCTGGGAGAACACAAGGAAGCGCAGGAGGCCATTCGCCGGGCCTGCGCAGCCGCGGAAAAGAAATTTCCCGGGGACAAGGAGAGTCTCAGGGACCTGACTCTGACCCATGCCGTCTATGCGGAAAAGAACGGCGATCTTGCGACGGTGGAACGTCTTCTCCGCGGACTGCTGCTCCAGACTCCGGATGATCCTGAACTTGAAAACTTTCTCGGCTACACTCTGGCCGATCACGGACAAAAACTCGAGGAAGCCGAATCCCTGATCCGGAGCGCCCTGGAAGACGATCCCGGAAAAATGGAAATCCTCGACAGCATGGCCTGGGTCTGTTACAGGCTCGGGAAATATGCCGAAGCCGTCCAATGGATCGAAAAATGTCTTGCCGCACTGGAAGCAAACGAGGAGTCCCCCGATGCCGTCATTCTCGACCACGCGGGTGACATTTATTCCGCCGTCGGCGACAAGGCCAAGGCCGTCCAGTACTGGGAGAGGGCTCTCTCCTTCAATCTGGAAGGAGAAGTGGATTCTGCAAAACTCCGCTCAAAAATCGCCGGAGCCGGGAAAAAATAAAAAATCCCCTCCCCTTCGCTTGCGAAAAAGAAGAGGGAGCGTTACAATACTCTTCTCCGCCGAAGAAGCACAGCAGATCCTGTATGAAACAGGAAACAAGAAACACATAGGAATTTTTCCTTTGTTTTCTGTCTTGCTTTTCCTCCACTCGAACCTTTCCAGGCAGCCGGATTCCGGGGGGGGAGGAGAAAACAAAGGCCGCAGGAAAAGAGAATAAGGAAAAAACGGGGACTGTGCGGGGGGAA